>JBAZYN010000002.1 GCA_041659325.1 Candidatus Shapirobacteria bacterium | reverse complement strand
ATACTCAATTACCAAAATACCCCGATAGACCTTACTCCCCCCTGGCACCGTTTCACTCTTCAGCAACTTTTTTTAAAATATGCCAACATCGATCTTTCAAAAAATCTTACCCCAAAAAATATTATTAAGGCCGCCAAAGAAAAAGGCTACAACACTACCGGTATCACCACCTGGGAGCCGCTCTACACCCAAATCTTTATCAACGAAATCGAGCCCCATCTCCCCACCGACAAGCCGGTCTTTATTTTTGACTACCCCACCCAACTGTCGCCCCTGTGTTTGCCCTGTCCCGATACTCCCGATTTCTCCCAACGCTTTGAATTTTATATCGGTGGTATGGAAATCGGCAATGCCTATACCGAACTGACCGATGGCAAAATTATGAAAAAGAATTTTATTGCCGAATCCAGGTTCAGAAACACCCACCATCTTCCAAATCACCCCTACGATGACCGGTTTGTCACCGCTGTTTCAAAACTCCCCTCCTGCGCCGGTATCGGCCTTGGGGTAGACCGATTGTCCATGCTTTTTGCCAACACCCCCGATATCAGCGACGTGCTTTACTTTTCCACCCAAAAACTGTTATAAAATAAGCTTATGAAACCCACAAAAGAAGATATAAAAAATCCCCTTCCCGCTGTCCCAGTCAAAACGGCTCTTCCTCCACCGCCCAAAGCACCTAATGTTTTCAAACCAAATTTCAGCAACTTCAACAAAAACGTCCGCAGTGCTTCCTTTATGTCCAACAACCGCGGCCGAAGATAACTCTACTTACCCCAAACTTCTTCCACCGCATCTGTCAGTTCACCAAAATTAAAATACTGCATCAATTTCTCCTTCCACATTGTGTCGGCCATACTGATCACCGGCTCCACCCCCCTGCCCTCAATCGGCTGGCCATCATCCCTCAAAGTCAAACTATGCACCAAAAACACCGAAAATTTCTCCTCATCAGAGATTTGCTGCGTTAGGGGAATCACCCTTTCCACTGTTCCCCACCCTTTACTGCTCTCACCCATTAGCACTCCCACATTATATTTTTTTAGCGTTGCCGCCATCAACTCCGCCGTCGACTGGGTTCCCTTATTTATTAAAACCACTACTTTTTTAAACCTGACCAAGCCTGGTAGCCAACCCGTTTTTGTTTTGTAATCATCCTTGACCCCCTGATGGAAAAATTGATAGGCATACTGATCATTTCCGATAAACGGGCCCAAAAAATTCGGCAGTCCGTCAATCGCCCCACCCACATTGTCCCGTAAATCAACAATTAATGAATTAGCCTCTGTTTTGTCAGCCTTCTCCGTCACTCGTTTTAATTCATCAAAAGTTAACGGCGAAAACTTGGTAATGTGCATATAAAACACCTTGGGGCTCAACAGCTTATATTCAATTGTCGGCTCCGCCCCCGATACATCGTATACTTTTTTTGCCTCCGGATCAGACAAAACCTCATAGGCCTTTTGGGCCTCCGGTTTCTTTTTAAACGCCTCCGCTATCGCCGCCTCGCTTGCCTCCTTACCTACCCCTAATTCCTCGTATCTATCAACTGCCGGATTTTTGTTGTTTACATTGTCGCTCAGCGCCTTCTCCTCCTTGATTGTATATAGTCGGCTCCTTCCAAATGGTTCCAGGTTCGACAACACCATATCCGCCAAGGTTCCGCAAAACTGTTTCTTTTTGTCTTCGGTATCGTAGTTCTTCAACACCTCTTGGGTCACTTTCGTCACCGCCGCCCGGCTCTCGATCTTTCCTCCCACCGGCTGACTGGTAATTTTTTCGGTGGCCAGGGCAAACACTTTCGCCAGTTGCTCCTCAGTCAGTACGTTCCAATAGTTTTCCTTTATCACCGCAAACACTTCGTCCACAAACAAAACATATTTATCACTTTCAGGCTTTGAGACTCCAAGACTTTCAGACTTTGAGACTATCCTCTGGTTATAAAAATACCCCAAAACACCGCCCATTACAAAAACAACCATTACGGCCAACACTACTCCTAATTTCTTTGGCATATTCCCATTCTACTCCAAAGGTATCTCCTTAACTGCCTGCCTTAATTTTCTTTCTACTCTGACTTCGCCCCCGGATTCCCCGGTCTTCCGCTTTTCCTTATCGGGCATAGAAATTATAGTCTCTCCTCTCCCCAAGCTAAAATTTTGCACAAAAAATATCGATCCCACCGTAATCAAAATCGTATTAAAAAACAAAATATTTGTGTTGATTCTCTGCCCCCCCACATAATTCATCACCACCTGAATTATTAACCACTTCACCCAATACCACACCGCCGCCACAAACATCACCATCGGATAAAGCTCCTTTGAATTAAAATTTCCTCTCACCTTGTAAACCTTAAGTGCCATTCTAACCACAAAAACATACCAATAAACCTTTAACATCAAAAATATCACATATCCGGGAATCATCACCCACGGAAGTACCAAGTAAACCGTCTTCCCTCCGGCAATTATCTGGGGCAAATAGGTAGAAATCATGCTCCCAAGCTTATTCTTTGACAAACTAAAATTTAGCATCTCGGAGGGCTGTTCCAAAACATATTCCCCGTCCTGGCCAAGATACGATATATAGTTTTTCCCGGCAAATACCACCGGGTGACACAATTCATCATATTTCCCGCCACCTCCCGAAGCAATCACTTCCCTCAATGCTTCCGAATCAAAAACAATCCCGTCTCTGGTTTTATTATTAATAATCAGGCAATACGGATTTTCCCTATTAATCCTAAGTTTGCCCGCCTTCATCTCGATTACCGTATCATCGGCCACTGTATTCAAAAAACCATCCTCAATCAGCCCCGGCAGCTCCGAAAAAAATTTATCTACCCTGTCGGCCGGGAAATTTATGATGTACCAATCAACCAATACCGATACTACAATAAAACCCAATAACAAGACAAAAGCATTTTTAAACGCCACTTATTAAATATAGCATTTCTACCCACAATACTCTTGTAGTTTTATCAAAAATTTTTATGGTATGCTCAGGTAGTCCACAAAAAGCATCCCTTTGTTTCTGCTCCCATATTAATTTATTCCAAAAAAACATGTCAAAAATCACCAAAGCCGTTCTCGCCTGCGGAGGTTGGTCTACCCGTTTCCTTCCCGCCGTCAAAACCTTTGCCAAACAAATGGTCCCTATTTTGGACAAACCCCAGATCCACTATATTCTCGAAGAACTAGCCGGCGCCGGCATTACCGATATTTGTATTGTCCACCGTGAGGGCGAAGACAGCCTCAAAAAATATTTCACTCCCGATCTGGAGCTTGAAGCATATCTTCAGGAAACCGGAAAAGTTGCCGCTATGGCTTCATGGCATGAGCTTGTTTCCAAGTTCAATTCAATCCAGTTCCTACCTCAAACCAAAGATTTTCCCTACGGCAACGGTGTCCCGATTCTGGTTGCCAAAGATTTTATTGGCACCGATCCTTTTGTCTATTTATTCGCCGACGACCTTCACATCGAAGACACTCCCGGCACTTTTCTTTCTCAAATGATTGCCACCTACGAACAATACCAGCCTGCTGCGGTCGCTGCCGTCGAAGAAGTTCCCGCCCCCGAAATTGTCCGCTACGGGAGCGTAAAATATACTCCCGACCCCAAATATCCCCATCGTGCCTCTGCCATTTTCGAAAAACTCCCGGCTTCAGAAGCCCCGTCACTTTTTGGTGTCGGTGGACGTTTTGTTCTGTCGGCAAAATACATTGAAACTTTGCAAAACACCAAAACCTCCAAGGGAGAGCTCTGGTTAGCCGATGCCAACAATTATCTGGCCAAAAATGATGTTGTTTTAACCCAGGAGCTGCCGCACGGTGTTTGGATGACCACCGGTGATCCTCTTCGTTGGCTCAAGGCCAATATCACCATGGCCCTAAAGCACCCGGAATTCAAAGATAGCCTAATAGAATTTATGAAAAAATCACTTTAAAACTTTACCCCCACTATGACCAAAGTCACCAAAGCCATCATCGCCGCCGCCGGCCGGGGCACTCGTTTTTTACCGGTAGTTAAGGCCTATCCCAAAGAGCTTATTCCCCTCCTTTCCAAGCCCAACATCCAGCTTCTGGTCGAAGAAGCCATCGGCGCCGGTATCACCAACATCATGGTTGTTCAGCGCCAGGGCGAAACAGCAATTGAAAAATATTTCTCTCCCGACCCCGAGCTAGACCTTTATCTCACCGGCACCAACAAGCTCGATTACCTAGATAGCTTAAAACAAATCCGAAACTCCGCCAAACTTAGCTTTATTTTTCAAGACCCGAGTCTACCCTATGGCACCGGCTCTCCCATTCTGGCTTGCCGCCATTTCATCGGCTCCGACCCCTTCGTCTATATGTACGGTGATGATCTAACCGTCGAGTCCACTCCCGGCCAATATTTAAAAGAGCTCATCGAAATTTTTGAAAAATATCAACCGGCCTCACTTTTGGGCGGACAATATGTCTCCCGGGCAGAAATCGGTCGTTATGGCTCTATAAAATTTATCGACGATCCTATGTACCCTCAGCGGGTCTCCGCCGCTTTAGAAAAACTTCCCGGTGATCAGGCCCCCAGCACCTTTGCCCAAGGCGGCCGCTTTGTCGTTTCCGGAGCCAAAATATTCCCGGTTCTGGACAAACAAGGCCTGTCTAGGGAAAATGAGCTTTGGTTCACCGATGCCAACAATACCCTTGCCCAAACCGATGTCGTAATGGCCCAGGAGATCAAAAATG
Organism: Candidatus Shapirobacteria bacterium; assembly: GCA_041659325.1. Classification (NCBI taxonomy): domain Bacteria; phylum Candidatus Shapironibacteriota; species Candidatus Shapirobacteria bacterium. The sequence continues at coordinate 330,640 of JBAZYN010000002.1, read as the reverse complement.
GTACCTGGATGACCACTGGCGACCCTCTCCGCTGGCTCAAAGCCAACATTGTCCTGGCTCTAAAACACCCCGACTACAAAGACGACCTTTCCGCCTTCCTCAAATCCCTCTAAAGTAACGCGGCAATCTTGTCCCAATCAAAATCCCTCTCGGCTTCGCCGCCTCTCCCTTTGACAAGGGAGACTTTAAAACTAGTGCCCCCTCCTTTACTCAAAGGAGGGGTTAGGGGTGGATTTTGATTTAATTCGTAATTGATTTATCATTTGACACCACATTTTTTGGATATATAATAACCCATATTATAATTTATTAATCATTTTAATAAACATATGAGGAAAAATATTGCCGCCTTTGTTCTTGCTCTGTTATTTTCTCTTAATTCCATTTCTCCAGTTCTTGCCGACGAAGAATACCGCAAAATCGAAGTCGACCTAAAAGCCAAAGGTTTTGCCGATTCTATCTGGGTAAACAACCTTGAACAGGACAAAGTCCTTTTTGGTCCGGGTGATAAATTCCAGGTTCAGATTACGGTCAAAAATTTGGGCAACCGTACTCAAACCCAAACAAAAGTAACCCAAACCCTTCCCTCGGTTTTGACCACCTCCGATCCCCTCACCTATACCATTCCGGAAATTAATCCCGGCAGCGAGGTTGTCAAGTACGTTACGGTCACCGTCAAAGACAAGCCTTTTGTCAACCAAGCCGTTACCAAAAGCGAAATCTCTGCCTATGCCAAAACCGAAATCGGTACCGAAGGCAAAGATTGGACCTACTTCTTTACCAACAACGGCACCAAAGAAATTCAAAAATCCTCCGACAACGGCGGTTTACCTGCCACCGGTACAAACCAATTAGTCTTGGGTACCACAATCGGTGTATCCCTGATTGGGATTGCCCTATTTGGTCGTAGATTCGCCCGAGGTTACTAAGCCACATATATTCTTAATCCGAAACTCCCCGCTTCATGCGGGGAGTTTTTATATCCCTATAACCTTTTTACAAATTACAGGTTACTGATTACCAATTACTGATTACAAAAATGTATCTTTTACTTCCCCCCTTGATATTATAGGATTCTCGTATTACAATATAGGTCATGAAATTAGAAACAATATTATCTTCTATATTAAAAACCGTTCTTGTCTTTGCCGGTTTATATCTGTTCTTTACTTCCTTTGTCACCCTCAAGGCACAACAGCTAAAAAATGATGCCGTCTCCGAATGTCTGAAAAGCTCAGGAACCTATGAATTCAATGACATCGAAAAAAATATCAAAAGCATCGCTCCACAAAAACAAATCTACGCTGTCTGTATGGCCGACAAAGGTTATGCCTCAACCTGGAAATAACCTACTAACCTATAACTTGACATAAAATTAGTTATAGGTTATAATATAGGCCGTAGACGCAGTTTATTTGAAGCACATTTAAAAATAGACAATAATTGTTAAAGGAGAGATGGGGAGTATGACGGGGCAACCCGACTTTGTACCCCCCAATTCTCCTTTGGCAGTTATCAACATCTACAAAGCGTAGATCAAGATTTCGCCAATTTGTTCTTTAAAAACCTAATTTCTTCATATCTCTCAAAATCTTTTTTGTTCTCCTTGGGCATCACTCTGGTGATACCGTTTTGGATATCAAATCAAAATCAACCTTCGTGGCTTTTGTAATTCGTAATTAATAATTCGTAATTCGTAATTGATTTGTATCCAGCACGGTATCACTAGTGTAGTGAATACATCTTATTGGGAGAATCCCAATCCAAAAGTAATGTTCAGAGCCAACTCACAAAGTGGGTCGGGCTATATTGTTCTGCCTTAAGGAGGCAAAAAATGACCGCAAGTCCCTTGGTGTATCGAAACCGTCTGCCGTTCTGGGTCTATGCGTTGATCGTCGTTCTCATTGGTGTAGCGGTGTGGGCCATTTGGTTCAGGACCCCCCCGGCCCCGGCTTTGACACTGGCGCAAAAGGTCGCCATCTCGTGCGATCGTAACCCGGCTCCGGACTCTGTGACGGTTGACGGCGCGACTTACCCGTGCTACACGGCCCCCGTCGTACCCGCGACACCCGTGCCCGTCGCACCTACCGCCGCTCCGGCCCTCGCCGAGCCCACGACCGTGCCCGCCGCCGCTCCGACCGCTGTGCCCGTCGCTCCGACCGCCGCTCCGGCCCAAGCCAATCCCATCTGGGATGGCAAGGACCCGCAAGGGAATACGGCTGGCGACATCGCCGACAAGCTCGGCATTCCCGTGAACCGCGTCCAGCGTCTCCAGACGAACCCGGCCGACAACGCCACCGTCCAGCCCGCCTGGAAAGTGCTCGCGGCGCGCGACGAAAGCGAAAAGTTCAAGTTCCCCCTTGGTGTCTTTACCGCGGGTAACGTGAACTTGTGGGACGGCGAAGCCGCCTGGACCTCGATCGCCGGTGAGCAACCGACCGTTGACAAGGGCGAGAAACCCTACAGCTCGGGCCTGACCTTCGGCGAAGCCACCATCTGGTGGAAGTAGCCTAAAAGGCCACCCACTCCCGGAGGAGATGCTGACATATGTCAATCTCCTCCGGGCCCGGCAGGAAAGAAAAAAAGAAAAAAGAAAGAAAAAAAAGAGAAAGAGAGAGAAGAAGAAATTAGGTTAGCGTCGTCCTATTGATGGACCTGATGAGTTCCGACTAAAATCGGAACGAAACGCTCCTCTACCCTACCCCCATGACCAAAACTATCGACTTTATCATTCCCGTCTACAACGAATCAATGCGTCTGAGTTCCACTGTTTCAGCCCTAAATTCTTTCGCCGCTCCAAAAGATCTCAAAGTAACCAAAGTTATCTTTATCAACGATGGTTCCACCGATAAGACTTTAGCCCTACTCAAATCCGCCAAAATCAAGTTTCCCAAAAAAATTGTTTCCTATCCAAAAAACATGGGCAAAGGTTTTGCCATCAAACAGGGTTTTTTGGCCGCCACCTCCGACTATGCCCTCTTCTTTGATGCCGACATGTCCACCCCCCTTTCCGAAATCAAAAAATTTATTCCTTTTATCAGTGCCAACACTTCCGTTATCCTTGGCACCCGCAAAAACGGTCATTCCACTGTTATCAAACATCAGCCATGGCTCCGTGAAAACTTAGGTAAATGTTTCACTCTTTTATCCCGAATAATTCTAAATACCAATGTAACTGATTTTACCTGTGGTTTTAAAGCTTTTAGTAAACCGGCCTATCAAACCATTGGCCGCCTTATGACCATCCCCCGTTGGGGCTTTGATAGTGAAATTATCTTTTTGGCTTCCCGTCTTAATTTTTCCATTGCTGAAAAGTCTGTCATCTGGGCCGACGAACCAAATACCAAAGTTCATCTCTTAAAAGACATCTTCCGCTCTTTATCGGAGTTGTTACAAATTCGTGTAAACTATTTTAAAGGTGTCTATCAACTTAAAGCAAAAAATTACAAGTCTCCTGGTCTGTGTTGTTGTCTCGCTTCTTTTAACTAAATTCTTCCAGCTCTCCCCCACCACCCGGGTTATCGGCGACGGCTACGACAGCTACGAATACCTGACCTTCCAAAATTTGGTCAAAGAAAACCTTTTGGCCTCCAAATATCCCCTTTCCCGCACCGACACCCTTCGCTACCCTTCCGGCTTTGACCTGAGTTACGGCTACGACGGTGCTTTCTCTACCTTTACCGGTGCCCTTATCAGCTTCTTTATCCCCCAACCCCTGGCCTACAATCTCACTCTCATCATAATTCTCACCTTAAACCTCTGGTGTTCATTTTTATTTTTTGTCAAACTTTCTCCGAACTTACCATCTGCCTTCATCTCCTCTCTCATTTTTGGCGGCTCCCCGTATGTTCTGGCCCGCCTGGGCTCCCACGCCAACCTGGCCTTTGTCGCCGGTTTTCCCCTTCTTGCTCAATCGATACTTTCCTTTATCAAAAAGATAAATCACCCCAAATCTTTTCGTCTAACCGACTTTCTTTACCCCATGCTTTCGGTTTTAATCATTGCTTTCGGCTCCCTTCAATACCTTCTGATTCTCCTTTACAGTTCAATTGTTATCATCCCTTTAATCTTTTTAATCTTTCCCCAACAATCTTTTGTTATTTTTAAACAATCAATTACTGTTATCTCAAAAAACATTCTTCGTTTTTTCTTCTCTACTCTTATCTTTTCCCTGATTTTCACTTTTTTCTATCAGGGTTATATTCGAGCCATCCTAACCGGTCAACTAGTTCACGACCCCGCAAAAATCACCCAATACCGACAATACGCCCAACCCGGTATCACCGATATAATTCTCATCAACAGCTACCAAAATTCAATTTGGTCAAAGTTCAATTCCTCTCCCCCTTCTATTGAAAAAGTCATCAGTCTGGGATTAATCGGCTGGATACTATTACTGATTTCCATCCTCAAAAAACCCTTTATTCGCTTCCGCCTAGTCATCCTTTTTTATTTTTTGTATTTCGCCCTTAGCGCTCTTGGCTTTTTCGCTTTACCCTTTTTTCCCGAAGGCGGGCGGCAAATAATTATTTTTTCGTTTTTGGCCGCCACCCTCCTTGCTCTCACCCCCTCCTTCTCCAAACCGTTATCCCTTTTCATTTTATTTCTCTTGATCATCGAGCGCTCCACCCTTTCGCCCATCTCCACCCCGATCCTGTCCCTGGCAGCTCGGGAACAAATTAACCGGCTTCCCGGCTTCGCCATTCTCAATCTTCCTACCTCAAAATATACCGCCTATTACAGCCATATCCCGGCTGTTACCAACAAAAAAATCGTCGACGGTTATTTTCACTATATGGCCGACAACCCCTCGGCCAACACCTTTCTCAGCCAAGACTTTCTCCGGCGCTTTATCTGCCAATCCGAAAAACCTCTTCCGGAAGACTACCAAATCACCCCGTCCGACTCTCAAGTCACCCTAGACCTACTCAAAAGCAATGGCATCAGAACAATAATGCTTCACAAAAACAGCAAATTCCTCTTCGACGAATGCACCGGGGTCCGGCAATGGTGGTACACTCTCTACCCCAAAACCGAAATTATTTCCACCCAAAATCAAAATCTTCAGGTAAAGAATTTTGAGTTTAACTCTTATCCAAAAATGTCCCTAAGATTTTTTGCCCAAGATCCGGGAGTTCTAACCATCCACGGCCTGTTAATTTACCCCAACATCCTAAATGATACCTATCTTTTGGACTCCGGCCTCTCTTCTTTTTACCCTACCTGGGAAAATGATCCCGGTGGTATCAAAACCACTTCCGACTTTCTCCATCACCAATCCCTTTCCGCCGGCGAATCCTTTTATATCCGATCAGACACCTTGCTCAACCAAACCGCTTATCTGACCGTCTGGTATACCTTCACCGGCGTTAAATCCTCTCCCTCCCCGGCTGCGCCCATTGAATTTGTATATGAAGATACCGATGTTCAAATTTACAAAATTAATTAATACTATACTTATATATGGCTAATCCGGATTTAGTAGTCGTTACTAGTTATCCCCCCCAGGGACAGGTTCACGGTAAGGGAACTGTTGGGGTTGCCTCCTATGCCAAAAATACTCTCTTGGCCATTTCGCGCCAAAAACCAAACATCCAAATCACCATTCTGGCCGAAATTCTTCCCAACCAACCTCTCGAGTACCGTGAAAACAATATTCATGTTGTCCGCTGCTGGCAAAGAAATTCTTTTCTGGCTTTTTTTCAAATCCTCAAAAAAATATCCCAAATTCCTACCACCAATACCCTAATCGAGTTTGAAATGGCCATGTTAGGAAGTCCTCTTCTAAACGTCTTTTTTCCCTTATTTCTTCTGATTCTCAAAGTCAGCGGCAAAATCACCACCGTAGTTCTCCATCAGGTTGTCCTCAATTTTAGTGAAATAAGCGGGCATATCGGCCAAAAAAAAGACAGTCCTCTCAACCCCATTCTTTCTTTCTTCGCCGCCGTTTTCTATAAACTGGTCATAAAAATTGCGGACCGGATTATCGTTTTTGAACAATTTCTCAAAGACCGCCTTGACCCTGATAACTCCAAAATTGTTATTATCCCCCACGGGGTTGAGCCCAAAAAACTCTATCTCAAACCGGAAAAATCATCCTCATTTACCATTACCACCTTCGGATTTTTAGCCTGGTACAAAGGCACCGACTGGATAGCCAAGACCTTCTCTGACTATCTTGACAAACATCCCAAATCCCGCCTCCGGCTGGTCATCGCCGGTGGCCCCAATCCAAACCACCTCGACAAAGAATACTACCAGGAATACCTAAAAAAGATCACCGTCTCTGCCGATAAACACCCGACGAGTATTGTCCAAACCGGCTTTGTCAACGAAAACGATATTATTAAATACTATTCCGAATCAGATCTTATTATTTTACCCTACCGGGTTGGTATGTCCTCTTCAGGCCCCCTCTCTCTGGCCTTTACCTACCACAAACCGTTCATGGTTTCCGCCCCCATCGCCCCGATTTTAAAAACCAAAGATATTGCCGATAGCTTCAAACTGTTCCATCTCAAAACAAATCAGGTTACCTTTTCGCTAAATTCCAAAAACTTTTTCCACCGTCTTTTAGCTCTCAAAAATTCCCCGGTCAAGCTCGACCACCTTTCTCTCTTGAGCCAAAAAATTTCCCAGTCACGCGCCTGGTCTCAAATTGGCAAAATGTATCTTAAAACCCTTATAATTGATTAATGTCCCTGGTTAAAAAATATTGGGCTCAGCTCCTCTTGTGCCTGATTCTGTTTCCTCTTTTAGCGGCCAATTTTTCGCCCGATACCTGGCTTAGTGGTTGGGACAATCTTCACCCCGAACTCAACCTCCCCGCCAACATCAAACGCTCCGTTTTTTCCGTCTGGCAGGAATACCAGGGTCTAGGACTATTAGCCGGCATGGCTCATGCCGCTGATCTCCCCCGGCAACTAATCCTTTTAATCCTTTCTCCCATAATTCCCACCCATCTTCTCCGTTATCTTTTTCACTTCAGCATGATCATCGCCGGATCTTTCGGCACCTTTTATCTAACAGCCTTTATTCTCAAGCCCCAAAAATCATCCCTCCCGTCCCTTTTGAGTTCCCTTTTCTACCTTCTCAACTTCGGATCGGTTCAATATCTCAATTTACCCTTTGAGCCATACACTACCTTTTGGGGCATGCTTCCCTGGCTCTTGTTGTCCCTTTTGATAGTCCTGGATCATCCCTCTCGCCGCCATTGGTTCATTTTTATCGCTGTCAACATTCTATCCATTCCCATGTCCTACGTTCAGACCATCTTCCTGGTCTATTTCATCAGCCTCTCTCTAGTCTTTCTATTTCATTTTCTCTCCACTCCATCTCACCATCGTTTTAAGGCTCTAAAGATCTACAGTTCTATTGCCCTGACCATATTTTTTCTAAACTCCTTTTGGCTGCTGCCAAACATTTTTTTCACCCTTACCAATATCTCTGTTACCCAAAATGCCATGATGAATCTAAAGGTTACTGATCAATTCATCGAACAAAACCAACACCGCGGCCATATAACTGACTTTTTGCTTCTCCAGGGCCAATACTACGATATAAAAGATTACCTTTCCGGAGTCCCCAAACCTCTCCTCGAAGTCTGGCATACTCATTTTTCCTCTTTTATCATCAGACTGGCTTCAATAATTCTTACCTTTACTTCACTCCTTGGTCTTTTCTCAAAAAATAAATACAAAAAAATATTTCTAGGGATCCTCCTCTTTTCCTGTGTGGGGCTTTTATCTGACACCCCTATTTTCAAGCAAGTTAATCTTTTTTTCAGATCAATCCCGGCTCTCAACCAGATTTTTAGAAACTCCTTTACCAAGCTCATCACCCCCGCTGTCCTTTCGCTTTCCGTGTCTTTCGGACTGGCAATTAATTTTTTAATTCACCGGTTTAGGCAAATTGGCCATACCACTACCCTACTTATTTTCCCCCTTCTGATCGCCGTCTCCTGGCCGTCATTTAAAGGCAACTTTATTCACCCCCGGATGAGAGCCAAAATCCCACCCTCTTATCTGGAATTGTTTCAATATTTCAAAGACATCGAACCATCCAAACGTATAATAAATCTCCCTCAATACAATTATTGGGGTTGGGAAAATTACAAATGGGGCCTTACCGGCTCTGGCTTCCTTTGGTACGGTATCGATCAGCCGATCCTTGACCGGGCTTTTGACGTCTGGAGCAGTGAATCGGAAAATTATTACTGGCAACTGCATCATGCTCTCATTACCAGAGATTCAAATCTTTTTGACAACATTCTCCTCAAATACAACATTTCCTACATTATTTTTGACGACACTATTTCCTTCCCTGATGCCGCCAACACCGGTCGTGTTCTCCGGGAAAACAAAGAACTAATCGAAAATTCAAAACTCATTTCTCTCAAAAAAAGCTTTGGCGATATCAACCTTTACAAAGTTAATCAAAGTCAGCTCCTTCCTCAAAATGTCGGCATCTTCAAAAACCTGTCCAATATCCAAAACCCGGAGCGTTTTTCCAATTTTGATCCGGGTTTCCAATCCTTTGGACCATATAAAACCGATTATTCAAAACCCTTTCAAGCCCAATTTCCCTTTGGCTCCCTCTTCACCGGCCGACCGGAAAATTATCCTTTCCGGTTTACCGAAGATCAAAACACCGTCTATTTAAACAATCCCCCTTACTCTGTCCAATTTACCCCTCAGTGGCTCGACTGCACCGGCTTTACTTCGGTTGTTACCGCTGTAAACACTGAAACGTCCGAATATTATTCCTGTGGCAATCTCGAAACCAAAAATGCTTACCTTCTCAAAATAAAAACCACCAATATCTCGGGGCGGCCATTCAATATTACCGTCTTTTCATCCCAAGACAACAAAATCTATATCGATAGCAAAATCAATCCGAATTTATCCGTCAACTACTTCTTCCTCCCTCCCATCTATGAGTTTGATAACGGAATCGGCATCAACTTTCGAAGCCTCTCCCTCTCCGATACTGCCAGTGTCAACCAAGTCGAATCCGCTCAAATATCTGTTGTTCCCTGGAATTATTTGATTACCCCCACGTCCAATCCTTCCGTCATCAGCCGACCAACTGTTTCCATCCCCAAAGTTCACCACCCGAATCAATCCTTTTACAAAATTTCTTTGGACAAACCACGTTCTGACTCCACTCTTTTTCTTGCCCAATCCTTTCACCCCGGTTGGCTTGCCTTTTATTTTAAATGTACGGGCAAACCGGTGTGTTTGCCCTATCCTATTTTTCTTCCCCATCTTTTAATCAACAACTGGGCCAACGGCTGGCAATTACAGGTTACCGATTACAGATTACCAGTTACCATTTATGTTTTCTTCTGGCCTCAACTCCTCCAATTCCTTGGTTTTGGATTATTTCTTATCCCCATCCTCAGGTTAATTAAGAGAAATTTCTGAATATCAAAACCTCTTCAAATACTCAACTATTTCCCCTTTTATTTTCTGTCTGTCTTCGCCCCCTATTACCCGAAAAATCCACTCAGATACTTTCTCAAAATCCGTCTCTTTAAATCCTCTTGTCGTCATCGCCGGTGTCCCCAGCCTAATTCCCGACGGCTTCATTGGCCCGGCCTCATCATGTGGCACCGTATTGGCATTGCAGATAATCCCCGCCTCTTCAAGCATTTCTGCTGTCTCTTTTCCTTTCCCCAACCCGATCTTCACCACCATCAAATGGTTCTCTGTTCCATAGACTTTCAGACTTTTAGACTTTAGACTTTGAGACAATGCCCCTGCATTTTTTACAACCTGACTAGCATATTCCCTAAATTCCACAGTGCCCGCCTCTCCGAAAGCCACTGCCATTGCCGCAATCTGATTTTCGTGCGGCCCGCCCTGCAATCCCGGAAACACCGCTTTGTCAATTCTCTTTGCCAGTTCCCCGTCTTTTTCTAGCCCTTTTTTAGTCACTCCGATAAACGCTCCTCTTGGCCCCCTCAAACTTTTGTGCGTCGTACTAGTCAGGACATGTACAAAAGGCACCGGGCTCGGGTGGACTCCGCCAACCACTAGCCCAACAATATGAGAAATATCGGCCACCAGCCATGCCCCCACCCTATCGGCGATTTGCCCAAATCTTTCCCAGTCCAAAATAAATGGATAAGCGGTTGTCCCCGCCATGATCATTTTTGGCCTGGTTTGATCTACTATTAAAGATAGTTTGTCATAGTCAATCCGTCCATCCGCCTCCACATCATATTGCACACTTTCAAAAAATTTACCCGAAAAGGTAATTTTTGGATGTCCGTGAGTTAAATGCCCTCCAGCTGATAATTTCAGGCCACAAATTTTATCCCCTCGCTCCAGTAGTGCCATCTGCACCGCCGAATTTGCCGGACTGCCCGAATACGGCTGGACGTTCAGATGTTCCACTCCCAATAACTTCTTGCCTCTTTCAATCGCCAAATTCTCGATTTCATCAACAATACTATTTCCCTGATAATACCGTCTGCCGGGATACCCCTCAGCATATTTATTAGTCAATACACTTCCCAAAGCCTCCCTCACCCCCTCGCTGGCAAAATTCTCACTGGGAATCAGGGCAATAGTATTCCTCTGCCTTTCCTCCTCTTTCTTAATCAAACTAAAAATACTATCTTGTTCGACTTTATACTTTCGACTTTTAGACTTTTGACTATGGTTATCCATTACTTAATTTTAACATTTCCCTATATTATTCCCACCTTTTTAACTTCTTCCAAAACCAACTTGTTTATTTTACTAATAGTTAATAACTTCCCATTTTTACAACAATTTATCTGCACCCAGGTTTTGTCAGCTGCAACCATTCTTAAATATTCGTCATACGCTCCTCTCTGGTGTTCAATACTTTTTTCAACCAAGTCCGCCCCCTTACCACCCACATAATTTCTCTCGGCCTTTTTTTTCACCAACTCAATGCTCACCTCCGGTTCAACCAACAACACTATTACCAGATCCGGTTTTAGAATTTTCATATCTTTCCAACCGGTATTCCAAAGCCAATCCCTGTATTTATTTTGAGCTTCTCCCTTTAACTTAGCCACTTGGTGAACGTTTGAAGTAAAATACCGATTTGAAATTACCAACCTACCACTATTAACCCATTTCTTAATTTGTTGACTTCCCCAATATTCGTCAATCATATATGGCAACACGGTCAAATAAGGGCTAATGTTTAGTGGGTTACCAAATTCACCAGTCAACATTCTTCCTATCAATTTACCCCAAATACTGGTTTCATAATGCGGATAGTCATCAGTTTTTACATCATATCCCTTATTCTCAAGATAATCTTCCAATAAACTAATTTGGATATTTTTAATACCCAACTCTGATACTCTATAACCCTTTTTTGTCAAAAAATCCTTGAGTAATCCACTCTGGACGGACTTCCCACTTCCGTCTGTCCCCTCAATTACAATAAACTTCCCTCTGGCCCTCTTTTTCTGACCACTCATTTCAAATCTATTTTATATTTTTCCTTTAACTCTCTTATTTTCCCGGCTTTTATTAATTCCGTTTCCTCCTGGTTTCTCTCCGGCAATACCCCCGCCGTTACGTCCTTACCATGATACCGGCTTTGGGCAATTTCTACTTCATTGTTAATTGAATAAAACACTATCTGGCAAAACCTTTCTCCCGGATACACTCTAATCACTTGGGTCCTGGTGTTATTCCTTACCGGAATTACCAAATTTCCCTCATACCCCGCATCCACAATTCCGGTCAAATCCAGAGACAACCCCCTCCGATTCACCGATGACCGCGGATACAACACCCCCATAATAGTCTTGGGCATTTTTATTTTCTCCAATGTTGACACTACTACATACTCTTCCGGCAAAATCTCAAAATATTGCCCCTCTTCCAAAACAATCACTTCAAACGAACTTTTCTTCTCTGTCCCCAGTCGATCCATATTTAATGCCACTCGTCCTTCCGACCCCAGACTCCACAATTTTGGTACCATAAAAGTCAACCCCAGTCGTAAATCTATCGAATGTCCCTGCAGCTGAAAACTATCCGCCGCCGGTACCAATGACAATTTTTCCTCTTTCATCAAAACTTCGATTTCCTCTTTGGTTAATACAGACATTCCAACCATGATAACATAATTATTATGGCTATTAGCTACCCTTATTTACCCCCCGGTAGACTTATCGAATATGTTCCCGCCAACCACCCCTTTATGCTTGCTGCCACTGCTCAAAAAAACTCAAAATCCTGTGTTAAACAGCCCACCGGTGCTATTGTGGTTAAAGACGAGCAGATAATCGGCCGTGGCAGTAACGCCGGCATTTCAGTCAAAGTTTGTCCGCGAGTCCAACAACATTACCCCACCGGGCAGGGTTACCATCTTTGTCGGGAAATTTGCCACCAAGAGGGGCACGCCGAAGTGATGGCCATCCAAAACGCCCTAAAAACCCATCACGACCCCACCGGCTCCGACCTCTACCTTGACGGCCACTGGTGGTGTTGTCAAAATTGTTGGGCTCATATTATCAAGCATAATATCCTTCACGTCTACCTTCGGGACGACTCATATCAAATCTACAGACGATAAATTAATTTGTATTTCACCACCACCCCATTGATTCCCAGCTTTTCTGATTCCAAAAGCTCTAACTCAACTTTTTCTTTTATCTTATTATCAAAAATCTCCAAGCCTTTTCCCAAAACCACCGGTATCACCGACAGCCAAATCTCATCAATCAATTTCTCTTTCAGAAATATGGTATTTATCTTCGCCCCCCCTCCGATTATCACCTCCTCATAGTTCCGATCGCTTAACTCTCTTATCGTCTCCCCCGGGCTTTTGTCTGAAAATTCAACCCGCCCTGCCACATCTTTGTACTTCGTCGGTTGCCGCGTCATCACCTTTATCAGCCTATCTTTCAATGGTTTCCCCAATACCTCATAGGCTTTTCTTCCCATTATTATTACTCCCGCTTTTTTGCTTACATCGGCAAACCATTTTTTATCCTCGCTTCCGGTCCATTTAAGCTCATCTGTCCCAGATTGGGCAATTTTTCCATCCACACTCACCGCATTCACCAAAATTATTTTCACAAAACTATCTGCAAACCATTAATTGGACTCATCGGCTTATATTGGCTTTTTATTTGCTCCACAATTTCTTCCGCCAAAGCCACCTGGGCGTCTTCAGCCCGCTTTAACCACTCTTTTTTGGGAGTCAACTTTATCTCCTCATGATCATTTTTCCGGCCGATTAGCTCTTTGGCCACTTCATAGTGAATATCGTAAACATGGGCATTGGAAATAGTATGAGTGTAAGTTCCCACTTCTACTCCCAATCTGGCCGCCAAAATACATTGTAGCAGGGCAAATCCACCCACGTCATGTGGGCATCCCAAGATCATATCGTTTGATCGAACAATATTGTGCATATTCAATTTGCCACCGATAATATTTACCACAAAGCAAAATGGGCAAGGCACATTTTTCTTATATCTCCCCCCCAAGCTCGACATCAGCCCGTCGTCAGCCGGATCCCAAGTTATCACCACTCCATGCCTCGAAGATGGTTGTTTTTCCAATAATTCCACCAGGCCCGCAATCTGATCACGGCCAAAATGATGCCGCCACCGATAACCATAAGCCGTACTTACTGCTCCATCGACATTAGTAAAATCATCCCAAATTTTGGTGAAATTATTTAAAAACTCCGACGGTCTTCGGCTCCCCATCAAAAACCAAATCTGTTCTGCCACAAAAATCCTTACCGGAATTCGTCTCAAGGTCAACACCGGAAATCCTGCCGTAATGGAAAAAGTCACCCCGGGCAACGCCTTGGTCTTGTGCCCTGTTCGCTCATTAATCTCTTCAATCCCCTTCTCCATTATTTCTCTCAAAGCCTGTTGATATTTCAAATCAAATTCTGTCATCTGTCCATTTTAACCGAATACCGTCTCAATTGCAGTTTACAGTTTGCCGTTTACAGTTTACAATCTTCCCATGACCCACATCCTCAACTCAATTCTTGACCTCATCAAAACCAACGCCCTCCTGGCCATGTTTGGCGGAGGTTTTATCGAACAAATCATCGTCCCCATTCCTTCTCCCATTATCACCATGGCCGGCGGCGCTTTAATCGTCGACAGAAACCTACCGATTTTTGAAGCCATCTGGCAAATCTTCAACAAAGTCACTCTTCCCTACACTATTGGCGCTACCCTTGGCACCAGTTTGGTTTATTTTATTGCCTTCTATGGCGGCAAACCCCTCATTGATAAATTTGGCAAATATATCGGTGTCAGCTGGAAGTTAATCGAAAAAATCAAAGCCGATTTTCAAAAAACAATCGCCGACGAGCTCTTTATCCTTGTCGCCTGCTCCATCCCGATTGTCCCCGTTTCGTTAATTACCGCCTTTTGCGGCGGTTTCAAAATCCCTCCCTCCAAATTTTATCCCATGGTTTTTGTGGCCTTGCTCATCAGAGCCACCATCCTGGGATTCATCGGCTTTGAGATGGGAGAAGCGTTTATTGGTCTGGCCCACGGGCTTGATAAAATCGAATCTCTCTTAACCGTTATCGGCGCCGGTTTAATGCTTGGCTTTCTTTTTCTCAAAAGAGAAAAATGGCTCAAGAAAAACGAATAAACCCTTTACCTGGTCGCCGGCATTTCCGCCTTGGTATGCCGTCTATTCCACATCCACACATCGGCAGCCACACCAACCGCCCCCAAAACAAACCCTCCTCTGCAAAACATGACAACGAAACCAGCTCCAACTACCAATTGAGCCACATCCACCACCCCATGATGAACCAAACCCCCCTCTTTTTTATCAGCCATACCTGATTCTACCACAAAAACCACGAAATAAGACCAAACCCCCATTGACCCCCGTGCCAACCTGCCATACAATATAACTATGGTACCAACATTAATTACAATCCTCATCGTCATTTATCTTCTGGCCAAATCAATCATCATAATAAACCAATATGAGCGGGGCATTGTCCTCACTCTCGGCACCTATTCCTACACCCTCAATCCGGGTTTAAAATTAGTCTTTCCCATTGTTCAGCGGGTTATAAAAGTCGACATCCGCATTACCACCGCCGACATCCCCCAACAGGAAGTAATTACCAAAGATAATGTCCCCGTCGGCATCAATGCCGTTGTTTACTTTCAGGTTATAAAACCCGAAGACGCTATTTTAAAAATCAAAGATTTTTCCTACGCTATTACCCAATACGCCCAAACTGCCCTCCGCGATGTTATCGGCGGGGTTGAGCTTGATGCTCTTTTAACCGAACGTCAAAAATTAAGCGATGAAATAAAAACTATAGTTGATCAGGAAACCACTGACTGGGGAGTTGACGTTACCGCTATAAAAATTCAGGACATTGAAGTCCCGGCCGATATGAAACGGGTTATGGCCAAACAGGCCGAAGCCGAACGTGAACGCCGCGCCACCATCATCAGAGCCAATGGTGAACTAACCGCCTCGGAAAACCTAAACAAGGCCATGAAAGGTTTATCCGAATCAGGCGCCATCTCTCTTCGTACTCTCCAAACCGTCGAAGCCACCATGGCCAACCCCTCAAACACTATTGTTTTCGCCCTCCCCATCGAAATTCTCGAAGGCTTCAAAAAATTGACCGGAAAATAAACATAGTCACCCATTTTTATGGGCGAATCATGATTCGCCCATACACTAATGGAAAATAAACGACACACAATCCGTCTATACCACCGAAATTACTCTCGACCTGGCTACTATTTTGTTACCATTGATACTTTTAAACATGAATTTATTTTTGGCGACATCAAGGATAATATATTTATATCCAACACCGTAGGAACAATTATTGATAAATGGATTAATTATCTTCCAACACGTTATCCCGAAATATACATCGATTGTTATCAACTAATGCCAAATCACATGCATTTAATTATTCTTATAAAAGGTAATTTTTTCGGAAAGACGATTTGTGTAAGGGCAAATTACGATTCGCCCACCCACAACCATCGCCAATTACTTCCTCAAGTTATTGGATATTTCAAAATGAACACTGCTAAAGAAATTATGGGAAAATCTTTGTTAAAAACAGAAAAAGTCTGGCTACGAAATTATTACGAACACATAATCAGAAACAAAAAAGAATTACTCGCCTACCGATACTACGTTAAAAATAATCCTAAAAACTGGTTTTTTAATAAATAAAATAAAAATTTGTGTATGGGCGATTCATGAATCGCCCACTTATACAAACACCATCGTCTTTGCCCTCCCCATCGAAATTCTCGAAGGCTTCAAAAAATTGACCGGAAAATAAACTTACCTTTGCCAGTCTCTGATCATTTCCCCTTCCCACCATCCAACAAAATTCCTAGTCGCAATTCCCGTCTGCCTTAATTCAAAGTCAACTCTCTGCCTTGCTTTCTCCACCGCAGGTTCAGAAAAATACCAAGGTACTCCCAAAACCACCTGCAACAAACCTGATACCGCATTAGTCATATTTATTACTCCCCCCAATTCTATTTTGGCCACTTCTTATTATAACTCCCCACAACCCCCGCTTCTCCATTATCGTTTATTGTTCTCATCAATCTCGCTTTCTTCCCCAAAATCCCAAAATAATTTATAGGTATAATCTAGACAAAAAAAATTTTGGAGAAGGATTGTCAGAAGTAAAATATTTATGATGGACATAACCCCAATATAGTAGTATCATCGACTTAAATTTATGAATCCAAACATAGAAAGATTGGCATTACAGATGATAAGAACCGGAAGAGAGTTTATAGAAACCGGTAGTGAAGATACTAGAAAACGATTTGGATCTTTGGCTGAATATAATCAAGCCACGGCAAGATTACGAGAAGCCCTATGCGACCCCCCGGCAGTAGTTTCATATCTTCAAGATTTAGGCAAACGACACAATGCTATAGCGGCAGGAGAAATAAAAGTGAGGGGAGTTAGACAGAAAACAACCTGGTAGGCAAAAATTAGCCAACAGAAATTTAATTTTATTTAATTTCTTTCAAAAGCTCCTCCACCAAACTCAAATCCCGCCATACCACTACAATATCGGCGTCATTAAAAACTGCCTTTTGACCGAACGTCAAAAATTAAGTGGTGAAATAAAAACCATTATTGACCGGGAAGCCACCGATTGGGGAGTTGATGTTACCGCTTTGCCCTCCCCATCGAGATTCTTGAAGGTTTTAAAAACTCACCGGCTCCCGATAACTTCTGCCGCTCCGTTACTGTTTTTAATCTCCATAATTTTGGCCTGGCTCCACAGGTTTTCAAAAATCTGTTTTTGCATTTCCACCATCGGCTCATTTATCATTTCCATGCAAAACACATCCTTTTTTTCCAGATAATGACATACTGCCATTATGTTGTTGTAGATAAATATATCCATTCTTACATCCACGATTTCTTTTGGAATATATCTCACCTGCCAATAGTTTTCCACCATTTCCACCACTTTGGTAAACGGCTCTATCAAAGTTTTATTGGTCAAAGTTCTGATCACTATTTTTCTTTTTACCAGCTCTTTTCTCAACTTCTCCGCCTCTTCCTGCGGAATATAGGCATCGGCCGTGGCTACCTCGTAGCTCAAAAACTCCCCCCGGGCATTTAGTAAATTCCAATTTACCTGCGACAGCCCCTTTTGTCCCCGATAATATAAAATCTTTGACCCCGCCACCCCGGCCATCGACCTCGTTTCCAACATTTCCACCAAATCTGGTAGATTCTTTCTTAAGCCCACCAATTCCCCTTCTCTTCGGGTTAGCTCCATTTGAAGCTTTAACGGTTCACTAGCCACAAATTTAAAGCCGCTGCTGGCTACCTGCGACACTACCATGCCGTTTTCAATTAGTCTGTCCAAAATTCTATACACTTTTGTCCTGGCCACCCCTAGCTCTCGGCTGATACCCAAAGCACTGGTAGAGCCCTTTTCCAACAAATATAGGTATATATTTGATTCTTCTTGGTCTAAGCCATAAGGTTTAAGCAGCTGATATATTTTGTCTGCTTGTTCGGACATCAGCTGTATTCTATCTCCCCTCAATCTTATAATCAACCATGACTCAAACCAAAGGCGCCGGTCTGATTGTTACTTCAGCCTTTTTTTATGCCACCTATGGCATTTGGTCCCGACTGATGTCGGCTAATTTTGGCGAGTTTTCCCAAGCCTGGACCCGGGCTTTAATTCTTCTGGTCTTTATCATTCTTTTAAACCATAAATTCAAATTTATCAAACCTCTTTCCCGCACCGATCTTCCCTGGTTGATCATTATTGCCCTGTCAGGTGGTCTTAATCAGGCGCCCTATTTTTATGGATTCAAATATCTGCCCATTGGTACCGCTACCTTGCTCTTTTATGCTTCTCTGGTCACCGGTGGATACCTTTTGGGAAAAGTCGCTTTTAAAGAAACTATCAATCTGATCAAACTCATTAGTCTCCTTTTGGCCTTTATCGGTATGTTTACCATTTACCGGTTTCAGCTCCAACCGGCCCAATATCTGCCTGCCCTACTGACTATTATCGCCGGCTTTATGGGCAGTGCCACCGTTATTCTTCCCAAAAAATTAGTCGGCAACTATCACGAATTCCAAATTATGATTGGCTATTTTTCCGTCGGTATAGTCGCCAATTTCCTCCTTGGCCTGATTTTTCACGATCCCCTGCCCGCTATAAACCTCTCCTTTCCGTGGTTGGCTCAATTCGCTTATGCCGCCGCCATGATCCTGGCAAACTGGGCGGCCATTATCGGTTATCGTCACTTTGACGCCAGTATCGGCAGCCTCTTGGGCCTGGCCGAAATTATCTTTGGCCTGCTTTTTGGCTTTATCTTTTTTCACGAAGCCCTCACCGTCACCACCCTCATCGGCACCTTTTTTATTCTTCTCTCGGCCATTCTGCCTCAACTTCTCAGACAAAATAAATCATTACATACCCAATAATTTTTTTTAATCAACTCATCCATTAGCTCCAGTATTAATACCCGGATTTTCCGCACTTTTTGGCAAGGAATTTAAATCAAACCCCGTCGGCGTAAATACTTGACGCCACACTCTGGAGATGTCCACATGTACCATATCCTTTGCTCCCAAAGATTGTCTGTACTTATCTTCATAATAACTGGATCGGCCAAGGTTCCCCATGACATCAGAACAAACCGCCGCCAATAACCTGGTACATATCCTTGAGGCCGAAAATTCCATCACATCAACCAGACCCAAATTCTGTCCCACCCGAATCTGGTCCATCTTTTCCTGCCATCTACCTACCGTCTGTATATCCCCTGCCTGAAGAAAATCCTTCGCATGAATCAATTCTTCAGCAATAATCCACCATACCAACTCCCAAGGTTCATCAAATATTACCTCCGCCCCATCCTCAGAAAAATTTCTTTTGCCTCCATCCGCGACATCTAATATTGCCGACTCGATAATTTCCCTCGATCGATTGATAACTATCGAACAGCCAGCTATGCCCGGATTTTCTTCGTCTTCTTGATAAATCGGATACGTTCTCGCCCATGTTACATTACGAACACCCCCTCTTTTTCAACAGCTATATGATCACCGAATAGAAACTCCACTCTCTGTATTTCATCATCTCTCAGACCTATCGTTTCCCCCACACAAGAAACTACGGCCAGTAGATCTCTCGCCTGCAAACCTCCAAAGCTGAAACTTTCAGATTGATCGGAAATAAACCTCATTCTTTCCGGCCACAACTGCCTCCCTTTTTTACTTCTCACCTCCTCTCCGAAGCGTAGATATAAACCAGATCTTTCTCGAGTCATATTGATATATAAAGTAATAGTGATTATACCAAACTCGCGTCTAAAGTGTTTACTTTACCTCTTTCAAAAACTCCTCTACCAAACTCAAATCCCGCCATACCACCACGATATCCGCATCATTAAAAATCGCCCTCTTAACCTCCCGTATCGTATCCCCGCCCGCAATTGAAATCATTACGTCAAAACTGCTTCTGATTTTGTTTATCTGAATATAGGGCACGGGCTTATCACGGTTAAAATCTTCCTCATCTACTCCCCGGTGCAATATCACTACATCCGGAAGCTTTTTAAGCCTCCTCAACACTTTCACCGGCGCCTCCACGTTCATCATATCCAGCATACTGTCTACTCCCAACTTCGCACACGAATCAACAAAACTGTTAATAGTTTCCAGTGGCGACTGGCCCAACGCCACTACTGCACTAGCTCCGGCTTCCCTGGCCATCATTACCTCCGTACTGCCCCGGTCCATTGTTTTCAAATCCGCCACCACATACGGAATTCCCTTCTGCCCCCACCACTTGGCCGCCCAGGCTGCCCGCACATCCCTTATTGCCGACAACCCATATCGTTTTATAAATGGCGTCCCCGCCTCAAGAATTACTCTTTCACTCACCGGCAATCTATCTATTACCCTCATCGCTTCATTAATTGTTGAGTTTAGGGCTACTTGCAAATATTTCTGTCGCCGATCAAGAATCATTAGCCAATGATACCAAATCCCTAATCACAAAAAGGGCATTTTTGCCCCGAATGCCATACCCCACATCTGCTGCAAAACTTATACCCCTCGGGGACGATTCCCTTCATCACCCTCACCCCCTCACCCCCGGAAACCACAAAATAGCCCTGTCCCTGGGCAAACTGACCGATAGTATTAAATCCTGCGCACCCGCCGGTTTTTACCTGAACCTTCATCATCTCTCCATACAAATATCTATCGATTGGAATGTCTGCCAACGTTATCATATTTCCTCTCTCAATCTCGGCCATCACTGCCGAAAATAACCGGAAGATTGTTTCCGAATGAAATAATCTCTCCTCACCAAACTCGGATCTAAACTCTGAAACTAATCTTGCCACCGTCTCACATATTTTCTCTCTCGTCACCTCCCCGCTCTCCTTCGCCACCTCCAACCTTTCAAACACATCAACCAACTTTTCATCCGTTTCCACCGGTCTAGCCAACATTTCAAATTTATCCGCTACCTCCCCTTTCCCGCCCAACTCCCCCCAAACTCTTTTAAAATCCTCTATCTCATCCGTGGTTACAAATCTCAACCAAATTATTTTATCTCCGTATCTTCTCCAGAAATCAACACAATTTTGCGGATAATCATATTTTTCATTTTTCGGACTAAAATTTACCACCATCTTGCCTTTCTCCAACCCAACCTCTATCGCCGCCATTGCCGCTTCCTCCTCCGGCCGGTTTCCACTTCTGATTAAATCAGAAATATACAATTCCGATTCCGCATCATATATCCGCCCCTCCCGCCATTGGTAATCTCTCCGAAACTCGACCAAATACGCTTCATACGCAGCCGTTTTAATCTCGCTTTCCAATACTGCCTTCCTCACCCCTAACGGCAACCCTGCCAAAAAACGAGCCTCGGCATAAGGATCGAATCCTTTTTCAAATTCTTTAATTATCATATTACTTTTGCTCGAAAGTCAACCCGCCGGTAGGAGGGTTTTAAGGCTCGGACTATAACCGTAGCGGCACTGTGAGGGAATTACACCCTACTTCATTTTTTTTCTTCTTCTTGTCGGTTTACCCGCCTAACTGGTCTTCCTGTTGGCGGGCTAAAATAAACAAGTAATCAGACAATCTATTAAAATATTTCAGCAAATCACCTCTAACTTCCGACATCTTACTTAAACCGGCCATTCTTCTTTCTATTCTTCTGGCCACCGTCCGTACCCAATTAAGATATATCGCTTCCTCTTTTTTAAACAACAAAAACTTTTTTTGCGCATCCAGTTCATTCTCCCCCTTTTTAATCTCCTCCTCCATAAATGTAGTTCGCAAAGCACACTCGCTAAATCTCACCCCGCACCCTAGTTCTCCCATTATCTTCACCAAATCCTCGGCAATATCTCTTAGATCTACTATTAATAGTACCGCCTGCAACTCATCAATCTCCCCCAGAGCTTCTATCAGGGCACTATCTTTGTCCATCATCACTCCCTTTACTAATGTCTTCCCCCCATCACCTGCTTTCGTTGTTATCATCTCCTATATATCGGAATCTCGGTTTAATAACTCCCTCATGTTCAACTGTTTCTAGAAACATCCCCAAAGGTCTAACCCAAATCAACTTCTCCCCGTATCGTGCCCTATAAACAACCACTTCTTCCAGAGTCTCACTGTGGTGAGCTACACCTACCAAGTCGTATTTTTTACCACTATAGTGTTCATAAATACCTGGTTTCAAAGACAACGCTTGTTCGCTCATCTTAATTTCATCCGGCATATTTTTTTTAATTAATAATTTTATAATTAGTATACTTCACGTCATTGCGCCTACCCGCCCATGGAGGGAGGATTCCAAACGACAAAGCAATCTTGTTAAGATTGCCGCAGTCATTCCTTCCTTCGCAATGACGTTTGACGTTATATTTTCCCCTCTTTCCTCAAAGAGGGGGCAGGGGGAGATTTTGATTTTAATTCGTAATTCGTAATTGATAATTCGTAATTATATTTACGAGCACTTACTGTACCCGCAAAACGGATTAGAACATTTAAAGCACCCCTCCTCCGCATACAACGGGCTTCCGCAATCCGGGCAAGCACTGAATTTTGAATCACCTGATTCCTGTCTATCCTTCATCTTCACCAGCACCTCCGCCGCCGTTTTTTTCTCTCCGTTTACCACCGGCACTTGAATTTCCGCCTTCTCCTCCTTAAACAAATCCAGCTGTTCGCCCTGAGAAATTTCCAGCAACGACTTTCCAACTGCATCAAACATACTCAATACCGCCAATTTTCCCATCCCCACTCTCTGTCCGCAGGCTATCCCCACCAAATCCTCGGCCACTTCCTCCAAACTGGCCCCATATTTCAGCGCTAGAGACGCTAACCGTCCGGTCACTTCTGCCGTCCCTGCCATGTAGCCTCCGCTTTTTCCCAAAGCCACAAAAACCTCTACCGGGCCATCCCCGGACTCAAAAAATACCGAAGTATAAACGTTGCCCATATCGCAAAGTTTTTTTATTCGTACCCCCCTGGCCGCATCTGGCGTTTTCTTCTTTTTTGGCATTTCTACTTCCGCCTTTTGACTTTCGACTTTGAGACTCTGAGACTTTAAGACTGTTTGTATTACCTCCTTTTCTCTCGATCCCGACCGATATATCGTAATTCCCTTAGTTCCTAGAGAATATGCCAAAAGATACGACTTTCGGACGTCTTCCACCGTCGCCTCTTTAGGAAAGTTAATCGTCTTCGAGACCGCATTATCCACATACTTTTGAAAAGCCGCCTGGATTTTTATATGCCACTCCGGTTCAATCTCCAGAGCCGTTCTAAATACTTCCTTTATCTCCGCCGGTATCTCCTCAATTCCACCCAAGACTCCCCCATTCCCGGCAATTTTTTTTACCAAATCCTCGGTATACAAACCCCTTTTCCGAAGCTCTTCCGTCAGTACCGGATTTACAATATACAAAGTTTTTCCCTCCACTGCATTTTTTTGATAGGCCAGAGAAAACACCGGTTCAATCCCGGAACTGGCATCGGCAATCATACTAATTGTCCCGGTTGGAGCAATCGTTGTCAGAGCCATATTTCTCGGTCTATAATCCGTTCCCGAATATACACTCATCGGCCAACTGGGGAAAACTCCCCGCTGATTTGCCAATTCCACCGTCGCCTTTTTTGCCTTTTCCTCGATAAACTTCATAAACTTTTCCGCCCATTCCAACCCCTCCGGGGAATCATACCGAACCCCCAGTTTGAACAATGCATCGGCAAAACCCATTACCCCCAAGCCAATCCTCCTGGTTTTATCAACCATCTCCCGAATTTTTTCCACCGGAAATTCATTAACTTCAACCACGTTATCCAAAAAATGCACCGCCATCTCCACCGTTTTTCCCAATATCTCCCAATCCACCCCGTTTCCAACCACAAATTTGGCCAGATTAATACTTCCCAGGTTACAGGCATCATAAGGCAAAAGCGGCTGTTCACCACACGGATTGGTCGCTTCTATCCGCCCCATCGATGGTACGGGATTAGATTTTGCCTCGTTCATTCTGTCAATAAAAACCAACCCCGGATCACCATACTGCCAGGCCAATCGGGTTATCAGGTTAAAGACTTTGTATGCGTTTAACTTCATTGTCTCTGTCCCTGTTCTCGGATTTATCAGTGGATAGCCCTCTCCTTCTTGCGTTGCTTTCGCCCAGTCATATAATTTCTTTACTCCCGCCTCCACTTGTCTCAGCCTCGCATCTACATCCCGGTTACCTTCTGCCGCTCTGATCTCTTCAACCACCTCTTCGGGGATAGAATCATCTGCCGAAAACTTTTTGTCACTCTCTATTTTGTCCATGAAAGCATTAGTTATCGCCAAAGATATATTAAAATTCGTCAAACTGTATTCGTCCAGTTTTACTACTGCAAACCTCAATACATCCGGATGGTCAACCGACAACATCCCCATATTCGCTCCCCGTCTTACCCCGCCCTGTTTAATCTGGGATGTCACATCGTTGTACGCCTGCATAAACGATACCGGCCCCACTGTTGTCCCACCGCTTGTTGATATATAATCCCCGCTCGGCCGTAATCGGGTAAAAGAAAATCCCGTCCCCCCCCCGCTCTTGTGGATCATCGCCATATCCGACATTGTTTTTAGAATCGACTCCATCGAATCTTCAATCGGCAAAACAAAACAGGCCGACAATTGCTGATGCGTTTTCCCAGCGTTAACCAGACACGGCGTGTTGGGAAAAAATTTCTGATCCGCCATTAAAAGATAAAACTCCCGAGCCGTACTGTCTACCTGTGTATCGTTTGCCCCAAAGCTTTTGTTCCCCCTTGCCACGTTTATCGCTACCCGCCAAAAAATATCCCCCACCTTCTCCAGGCTTGCTCCGCTTGGATCTTTCATCGAATATCGGGTCTCGGCAATATACCGGGCATTATCTGATAGTTGTGGTTCGGGTAAATTATCCATTTTTTTTATTAAAACCTTTGGAAATATTTTTTCCTTTTTTATAATCAACTATTAACTTTTCAAAATCATCAATCGACCTTACGTCCAAATACACGGTTGCAAACCGGATGTATGCTACCGGATCAATCCCTCTCAATTTCTCCATAACCATTAGACCGATTTCTCTGCTTGGAATCTCCACACTATTCCAATTTAAAAGCTTCATCTCAATCTCATCTATTAATTTCGTCCGCTGTTCTGCCGTCAGCTTCCAACAAGCCTTTTCAAAACACCTATCCAACTTCTCCCGGTTATAATCTTCCACCCGCCCGTCCTTTTTTATAACCTTCAGATCAACATTCCCCACCTCTTCATAGGTCGTAAATCTCTTACCGCACCCTACGCACTCACGGCGCCGGCGGGTAGCTTTCCCGTCTTGAGCATCGCGGCTCTCCAACACATTTGACTCTTGGTGTTTACAATATGGACACAACATATAGTGAATAGTTAACATCATACCCACTACTGGCAGTACCCGTCAACTACAAACTTTTGGTACACTCCCCCATCAAAACCCATCAAATAATTCAAATTAATATATAATATTTCCATGACACTAGACACAACCCCCTCCCATCCCCAACTGAAGGTAGAAATATCATCATCAGCCATAACCCCAAGGCCAGAAATAGTATCGGCGCTAGGCAAAGTCACAAATTTACCCCTCACTCCCGAAACTCCATCGGCCCAACTCCAAAGCTACACCGCAAAAGCCTGCAGTAGAGTTGCATTAGCTCTCTCCTCCGCAGAAAAGGGACCAGCCCACGCACAAGCAGTCTATGACGAACTTCATGTGTTCGCCGGAGCATCTACTTCCGGTGCGGGAAGACAGGAACTAGCTGATAGCCTGGCGCACAGACCAGGTATTCCGATAAATTCTGATACTTCATCAACCGACCTGTCAAATTTTGCTGATATCGCTATCGTTGACATAGCGGAAATCATCAAAGCCGGCAGTGAGGGGCAGGAAGCCGGGCAAAGAGCACACGACGCTCTTAGTGTTCTTGCAAGAGTATGTATTGTCGGCGCGGGGAGACAGGAATTAGCAGATACATTAACACGCCAGTCCCATCTCACCCTCACCCCAAACACTCCCACCCCAGAAATTCTTGAAAAAGTCCGTCAAGTTTGTGAAACTGTTGCCAACACAGTTGCTGAAAGAAGAACTGGACAGGAAGCCGCCCAAACAGTTTATGACTCCCTTCACGTTCTTGCCGGATCAGTAATAGCTTCCAGCAAAAAAGCGTAAACATCCCAAGGTGCTGCAATCCCATTGTAAACCAGAAAAAACTCAAACGACAAATAACACCCGTCCCTAATTGAAGTCTAGTTTATAATCATTTTGAATCTCTTCGACCACTAGCCGGCTCATAATTTTGGAACCATGGTTAGTCATATGGATTCCGTCATCTGTCTTTACCCGTTTTACTATTCCCTCGTTATCAGCCACCACCGATCTGTATTTACCTCCTTCTCCGACAAATCGCTCCCAGGTAGAAATATACTCAATATTTTCCCATTTTTGAGCCTCTTGCTCATATATCTGATTCAAATGCCTCAACCTTTCAGAAAAGACAACTTCACGGGCGGCCGGTTGCCCCACCCAATATATTTTTTCCGTTATATGGGAAACCAGTCCCATATATTCCGCTACCCTCTCCCTATATACTTCATCCCATTCAGGCTCATCTAGCCCAAAAGGGTTACCCTGCTTATCCAATATATTTTGACTGTCATTGGCCCCAAACATTACCACCAACACCTCTGGTTTATGTTCCACCACCAGATCAACGGTTTCCTTATACCAGTCAAAAACATCTCTTCTGTTTAACCCGGTCGAATATTTCCCCCTTCTTGCCACCTCTAGATTCGGAAAAACCACCAAGTCATTTGCCAGTCTCGGTCCAAACCCCTCCACTATCATCGAATCCCCCAAAATCAAAATCGAAGATAATTTTTTCTTGATAACAGGAGTCTCAGTAGGCCCTTGATTTTCCGCTACCGTCACCGACACCACCGGCTGAACTTGACCTAAAGAATTGACCATTCCTCCCTGTTTACCCGCTTCTTTAATCTTTAAAACAAATCCCATCGAAACCAATACCATTATCGCCATAAACCAATTTTCCCAAGACTGGCTTAGGTTTCTAAAAATTGAAATATGCGGCTGGGGCAACATAAGTACTAGGTCCAAATAAAATTATTAAATAAAATATCGCTATCAGCAAAAAATATCTAGCCACCCACGGCGCTTTTGTCAGCACTCCTGAAACTGTTTCCTGAATTTTACCTCCAAAAACACTCAATATCCCGGACAATACCAACACGCATCCTAATTTTACCGACCACAATGTCACCAAAGGCTCTCTTGAACCAACCAAATTCTCCAAATACCTAATTGAAAACCCTATATTTTTTGGATAAAAAATAATCCAGGTGATATTTATTAATCCGAAAGTCAAAAGCCACCCCACTCCTTTAAAAAGTGCTTTTATCCCTTTCGTTATCCCGACAAACTTTGGCCGGATTAAATTACCCAGAGCGTGATCTAGCACTAACATCACCCCATGTATTCCTCCCCAAACCAAAAAATTTACCCCCACCCCATGCCAAACTCCCCCAATTGTCATTGTCGCCAATAAATTAAAATATTTCCGGGGCATCCCTTTCCGGTTTCCCCCCAGCGGTATATAAAGGTAATCGCGGAGCCAGCTTGATAAACTTATATGCCATCTTTGCCAAAACTCCCCCACCCCCCCCGATCGATATGGATCGTCAAAATTTTTAGGTGTTCTAAACCCCAAGGCTCCGGCCACTGCCTCCGACATATCCGAATAACCAGAAAAATTTGCGTAAATAAAAAAACTCAGACTCACCATTCCCAAAAGCAAATCCACCCGCCCGAAACTCTGCGGCGAATTAATAGTTTGATTTACTACCTCAAATAAAGCCCCCCCGATTAGATACATTTTCAACCACCCGCCAATCATTAGCGTCCAAAACCTTCCCGTCTCCAATTTGTAAATATCAACTCCAAATCCGTTTAGCCGATTTAAATCCTGCTCAAACTCCCTATACCTGCCAATCGGCCCGGCAGTAATCTGGGGGAAAAAACTAACAAAAGCTATGTAATCCGCTAAACTTTTTACCCTTATTTTTTGCCGATAGCTATCGACTAAAACACTGATTATTTTAAAAGTAATAAAAGAAATTCCCACCGGCACTATTATTTCCGCCCCCACCCCCAGTCCGCGCCCGGCCATCCCCTCCGCAAAAACATTAAAATATTTATAAGCTGCCAGAAAAAGCACGTTAAACCCTACCGCCAACCCCAAAATTTCTCTTTTGGCTTTGTCCCGCTCCAATAATCTTATAAGCCCATAATTTATCAGTACGTCGACCGTCAATACCAAAACCCCGTAAATCCCAAAAAAACCGTAAAAAACAAAACTGGCAATTACAATCAAAGATTTATATACCCTCTTGTGGGGCCGTAAAACTATCGACAACCCCCACACCGCCAAAAAAAACAAAATAAACCTATTCGACAAAAATGACATTATTTACCTTAATATAACACCATCCCCGCCTGCGTTGAAGCTAACCATATTTTCCATTCTTCTTGCTATAATACCTCATGCAAAAAATCCGTCAGTTTATCAATGAAGTCAGGACAGAATTCAAAAATATCACCTGGCCCAAAAAAGATGCTTTAATTCAGCTTACTTTTGTGGTAATATCTATCTCAATCGCTATCTCCCTAATATTAGGCGGTTTCGATTTTCTTTTTACAAACGCCATTGGTTATTTAACCACTGGTCAAAACAAACAAAATACTACAAACCAACCGAGTCTGCAGGAAGCGGTTTCTTCACCCTCTGCCGCCATGGTCACCATAACCATTACAGAACCCACAGTTATACCGTCAACAACCAAATAATATGCCAAAAACTTCAACCAAAACCAACAAAAGAGAGTTTCTTTTTAAACTTTCCTCGTACGAACCCTCTTTTGATGCCAGATGGTACGTTATAAACACCTATTCCGGCCACGAATACAAAGTCATCGAAGCTCTCAAAACCAGGATCAAGACCATGAACCTCGAAGACAAGATCTTTCAGGCCATTGTCCCCATCCAAAGCAAAATGGTTATCCGCCGCGGACAAAAAGTAAAAACCCAGGAGAAAACTTTTCCGGGTTACGTCATTGTCCAAATGGAACTAACTGATGATTCCTGGATCACTGTCCGCACTACCCAGGGAGTCACTGGGTTTATTGGTATCAATAACCAACCATCGGCCATCTCTCAGGAAGAAGTCGAAAGAATACTTCAAACTACCGAAGAAGACAAGCCACGATATCAGGCTCCTTTTGGCATCGGCGACGTCGTCAAGATCACCAACGGTCCCTTCGCTGACTTCATTGGCACTATCGATTCTATTGATCAGGAAAAAGGCAAAATCCGCTGTCTCGTTTCCTTTTTTGAGCGCGAAACCCCGGTCGAACTTGACTTTTTACAGGTTACCAAAGAATTATAACCTCATGATTAATCGAGGCCAAGAACAATCAGGGTTAGGCTTACTACACCATGGATTCGCCGGTATTGGCATCGCAACCGGCGCGCAGATAATGTTAAGAATAGTGGATGGTTTACAACAAAACGGGCTCGATCAAGTGGCTGAGGCCTTAGAACCCCTTGCGGACTCTCCAGTTGCTCGAAAAATGGAGTCAGCAAAAATCCCCCTTGGTCAACAAATATTAGAATTTTTCTCCCGCAGATAATTATATGGCAAAAAAAATAACAAGTATCGTCAAATTGGCCCTCATGGCCGGAACAGCTAATCCCGCTCCCCCCGTCGGCACCGCCCTCGGACCAAAAGGTATCAAGATCATGGACTTCTGCAACGAATTTAATGAAAAAACCAAAGACATGAAGGGCTCCCTTATTCCCTCTGTCATTACCATCTACGAAGACCGGTCTTTCACCTTTGTCATCAAAAAACCTCCGGTCTCCGATATGATCAAAAAAATCACCGGTATTACCAAAGGTTCCGGCACCACCGGTCGGGAAAAAATCGGCAAAATCACCCAGTCCCAAATTGAGCAAATTGCCAAAGACAAATTGGTTGACTTAAATACCAAAGACCTTGAGGCCGCCAAGCACATGGTCGCCGGCACCGCCCTCTCAATGGGGTTCGAAATAACAAACTAAACTCCGTTTGATGATATAATTCGATACATAATCCTTAAGTAAAACCAACTATGGACGAAATTGAAGCAGCTCAAACATTCCCTTATAGCAAAGATGATTTTCCAGGCATTACATGTATCGTTGGGCTGGGTACCGAAAGTCCTCGATGCGATTTGGTCAAAGACAGAATAGCCATATGTCATCAAGCTATTCCTCTGCAGAGGGTAAACATTGTTGCTAAATATTCTTTCCAAGTTCCCGGCTGTGCCAAGTGCCGCACCTTCAGTCAAAACCAACCTAAACCCTAATTTTGTGCTATCCTAACTGATATAGTGATATAATTTGATAGTTAATAATTCATTCAAACATTAATTATGGCTACTAGATATTCTGCAGAAAATTTCCGCCATACCACAGTTATTATAGGTAACAGACCATATTGCGACAAGCTCTCTAAACCATGCCACCAAGCCATCCCCCAAAGAGCATTTTTTCTCTCCGAATATAATTTCCAAGTCACTTCCTGTACCGAATGCCTTACTCCCCGTCAAAATCAACCTAATGCTGATCTCGTGGTATCATAACTAGTTAAATTTTAATCAAAAAATGAGCAAAACCTCTCAAGAAATGAAACTCAAAAAAAAATTGAGTGAAACGAAATCCGCCTCTGGCGGAGATCTTGCTGTGGAAGTCCAAGACAAAGTCGAAGGGCGCAACGCTTCAGTTGAAGAAGTAAAAAATACTCCAGCCGAAGAAATTCCTACCCAAGTTAAAGAAGAACCCTCCGGTGAAAAAACTGTCAGAGTCGCCAAAGTTAGGGGCAAAAAATATCTTGCCGCCAAAAAAAACATTGACGTCAACAAATATTATCCTCTGAACGAGGCTGTCAAACTGGTAAAAACTACTTCCCTCTCCAAATTCGACGGCAAAATTGAGGCCCACATCACCACCTTTGACATTGGGACTGTTGGCGAAATCACTTTTCCCCATCTGGAAACCGTCGGCAAAAAAATAGTTGTCCTAAACGACGCGGTCCTTGCCGAAATAAAAGACGGCAAAGTAAATTTTGACATCCTTATTGCCACTCCCATTACCATGCCAAAACTTCTCCCTTTTGCCCGTGTTCTTGGCCCCAAAGGTCTGATGCCAAATCCAAAAAATGGTACCCTAACCGACAAGCCCGAAGAAGCCGTCGCCCGGCTCTCAGTGGCCAAAACTGCCGTAAAGACCGAAAAGAAAGCCCCCATTATTCACATTGTTGTCGGCAAGGTTTCCCAATCAGAAGAAGAGCTTTCCGCCAACATCAGCGAGCTTGTCAAAGTTGTCAACCCGGCTAAAATTAAAAAACTCGCCGTCTGTGCCACCATGGGCCCATCGGTTAAAATCGAAGTCATTAAGTAAACTTTTTTTAACTTCTCAAAGCCCCCCGAGTTCCCGAGGGGGCTTTTTGTTGGCTCCCAATTATGCTTTAATTACTCTGCATGCCCCCTGCCATTAAAAACGAAAAATACGCTATTTCTGATTTTCTAAAACACATTTGGTACTACACCGACCACTATCACCGCCGGATTATTTTTTGGTCAAGTGTCCGGCTACTAAGCACACTTCAGGGTCTGCTCCCCCCGCTGATTATTGCCCGCATCATCGACGGTCTCTCCTCAAAAGCTACCTCTGTTACCGATATTTTATGGCTTATTGCCGCCCTCACCGGCAATAACCTCCTTAGAAATATTCTCCGTCTAAAATCAAAATTCTGGGTCAATCAGTATGCCGAACAAGTCAGACTCAAAACCCGCCAACAAGAAACCTCCCGCCTGCTTGATTTTGATTTGGAATGGCATGAATCCCAGGCTTCAGGTAAAAAAATCACCGTTATCAGCAAAGGCGCCGACTCAATCAAAAGTTTTATCCGCTTTCTAAGCTCATCTGGTGGAGGCTTGGATATTTTTGTTGACGTTTTTGCCGTTCTGATAATTTTTTTAGGCTTCAACTTCAAATTTTTTGTTCTCGCCCTCTTAAACACTTCCATTTATCTTCTGGTCAATCAATACCTAAACCGAAACCTGGTCAAAAGATGGCATCGGCTTAATAAACAATTTGAAGGGGTTATCGGTAAAAATTATGAATATTTCTCCAATATTCATC
Organism: Candidatus Shapirobacteria bacterium; assembly: GCA_041659325.1. Taxonomy (NCBI): domain Bacteria; phylum Candidatus Shapironibacteriota; species Candidatus Shapirobacteria bacterium. The sequence goes on along the minus strand of JBAZYN010000002.1, from coordinate 298,272 downwards.
TTATAAAAAGCCTGGGGATTGGAAACCAGGTCAATCGGGCAATTTTTAACCGTGAGCACAGCTACACCCAAAAAGCCATCCAATCTTCAAAAATGGGTTTCAACAAATGGATCATTATCAACAGCATCTCCCAAATATTTACCGGTATCAGCTTAATTCTTATCATTTCCGACATCTATTACCAGCGCATGTCGGTTGGCTCCTTTTTTATCTACATGGGTTATATCAATCGTCTGCAGGATGGTCTTTCCGGTGTCGCCGACTGGATTGATGAGCTTATAAACTACAAACTCGTTCTCTTTCGTATGATCCAGCTTATCAAGACCGGCAAAACCACCACCATCTGCGGCCATCTGGATTTCCCCTCTCCCGTCCAAACTCTTTCTATCAACAATCTTAGCTTTAAATACAAACTCCGGCCCGACAAAGTTTTAAAAAATGTCAACCTGGCAATCCACAAAAGTGAAAAAATCGGTCTGGTCGGCAAATCCGGCTCCGGTAAATCCACTCTCGTCAAGCTTCTTCTAAAGCTTTATCTTTCCAAAAAAGGCAGTATCAAAATCAACAATATCAACATAAAAAGCATCGCCACCGATAAGCTCCGGCCCAATATCGCCATTGTTCCGCAGGAAAGTGAAATTTTTAATTTGAGTTTTAAAGAAAATATCACCATCGCCTCAGAATCCCAAAAATTTAATCCCTCTCTCTACAATTTGGCTCTCACAATTTCTCAGTGCGAGCCGATTCTTGAAAAAATCAAACACAACCACAACCGGCTTTTGGGAGAAAAGGGCATCCGTCTCTCGGGCGGCGAGCGCCAAAGACTCGGCATCGCCCGGGCCATTTACAAAAATTCACCCATTATAATTTTTGATGAAAGTACCTCATCCCTTGATTCCATCACCGAAGAAAAAATTCTTCATAGCATCGAAGAATATCTAAAAGACAAAATCGTTATCTGGATCGCCCATCGCCTCTCCACCCTTCGCTTTACCAATAGGATTGTTGTTTTTGATAAAGGTAGTATTTGTGAAAGCGGTGGCTTTGACGAACTGGTAGCTCTCAAAAAACATTTCTACCAGCTTTGGCAAATCCAAAAAAGAACTAAAATGGATTAGTCCACTATTTCCCGCCTGACCGACGCGTTAAGTCGAACCATCAGCTCATAATCAACAGTCCCGCACACTTGGGCCATTTCTTTAAACGAATTTTTGCCCTCTGCCCCAATAACTTCCACCTCTTCCCCCTCGGTAATCTCCGTCCTCCCAAAGTTTACCGTGATCATATTCATACATATATTTCCGGCCAGCGGATAATATCTATCTTTGTATTTCACCTGTCCCCGATTACTCAATCCTCTGTCCAAGGCCTCATAATACCCCACCGGGATTACCCCCAGCCACCCATCCTCTTTCATGGTATATGTTCCCCCGTACCCGACTCTCTCTCCCTCTCTTACCCAGCGGGCCTTCACAATCGTCGACACCAGTCTTACTCCCCCCTCATAAAGCCCGATTCCCAGCCTTACCGCATTTATCCGGCTATCTTTTGTCCTAAAGGCCCCGGCACTTGCCGCCAAATGCACCCACCTGGGCTTGATTCCGTATAATTCCAATAGATCTATTGCTTTCTTGAATTTCTCCTCTTGTCTTTCAACCAAAATGTCACTTTCCGCCTGAGCCAAATGAGAAAACACCCCCTCCACTTCGATTCTCGGGTATTTTTCTAACACTTTGACGACCTCCTTTATTTCCTCTATCTCAAACCCCTGCCGATTCATGCCCGTATTGACCTTTAGATGTATTTTGATATCTTTATTCAACCCTCCCAAAACTTCCAAATCTTCCTTACTTTGGACTGATAAAGTAATTTTTCTGAAATCGATATATTTATAATTCTCCTTTTGTATTGGACCTATCAGCAAGACCCTCTTGGAGGACTTCTCCCAGATTTTTTGAGCCTCCACCAGACTGTCCGCCACCCAATATTCAAAATTTACACCATCCAGTATTTCTGTTATTTGTTCAATTCCACACCCATATGCGTTAGCTTTCATCACCGGCCAAAATTCCATCTTCTTTCCCATCTTCACAAAACTTCTATAGTTTCCCAGCATCTTCCCTCTCGAAATTTCTATCCGGTTAAACGGTTTCAATTTTTTCTCAAAAACCCGAATTATTTTATCAACTCTAAACCTCAACTTCATCGCATTATATTATAGAATATATCCAGTATGGATATTGTTATCGATCATAATCTGGTTCACTTTGAAATTGTCAACCCCAAAGCCAAAAAAGATTGCCTTGTTCTCCACGGTTGGGGCCAAAACGGCCACCTCTGGGCCAATGCAGTCTCCCATCTCCCTCCCGATTTTCGCTACTACCTTCTGGACCTTCCCGGTTTCGGTCGCAGCCCCCTACTCCCAATCAGTTCCGGTATCCCCCAATACTCCGATTTTGTTCTCGCCTTTATCAAAAAAAATAATATAAAACACCCAATTATTTTAGGTCATTCTTTTGGTGGCCAAATCGCTACCCATATCGCCGCCACTCACCCCTCGGTTATTTCCTTTTTGATTCTGATTTCTCCGGCTATTGACCGTCGCAAATCCCTGAAACAAAAACTCAAAATCTTCGTCTATCGCCAATTTAGCTTCCTCAAAGCCATCCTCCCCGAACCCCTTCTCTGCTTTTTACTCTCCCGCATTTCCTCCACCGATTATTACAACAGCTCTCCCGAGCACCGCGACATTCTCAAAAAAATAGTTAATTTTGATTTAATGAGCCAGCTTAATCAAGCAAAAATCCCCTCCTTTTTAGTTTGGGGGGAAAACGATACGGAAATTCCTTATTCCGGCCGGATTATTGCTAATCTTTTTCCCGACTGTCGGCTTTATATCCTCCAATCCGATCACAACCCTCATCTCAACCTCCAATCTCAGCTAATTCCTACCTTAAAACATATTTTTAGCCTAACCTTATGAAACACTTCCCCTTTTTTGTCTATCTTCAGATCCTCCAACTAGAATACTATCAGCCCACCAAACTCCTCCGCTGGTATCTTTCCCACCCCCTGACTTTTTCTCTACCCCAAATCACCCCCCTCAAAATTACCCTCAAAGTTAAGCTCCTCCTTATTTTATCTATTCTTCAATATTTTGCCTTGTCCTGGTTATTTCTTGACTCCTATTTTACCTCTTTAGTTTTTATTCTTTCCCTCGCTTTATTTTTTTTCACCCCCCTCCCACTGCTGATAGCGATCACCCTCCTGGCCCCTTTCGAGAGTATCCCAAAAAATCTCAAAATTCAAAAAGCCAAAAAACTTCTTGCCCAAGTCAACCCCCACACCATTGGCATTACCGGTTCTTTTGGCAAAACCACAACCAAAGATTTTCTCTTCCAAATTCTTGATGCCGCCTTCCCTACTCTCAAAACCACTCATAGCTACAACACTCCTCTAGGCATCTCCCAGTCGATCTTAATGGGACTGACCCGACACACCAAATATTTTCTGGCTGAATTTGGTGCCCATTACCCCGGGGATATTCAGAAACTTTCTACTCTTTTCCCACCCCAATCAGCCATTATCACCGGTATCGGCCCCCAACATCTGGAACGTTTTCGTACCATTCAAAATATCCTTGATACCAAATTTGAACTCGCCAAACATATCAAAACGAATCACTTATTACTAAATTTCGACAATCAATACATCCACAAATACCTCGACTCCCATCCCCATTTTCAATCAGCCCACACCTACTCCCTCGCCTCCCCAAAAGCCACTTTCTTTCTTAGCCAATTCCACTTTGACCAAAATGGCTCCGTCTTTACTCTCAATTATCACCAACAATCCTTCCGCTTTATTTCTCCGCTCTTTGGCTCCGGCAATCTATTAAATCTATTAGCCGCCATTAGTCAATCAATCTTATTAAAAATCCCCATTGAAACCATCCAAAAGAGTGTGGCTGTCCTTGCCCCCGCTCCTCATCGACTGGAGCTAGTAAAAATAAATCAAGCTACTGTCGTCGACAATACTTACTCCAGCAACTTTGATGGTTTTAATCAAATTATGTCTGATTTGTCCAATCTAAAGGGGACCAAAGCTTTAATTACTCCCGGGTTAGTCGAGTTAGGCCTGGAATCTGATTCCTTGCACCAAGAGTTGGGTAAAAAAATAGCCGATATTTTCGACGAAGTTATTCTTATTGGCCAAAGTCATCGAACTCAAAATATTACCCATGGGATCAAGCTAGTCAAACCAAACGCCATAATCCATGTTATAAACCGTCATGATTATTGGCCAACCGTTCGCAACCTAAGCACAAAATTCGACTGGATACTTCTCGAAAATGACCTACCCCAAAACTACTAAATCTTGCCTTTAGTTCCACTTGATCCGGCATATCCTGCCAAAATATTACTTTCAAATGTCGTCACCAATTTTTGCCGCCCTAGCCAATCTTCAATTGCCAAATTCACCAACCTATCCACCAAATCACCTATCTTCACTCCTCTCTTTTCCCATAAATAAAAAGCAATCGACCCGGGCATTGGATTGATTTCGTTAAAATATACTACGCCACCCTTATCCACCATAAAATCAATTCTGGCAATACCCCTTCCTCCGATAGTAGCAAAAAAACTTTTCGCTGCTTCTTCAATTTCTATTATTATCTTTTCCGACACCCCGGCCGGCATCAACCGTTGGGAACCCGCCATTCCCTGACTTTTACCGCCCTTGCTCCCCCGCACATATTTATCTTCAAATGATAAAACCTTACCGCTGGCTATCGGCTGCTCGGTTATCGACACTTCATAAGGGTTATTTCCCAAAATCGAAATGTTAACCTCGATGGGCCTTTCAATCTCTTTTTCCACCACCACTCGGTCATCATAAACAAGCGCCACCTCCAACAATCTTTCCGTATCTTTTTGGTTATCGGCTCTGCCTACGGCAATTGTCGAACCCCCGCCCGACGGCTTCACAAACACACTCTTCCCTAATTTTTTAATCTTTTCTAAAATCACTTTTCTATCTCTCTCCCAGTCACTTTTGACTACCAACACCTCCTCTGCTACCCTTAACCCGATACTGGTCGCCGCCATTTTTGAAATTGACTTATCCATTGCCACTGCCGATGCCAAAAGAGGGCACCCTACATAGGGTAAATTCACCAAATTAAGCCACCCCTGCACCGCCCCATCCTCGCCGTTTTTACCATGAAATACCGGAAATACCACATCAATCTTTTTGTCCGTTTCCTGCCACCAAGCCATTTTTTTCATAAGTATCTTCCCTCCGCTACCGGCCCCCATCTCTACCTTCTTTCCCAAGGTCCGTATCTCATTTAAATTTTTATAAAACTCCGGTTTTAAAAACCTCTCATCTCCCCAAAACCATTCACCCTTCTTGCTAATATAAACCGGCACCACCTCATGACCGGCTTCTTTCAGGGCGCTCATCACCTGTAATGCCGAAATGATCGCCACCTCATGCTCCGTACTCACCCCGCCATACAACACCATTACTCTTTTACTCATGTTTTAAATTATACCAGTTCTTTTAACTACCCCCTTACTGGCTCAAAACCAAAGAGAAAAATAAAAACCTAAGCTAAAAAAATTAACCACGATTTCGGGTCCAACCGACCACCTTTTCACGAACAGTCCTCCCTTCTTCACCAAATGTATCTGTGATCAAGGCCTTCACCATCATTGGTAAAACTGATATTTGTCTTACACTTTCTCTCGAAGACCTAACCAATGGAAACTGATCACATATTCTCTGATGGCCTGCTATCAATCCATGGCGACAATAAATGCGATCCAAGAAGCTACATCCTGTTCTTTGATCTGACGGAACTTCACATCTATTACTCATAGTTTTTACATAAAACTATAACAGCAGATTATATCACCCCTTAAATTCCTTGTCCTTTTTCATCTCTTTTTCAATCAAATTTCTCAAAAAGACCGACCTTGGCTCCATCCTCTTTTTTGCCACCCAATCGAGGTAATTCAATATTTTTGATGACACAAAAAAATTAAACCGGACATCACTTCCCTCCACCGCTTTTTTCAATGCTCTTTCCAGCTCGCTTGCCAAAGTATCACGCGAATAACTAACCAGATTAAAACTGTTGGATTTTATGGGTCCGAACATAAAGGACGGGTTTTTATTTTGGGTCAAAACCACCACCTGTTTCCCCAATTCGAGTGACAAGTTCACCAAATACCCCACCGACAAACTTGGCATTGATGCTTCAAAAACACAAATATCCGCCTTTTTGATATCTCTAATCGACCGATTATTATTTTCTTCCAACTCTCCCGTATTCATACTATAAAAATCTTTTGGGTCGACCTTTTTGATCCAATCACTGGTATGAATATAACCCAATTTCTTAATCTGCTCAAATATTTCCGTCACCTCTTCCGGATACTGTTCCTTGATCCTGGGGCTTGTCCCAAAATAGACTTTCATTATCACTTACTATATCCAAACCGACCAACTTTGTCAATACAAAATCTCCTCAATTTTGCCCCCTTTTAAATCTATATTTCCGGCTAACTTCAGTATTCCGGATAAAATTATCTACCGAAACTGATTTTCTCCACTTGTCAAAAATATCATCGTCAAAAATATGCCCAAGTATTACTTCTTCAAATATATCGCCCCTTTGAGTCGGCATAAATACTCTTCCATCCGACTCAACAAAAAAATAACAGGAATCTCTGTCCTCCATTTTTGACACCACTACCTTAAACTCTTTTGAGAATTTTCTCTCCAGACTATTAGTTGCTTCCAAAAACTCACTTTTGGTAATCTCCAAGTCTTTACGGTTTTTAAGGGCATTTTTATTTTGAGGAATAAACTGATACAACTTCCACAAGTCTACCTTATACTTACTGATCAAATTCCCTATCCGAAACAATTTGTCATAATTATCCCTTGTCACCACCGTCGCCACCCGGATTATTGGCCTACGCTCCAAGGTCATCAGGTAATCCAAAATTTTCAATACCCGCCCCAAATTCCCCGGTGTTTTATATCTTCGATTTTCATCCGGAAAATCAACTGTCAGACCGATCCCTCGGACAGCTTCTGCCACCAACTTATCATATTCAAAAAAATAGTCCCCATTAGTATCAATAAATATTTCAAACCCGTATTCTTTCATCAGGACAATAATTTCTTCAAAACCCTTTCTTAAAAGGGGCTCACCCCCGGTCAGATCAATCACCCTCACCCCCATTTCATAAAACATTTTCAACATCCTTTTTACCTCAACCATAGACATTTCCGTATTATTTTTATCCGGACCATAACAGTAAGCACAGTCGTTATTACAACGGGAAGTCACCCGCCAGGTAACAACCGGTGGTATTTTCATTGCCTGCATTTTATCCTAAAAACACTGCTTTTACTAGCCATTACCTATATATTTTTTACATACAGCCAATCTTTGTCAGTTTAAAAACTCCGTATTAAAAAATTCTACATCCCTCTCTACCGCCTCATCCCAATTCTTTTTCAAATTATGATCATCACCTTTGTAAATCACTAATTCCGCCTTTTTCCCCTCTGCCCTTAAGGCATTGACTACTTTCTCTTGCCACGCCACCTCACACCATTCATCTGCTGTCCCCTGTTGAATCAACACCGGCGCATTAATCCACTTATAATAATTTTCAAACGCATACCTTCGACTATCGTACTGCTTTTGGAACTCCGCCACCGCTTTTATCACCGCTTTTCCTCCGTCATCCAAATCCGACGCCGTATCCAACACACTTTGCGGAAACGGATTGGTCATTGGCGCCCACATAACCGTTGGATAATTACCCCCCGTGATTTCCAAAACCGATAACACAATTTGCCCCCCGTTTGAATGCGACCAAATCCCGATATTATTTGTGTCTACATACCCTAATTGTTTGACTGTCTCAATCAAATCCAATACCGCCACCACCTTTTCAAACCTGGCTTGAAGCATTTCCAGGCTCTCCTCGTCACTTCCTCCAAAACCTAAAAAATCCAAGCTCACTGTTACCCACCCCTGTTTTGCAAACTCATCGGCCGCTTTCCACGTTCCAAAGCCTGTATAGTATCCCGGCTTGTCTGCATACCCCCGCACCATTATAATCGCCCTCTTTTTCCTGCTATCCGGCGTCATAGGTATATTGATCATTCCCGTTATCCACTTCCCCTCACTCATAAATCTAAACTTCTTGGTTTCAAAATTCGTAATTCGTAATTGATCATTCGTAATTAATTTCCTCCGGCTCTCTACTTCAGGTATATTTCCCAATATTTCAAACTTTCGACTTTCGATTTTTAGATTTTCAGACTTTAAGACTTTAAGACTATTTCTTAAACTATCAAAATCATACCTCTCCAAAGGCAAAGCCACCCTATCGCTTTCCCCCACCAATGGATTTATGAAACCCTCTCCTCTCCATACCCTCCACCCCATCAATGCCAATCCCGACAAACCCAAAAATATCAACGCCCCGCCCAATATTTTCTTCACTATTTCATCCTATCACGGCCCTATTATTATGTGATACAATACTCTACTAAACCGAAGACAGTGGGTACAAAAATAAATCCCACCGAGGCAAAATATAGTTTTTATATTTTTTGCGCCTCGACCTTCGAGGCCATTATTATTTAAAAACTATGCCAAACCAACAAAAAATCAACCAGGTCGAAGACTTGGCAAAAAAATTGGAATCAGCCAAATCAGCTGCCCTGGTCCAATATCAGGGACTAAATGCTGCCGGCATCGCAGCCCTTCGCGACCAGGTTAAACAAAAAGGTGGAGTCATGGAAGTAGCCAAAAACACTCTGATCATCAGAGCCCTTATCAAATTCGGTATCAATCTTCCCGCTCCCCTCACCGGTCCGACCTCCATCGCCTTTTGCAATACCGATGAAATCGCTCCTCTCAAAGAAATTGAAAAAGTCAACAAAGAAAAGGAATTGACCCAATTCAAATATGGTATCTACGACAAAAAATTATTAACCGTCGACGAGCTCAAAAAGCTATTAACTCTCCCCAGCAAATCAGCCCTCATGTCCAATCTTGTTGGCAGCCTGATCAATCCTTTACAACGTTTGGTTTACGCTCTCCGCTTTAACCAAACCCAGTTCGTTATGACCCTCAAGGCCATTTCCGAAAAAAACAAACCCTCCCCCACCCTCCCTTGACAGGGCGGGAGCTATCTTCTTTTCTCCCCTGTCAAGGGGAGAACCAAAAGAGGGGTTTAAATAAAACAATTAATAATTAAAAATTAATAAAAAAATTATGTCAGAAGAAACAAAAGTTTCCGCAAAATTACAGAAAGTAATCGATTCTGTATCCGAATTATCAGTTATCGAGCTTTCCGAGCTTGTTAAAGCCCTGGAAGTTAAATTCGACGTCAAAGCCGTTGCTGCTGTCGCTGCCCCGTCTGCCGGTGCTGTCGCTGCCGGAGAAGCCGCTGCCCCCGCCGCTGAGGAAAAAACCGAATTTGATGTCACCATCACCAGCGCCGGTACCAACAAGATCGCCGTCATCAAAGCCGTTCGTGAATTCAAACCGGAACTCGGTCTTAAAGAAGCCAAAGACATGGTTGACGCCTGTCCGGCCAATCTTGGCACCATGAAAAAAGATGCTGCCAACGAAGCCAAGACCAAACTCGAAGCCGCTGGAGCAACAGTAGAACTTAAGTAAAATAATCGTCATTGCGCTTGTCCGCCTTTAGCGGAAGTTCGGCCCCGCCGAACGTGGCAATCTTGTTTTAATATAAAAATCCCCCCTTACCGGGGGATTTTTGGTAAATCACAAACAGCCTTTATAAATTCCACAAATATCGGATGCGGTTCAAGCGGTCTCGACTTATACTCCGGATGAAACTGTGTTCCCACAAAAAACGGGTGATTTTTTAGCTCCACTGCTTCCACTAGTTTCCCATCCGGGCTGGTTCCCGAAATCACCATCCCCGCCTTTTCCAACTTCTCTCTGAATTCGTTATTAAATTCATATCGATGCCGATGGCGTTCTTTTACCAAATTATCTCCATATATTTTCTCCAACAAAGTCCCCTCATTAATTTTACACGGCCACGCCCCTAGTCTGATTGTTCCTCCATACTGGTGTTTCTCCAGATATTCTTTTTGATCGGGCATTACATGAATCACCGGATATTTAGTTTTCGGGTTTACTTCCTCAGAGTTCGCATCTTTCAGCCCCAACACATTTCTCGCATACTCAATCACTGCCATCTGCATTCCAAAACACAATCCCAAATATGGTATTTTATTTTTTCGGGCATATTCCACCGCCTTGACTTTGCCCTCTACCCCCCGTAACCCCCACCCCTGGGGAACAATAATCCCACCGTAACCCTCAAGTCTCTTTTCTGCTCCGACTTCCTCAATATCCTCCGCATTTATCGCTTCCACCACCACCTTTACCCCGGCCACTGCACCCGCATGTTTTAGGGCCTCCAACACACATAAATACGAATCATTTAACTTAAAATCTCCGGTGGCAAAATATTTCCCCACCATCGCGATTTTAACCTCTTCCCTCGGATTTTTTAATTTTTCTACAAATTTTTTCCACTCCGATAACTTATTATTTTTATTCTTCTTTCTCAAATGTAATTTCTTAATAATCTTATCCGAAAACTTTTGTTTCTCTAAAAATATCGGTACTTCATAGATATTATCTAAATCCGGATTTACAATGATATCTCCATCATTCATATTACAAAACATCGCCAATCTTTCCCGTCGTTTCTGGTCGATTTCTTTTTCACTCCTAGCTACCAAAAAATCAGGCATAATCCCCATCGAATTTAGCAAATGAACCGATTGTTGGGCCGGCTTACTCTTTAATTCCCCCAAGCTCTTGATAACCGGTAAATATGACACATGAATTTGAATTACATCTTTCGGCTGTTGCAGCTTCATAATCCGGCTAGCCTCATAAAATATTCCATTTTGGTATTCCCCAACTGTTCCCCCCAACTCCACCACTACAATCTCCGCCCCGTTTACTTTTCCGGCTGTCTTTATTCTCCTGCTTATTTCATCCGTCAAATGAGGAATCGCCTCCACGTCCTCACCTTTGTATTCCATTGCCCGCTCTTTGGCTATGACTGTCCAGTAAACCTGCCCGGTTGTCATATAATTTTCCCGTCGGAGAGATTTTCCCAAAAATCTTTCATAATTCCCCAAATCCTGGTCTGTTTCTATCCCGTCATCACACACAAACACCTCTCCATGCTCTTGCGGGCGAATTGTTCCCGCATCAATATTCAGATACATGTCAATTTTGACATTGGTTACAACATAACCCCGAGACTCTAGCAGTAGCCCAATCGATGCTGCCGTGATTCCTTTTCCCAATCCGGACACCACCCCGCCGGAAATAAAAATATATTTCATTCTCCCATTCTACATATTCCCTACCCACCAATTCAACCCATTTCTTTCCCGACAGGTCTATAATAGAGTTGTTTTTTACCCCTCAACTTCCTAAAGTAACTCGATTCGGTTATCAGCCTTTAATTTATCCACCACCTGCCCCACCATCCCGCTTTTGTCTCTCTTCATAATCAAAAGCGCGTCTGCTGTGTCTATTACCACCAAATCCTCCACCCCAATCATAGCCACATATTTCCCCGCCGGCTTGCGGACAAAATTATTTTTTGCCTCAATTTCTTGCATATCCCTACTTTCGACTTTCAGACTTTCAGACTTTCGACTATTAAGATACACTGCCACCGACTCCCATGTTCCAAAATCAATCCATTTAAAATCATGTTCTACTACCTGGCCTTCTAAAAGCTCTGTATTTGTTACAAGCTCAATCGGTCCTTTCATCATTTTCGGATATTCTTCTGCCACCGCTGATCCGTTTATTATATTTTGCAGCGGTTGATACCAGTCAACTTCGGTATGTTTTTTAAACGACTCCATCCACGACCTCGGCGTCCAACAATAATGGTTGCTGTGCAAAAGTGCCCTCCCGTCCTTCAAAAATCCCTCCACGCTTTCTTTTGCATCCCTTCCTAGCCATTTTTCCATCCGCCAAATCACCACCTCTCCGGTATCAGGCACTCTCTCTCCCCTTATCAAATAATCCACTCCCATCATTGCATAAGGCGGCCTGTATCCGCCGGTCACCAACTTTCCTTCTTTTCTTACCAGCCGATCACACTGATCGATCATCTCAAAAAATTTCTCTTCCGGTTCCCGTAACACATCAGCCTGCACCAACATAAATGGCTCATCTTGAAATCCCCGTTTAAACAACATCGCCGCCGCCAAACCGGTGGCTGGGCCGTGGTTTCTCATCTCCGGTTCTATAAAAATATTATCTTCGGGTATCTCCGGTTCCTGTTCTTTGGCTATTATTGCCTGTTGAGCATTTGTTTGCAAAAATATCTCTTCCGGCTCAAACTTCTTCCTCAAAGTTTCATAATTAAGTTGGAACAACGACTTTTCCCCGATCAGCTTTAAAAAATGTTTCGGGCTTTTTTGCCGGCTCTCCGGCCACATTTTAGAACCAACTCCACCACAAATTATTACTGGCTTCATAATTTAGTCTTAAAGTCTAAAAGTCTCAAAGTCTAAAAGTCTTAAAGACTTGTTTCCTTTATTTTTAAACTTTTAATAAAACCCCACAACATTTTTGATATTTCTATCGAACTTTGATACAGCAATTTAAATCTATTGTCATCCAAATATTTCAAATCTCTTGCCAAGTATAACATTGACCTTGTTTCCCCCGAAGAACCTTTAGCAATAAATAAGAATTTAGCTAGATCTTTGTCTGTTCCTTTTTCAAAACCTTCGGCGATATTATTCATAATTGACACTGATGCTCGACAAATTTGATCTCTAAAAGAAAAATCCCGACAATCTTTCAGGTTTTTATATATTCCCAATGTCAAATCTCTCGATTTTTTCCAAACCAAACTGTCTTCAAATCTTTCTATTTTCATTTTTGCTTCAGACTTTCAGACTTTAAGACTTTCGACTTTAAAATAATTTAAATATTTTTACTTTCAGACTTTAAGACTTTCGACTCTCAGACTTTATATAGTTTCCTATACTCTCCACCGTCGCCGTCACAATCCGCTCGATTGCTTCTTTGGTGTTAAACGCATTATGCGGGGTAAACACCACATCGTCTCTGTCCCTCAACAAATGAAAGCTGACAATTTCCTTCAGATCATCCTTGCTTATCTTGTCCCCCATCACTGTTGATACCTTATCGACCAAACGCTCTTCCTCGGTTACATCCAATCCCACCCCGGCCAATATTTTGTTGTTCAAAGCCCACACTAGCGACTCAATCTCTACCACCGGCCCCCTTGAAACGTTTATCAAAAAGCTCCCTGTTTTTAAAAGCTTAATGTTTTTCTTATTAATCATGTGAAAAGTCTCCGGCACAAACGGCACATGAATGGTTACAAAATCAGCCTGTTTCAGACAACTTTCCAAATCGACGTACCTAAACCCCATCCTTTTTGCTAATTTGGGATCACGCTTGCGGTCCACCCCCAAGACCTTCATTCTAAAGCCCCTGGCGATGTGTATCACATTTTGCCCTATAGATCCGACACCTATCACCCCTATGGTCTTTCCCGTCAAATCCACTCCCGTCAACCCCTCGGTATTAAAGGTTCCCTCTTCCACCGACTGATGCGCCACTACAATTCTTTTGGTTACCGCCAGCAACAACCCCATCGCATACTCCGCCACTGTCCCGGACCCGTACGTTGGCACATTTACCACCGCAATTTTTCTTTCCAAACACTCCCTGCCATCAATGTGATCTTTCCCGGTGGATCTCGTCGTCACCAGTTTTAGCTTAGGCAATTTCGCCAACACTTCTCCCGTCAGCTTTGAATTCACTGACAGAGACAAAATATCATACTTTGCTGCCAGATCTATATTATCCTGAACCTCCCCTCTAAATATTCCCACCCCAAAGGTATCCAACTTTATAATCTGTTTTTCGATAACCTCCTTCTCCCAACTCTTTACCCCAAAAAACGCAATTTTGTACTGTTTATCTTCAGTCATAAACAATAATACCAAAATTTCCCCTTTCCGGCTTTCTCCTTTCAGACCTTGAGACTTTTGGACTTTAAGACTTTCGACTTTTAGACTCTCCAATTTCCTTTTCACCTATTCTTACTGATTACCAATTACCAATTACCAGTTACCGATTACCAACTTCTTGACACACAAATATCCAATATGTTTTACTGTTATCAGTTATTGATTATTTTGATGCAAGAGGAGCCACCATATGGATGAACAAACCACATCACAAGAGAAACTTGTGAAACAAAACCCCGCCCCGAAAAAGATCAACGGTGTCAGCATCGACAATCTTCCCGACCTTCTCACAGTCGCCGAAGTTGCCGACTTACTCCGGGTTAGCAAACTAACCATCAAACGCTGGGGAAAACGCGGCAAACTTCCGGCCATAAGAATAAACGCCCGTGGCGATCGCCGCTACCGCAAAGAAGCCGTACTCTGGCTATTGGGAATACAAACCGAATAAAAGCCCACCCCCGATGCCCCCTCGGGGAAAACCGCGAAACTACTCTACCACCCTTCCCCGTGGAGTCCTTTTCACCAATCCCCTTTTCATTAAGTATGGTTCATACACTTCTGTAATCGTCCCGACATCTTCAGTCAGGGCCGCCGCAATATTTTCCACTCCCACCGGCCCACCCCCATACTGTCTCTTTACCACATCCAAATACTTCCTGTCTGCATCAGACAATCCCATTTCATCCACCCCCAACATCTTCAAGGCCTCGCAGGTTTCTTTAGTCGTTATCAAGCCATCGTTGTTAATCTGAGCATAATCCCTCACTCTCCGCAGCAGCCGATTGGCTATCCGTGGTGTCCCCCTCGCCCGTCTGGCAATTTCGGCCGCCGCCGGCAATTCTATTTTTGTCTTTAACACCCCGGCTGTCCGCTCCACTATTTCCGTCAAATTATCTTCTTCATAAAAATCCAGTTGTTGTACATACCCAAACCTGTCTCTCATTGGCCCCGAAATCAAACCTATCCGGGTTGTTGCCCCCACAATCGTAAACCTCTGCAAATTCAATCTTACTGTTTTAGCCGATGGCCCCTTACCAAGCACGATATCCAAAACATAATCTTCCATCGCTGAATATAAAGTCTCTTCGACCAATTTGTTTAATCTGTGCACCTCGTCAATAAACAAAAAATCCCCCTTCTTTAGCCCCGTCAAAATTGAGGCCAAATCCCCCACCCGGGTTAAAGCCGGTCCCGAAGTAATCTTGATATTCGCCCCCATTTCTTTGGCCAACAGATTGGCTAAAGTTGTCTTTCCCAACCCCGGCGGCCCATAAAACAAAATATGATCAAGGCTCTCCCCTCTGGCCTTCGCCGCCTGCAAAAATATCGACAGTTGCTCTTTTAATTTCGGCTGGCCAATAAACTCCGCCAATCGTTGTGGCCGCAAGTTTGTCTCTACAATTTTTTCATCACTTTTTGGTTGGGGATTTAATTCTTCACCTTTTTGCACCTTCATATTTTTACTACCCATTTTACCAAATATAACCCAAAACTTTTATCCTAAATTTCTCAAACACCACGATAACTTATCCTCAATATTTTGCAATTCAATCGGTAATTTCTTCGTCACCCTTTCAATCTCTCTTCTGTCAAAGCCAAGCTGTTTTAAACTCATCACCAATTCATCCTCCAAAAGCGGTAAATCGGAATCTAACTGCAACTCCCCCAGTCCTCCTATTTTCGATTTCAAATCCACAATAATTCTTTGTGCTGTCTTTTTCCCGATTCCCTTAATTTTTTGAAAAAAGTTCACATCGGCATCCCCAATAGCTTTAATAATGCTTAAACACTCTATCTGGCCCACAATCTGCGCCGCAGTTTTTGGCCCCACCCCCGACACGGTTATAAGCATTTTAAAAAGCTCCACCTCTTCCCAGTTTTCAAATCCGTAAAGGCTTATATCATTTTCCGATACTGCCATATAGGTCTGAATCGTCCTCTCCTCCCCCTCATGTATATTTTGGCTTAACCTCATCCCAATCTTAACCAAATACCCCACTCCGTTAACATCCATTTCAACACTATCTCCCCAAACCCTATTTACTTTCCCCCTTAAGCTCGAAATCATACCCCATTATATCTTGTCCAAACTTCATGATGTGAAATAACAACTTCCAAGCGCACGGCGAACGCGAACGAAGAGAGCCCGAAGGTGTGCGAAGCAAAGCGGAGTCCGCCTATGGCGGAAGCACGAGAAAATTATATTACAAGCAAACTACAAACTTTTGTTTGTAAACAAATGAGTTAACCCCACCGCCACCGCATCCGAAGCATGCGCAGGAGACACCGCTTTCTCCAGTTTCAAAAAGTGCCTAACCATTATTTCCACCTGTTCCTTTTCTGCCCGGCCATAACCCACCAATGCCATCTTTACCTGTAAGGGGGTATATCCAAATACCTCCAAACCACATCTAACCCCACACAATTTAATCACCCCAATTGCCTCTGACACCTTAGTTGCTGACTTGGCATTCTTGGCAAAAAATAAAGTTTCCAGCGCCACCTCTTCCACCTTATATTTTTTTATCAATCGGAAAATTTCATTATAAATCTTCCCCAACCTCACTGCCGAGGCATCACTGATTTTAGTCACCAGGCATCCACACTCCACCAATGTTTCTTCGTCTTTTAACACTGCCCAACCAGTATTTGCCAACCCCGGATCAATTCCCAAAACCATAATCTATTTTACCCCCATTTTAAAACTCCAAAAAATCACCCAAAATCTTCAACATCCGGCTACCTATTAAATCATGGTGTCTCCCCCCCAAAATAAAAAAACGGCTGTTTTTCATTAACAGGTTTAACTTCTCTCCCTGTTCCACGGGCATCATTGTATCCTTATCCCCGGAAAATATAACTGCCTTATTATCCAATTTAGCCAACAATTCCGCGTTATCAATCTTACGGATTGTGTTTAATACTTCAACTATCCGGTCTTCAGACAATTCAAGTACCTTCTTCAAATTATCTTCCAATTCCTCTTTAGCCTGATCCACCCCGCTACCCCAACATCTATTTGGATTAATAAACCGGTATAACCGCAATAGCCATTTTTCATCAATCATTTTCACTAATTTTACAATCTTCCGTCCGCACAATTTCAATCCATGTTTCGCCAACCAATGGTCAGGAGAAAAGCACACTCCTGATGCTATAAAAATTAATTTCGCCTCCGGATAATCTTTTGCTAAACCCGGTAAAATCAACCCTCCTATGGAAATACCCACTATCACATCAGGGCACTTCCCCTCAAGGCACTCTATCAATCTTTTCCTCGTTTCTACCAAAGAAAAATTTCGGCCTGTTTTAAACAAATACGGACAATATACCTTATAACCTTTACATGTAAAATACCGCCATATTAAATCATTATCCTCAACCGGCTGCGGCCAGCCGTGAATTAGCAATACCGTCTTTTGCACTCTTCAGTATAACAGCAAAATTCCCACTCTTTCTTATAGGATAGCCCTATTAATATCCACTTTTCCACAATTATTATATATATCTTTTACTATACAATAAAACATATGAATATACCTATATTACCAATAAATAAATTCGTAATTCGTAATTCGTAATTCGTAACTGTATAATTCACCAATGGATTACTCCAAAATTTATTTTGATCTAAAAAAACACTTTCCCGACTTAGAAATTTATCAAAATCACCCCCTCGCCCCCTACACCACCCTCAAAATCGGCGGCCCCGCCGATATCTTTATCAACTCCAAAACCCAGGAACACTTTATATCAATACTTAAACTTGTATATCATAACTTGGACCAATTTGGCGCAGTCAATAGTTTTTCAGCGCACAGCGAACGCGAATCCGCCGAAGCGGATGAGCCCGAAGGTAGCGAGCACTGCAAAAATTCATTGACAAGCCATATAACCATCCTCGGCAATGGCTCCAATGTTTTAATTTCCGACACCGGCATCCGCGGTCTGGTTGTCAAAAATTCCTCTCAGGATATCAAAATTCTAAAATCTTGCGCTCCGGCTACTTTTTCCCCTACCTATACTCAAAGAATGGAAAATGAACCGGAAAAATATCTGGATTTTTCAAAAGTAAACTACGATGAATCCCACCTCCCCTCCCGCCTGGTTCGTCTCTCCTCGGGTACCCCCCTCCCCCTTGCTATCAACAATCTGATTGAACATGGATTGACCGGCCTCCAATGGTTTGCCTATATCCCCGGGACCATCGGCGGGGCTGTCTGGTACAACATTCACGGCGGCTCTTATCACTTCGCCGACTATATTCACTCAGTAAATACTTTTAACCTAAAAACC
This sequence comes from Candidatus Shapirobacteria bacterium, assembly GCA_041659325.1. Taxonomy (NCBI): domain Bacteria; phylum Candidatus Shapironibacteriota; species Candidatus Shapirobacteria bacterium. The sequence goes on along the minus strand of JBAZYN010000002.1, from coordinate 279,846 downwards.
GGTAAAATAAAAACCTTTAAAAAATCAAATCTAAAATGGCAGTATGAAAAATCATTTTTCCAACAAAATCCTCACCTAATAATCCTTTCGGCTACTCTCCGTCTTTTTAAAGGCGATACCAATTTGGCCAAAAAGGTCGTCCAAGCCTGGATTAGCCAAAAGGTCAAAGTTCAGCCCATGAATTCTGCCGGCTCCGCCTTTGCCAATCCTCCCCTGGCAATTTGCCAAAAGATCTGGGGCGAGCAAAAATCAGCCGGTTGGATTATCGACCATGAGCTCGGGCTCAAAGGCCACGCCATTGGTGGCGCCCAAACCTCTCCTCTCCACGCTAATTTTATTGTCAATACCGGGCATGCCACCGCCAAAGACTATCTGAGTCTTGTCCGCCTAATCCAGTCCACCTGCAAACAAAAATTCCATTTTAAACTTGAAACGGAAGTAAAATTACTAGGGATTTAGTGGTGGCTGTGTATCAGAAACCACCGGTTGTCCCGGTATACTCCCACCACCAGACTGTGGTTTCTTTTTCTCTTCAATGACCGGATCCGGACTCAATACACCCCTATCATCTCCTGGCTTTCTCAAAAAACCCAATCTTCCGCCGATAGCAGGTTTTTGTGTTCTTCTTTCTTGTTGTATCATATTTCCCGATTATAACACCAAAAACAAACCGCTTACAATTAATTTATTTCCTTCTCTCTACCACTCCACCGACCGTCTTTACGTGCCTGTTTTCTGACTTGCACTTCAGGGGGCAAGACAAAAATCTCACTTGTCACCCCCTGTTTTCCTACCAAATCTTTCCTCAAACTCACGAGATTATTTATACCAACACCTCCACCAACCTTATCGGCGCGATATATAACCATAAAAACAGTCCTTCCCGTATCTATCGAAACAACCCGTTGCAATCTAAATGTTGCTTTTACCGGATCTTCTCTGTCTCTCATTTATTAAATTAATTGATAATCACTTTCCAAACAAATTGAGGCAAAACAAGCTGCCTCTTCCACCTTTTGGGCTCAACAATTAGAGAATACAGCCACTCCATCCCCATCCTTCTAACCCACCCGGGCGCCCGTTTTAAGTCCCCGCTGTAATAGTCAAAGCTTCTCCCCACCCCCATTGCCACCCCCACATCCAGATCCTTTATATTTTTATAAATCCACTCTTCCTGTTTCTGCATCCCATAAGCCACAAACAGAAGATCAGGTTTAAACTTATTAATTTGTCTTATTACTTCTTCATTCTTCACTTTTGGTCCTCCTGAGGACCAACCAATTCGTAATTCGTAATTCGTAATTGATAATTGTTTAGCCGTCCTCTCCGCCCTATCCCCCCACCCACCCAAGAAAAAGACTTTCAGACTTTCAGACTTTTGGACTTTCAGACAAGCCATCTTTATCATCAAATCCGCCCCCGCGGCCAGCTCATCTCTATATTTCCCCCTCAATATCTCCCCCCCAACCTTCACCCCGTAAAATATCTTCTTTAAGACTTTTAGACTTTTTGACTTTGAGACTTGCCTGCCGGCAGGCATGGCTTTCACCTTTTTTGCCCAAATCAGCCCAATTCCATCGACCACATTCATATCTGTTTTAGCCAACAATCCCATAAAATTATCATCCCCAATCGCCCTCATAACAAACTCCGGATTTACCGTCGCTATCCACTTACCCTTCTCACCCCGCGACAGCCATTGTTCTGCTTTTTTTAGCACTTCCACCTCGCCTCCGCCAAAAACCGGTATCCCATATATTTCCCAGTCTGATACGGCTTTTTTAAAATCTTCCCTCTTCCCTTTTTTAGTTCTCACTACCCTGATTTTATCAAAAATCAGGCTTTATTTTCCTCTTTATTTTTTTATAGGTTGTTTATACACACCGAGTATGTCATTTATCCTCACCGAAACCATTAATTATAAGTCCTTCTAGCTATCTATATCATCCTCCAAAAACCTTCAATACTACAGGCCTTCTGAAATAATTATAAATATATTCAATTTACGCTATTACGAGTAAAAATATTACTCACGAAACTGTCAAATATACTGGGAGTAACTCAACATTTACTAGATATCTGACCTTCATTCACTTTTCGTGCTATATTGATAACACTTTCTTAGTTTACCAATTACCGTTTACCAATTACCAATTACAATATAAGCCAAATATTTGAAATGTATCACCTTATCGCTCTATGATAAATTTCCAAATTTTCAATTGCAATCCCGGTCCCCTTTATCACACAAAACTGTGGCTCCGGAGCCACATGCGCCGAGACACCTATCTCTCTGGTTACCAGGATATTGAAATTCCGAAGTTGTGAAGTTCCGCCGCTCAAGACTATTCCCGTGTCCATTATGTCTGCCACCAATTCCGGAGGAGTCACCTCCAAAGTATCCCGTATAACTTTAACTATCAGATCCAGTATTGGTTTTATCGCCTCATGAATTTCATCTGAGTCAATCATCATACTTTTTGGTAGACCATAGATTGAATCCCTCCCGTTGACCTCCAACGTCTCAGTTTTCTTAAGCTTTATTGCACTCCCCAGGACTATCTTAATATTTTCCGCCGTCTGATCTCCAATAATCAAATTATGTTTCTTCCTCAAATAATCAGCAATCGCCATATCCATTTTCTTCCCCCCGGTTCTAGTCCCCCTATGTGTCACCACTCCCCCCAAAGCTATCACCGCCGCCTCCGCCGCCCCGCCTCCCACGTCCATAATCATATTTCCATGAGCTTCAGACACCGGGATTTTTGCCCCGATTGCCGCCGCCAAAGGTTCATCTATCAGGTATGCTTTTTTTGCTCCGGCCGCCAAAGTTGCATCCAAAACCGCCCTCTGCTCTACCTGAGTCACCCCTGCCGGAACACAAATCATCACCTCGGGCCCAAAAAACCATCCCACCCCCATTACCTGCTTCATAAAATACCTTAGCATCGCCTCGGTCACCTCATAATCAGAGATAACCCCTTCCTCCATCGGACATATAATCTCAATGTATTCCGGAGTTTTTCCCAACATTTTCTTGGCCTCGTTGCCCACTGCCAAAACTTTCCTGTCCTCTACCCCTACTGCCACCACGGTCGGCTCATTCAACACAATCCCCACCCCGGCCTCCCACACCACGCTATTTGCTGTTCCCAAATCAATTCCAAGTTTTTTAAAAAGTTTCATATTAAATACTACCCCCAGATTTCTTTGCCCGTCGAAGCATACTAGTGGGTGGGTTAAACAATTTCATCACCCCATTTTACCAATTCTTATTGCTTGTATAATACAGATATGTCTGACCACTCAACTAAAAAAAGCCTAATCACTATCCTTTCCGTTCTTTTTTTCGTCATCTCCGGCACCGTTATGATTTCTTTTGTCGCCCGCGGCTACACCCTCAATATAAATGATATGAAAAATGGTTCGGTCATAAACGCTAGTGGCCTTCTTTCTGCCACATCAAAACCAAAGGGCGCCTCGGTCTACATCGATGACCGTCTCTTCACTGCTACCGACGACATAATCAACCTTACCCCCGGCGATTACTTGGTTAAAATCATAAAAGACGGCTATCTTCCCTGGCAAAAGCAAGTTCGGATCAAAAAAGAGTTAGTTGTTCAAACCGATGCTCAGTTATTCCGCTCCGTTTCAGACATAAAACCGCTGACTTTTACCGGCGCCATCAACCCATCCATCAACCACGACGGATCAAGAATCGTTTATGCCGTTGCCTCCGCTTCAGCCTCCAAAGATAATGGTTTATACATTCTCGACACCATCAGCAACCCCATCCCTTTAGGTCGCAACCAACCACGGCAAATCGCGCCAAACTATGCCTACCTCAATTGGTCTGATTTCAAATTCACTTTTTCACCCAACTCCAGAAGCATTCTCGCCACCAACGGCAAGGCAACCTACCAAATCCCCATTGATTCTGTCTTTTCCCCAAAAATGCTCGTCGATGTTACCTACCAACTTGACCAAATCTATCTGGATTGGGAAAAACAGCTAGCCCAGATTAATCAGCCCAAATTAGACAAAATTCCCCTCGAATTAAAAGAATTAGTCTCCACCGAATCCGCCAAACACATTTCTTTTTCCACTAGCGAGGACAAATTACTCTATCTGGCCAAAACCAACCGTCAACTTCCCCAAAATATTATTACCCCACCACCGGTTCAAAGCATCCAAAAACAAAGCCGAGATATTACCCCCGGCAACTGGTATGTTTATGACATGAAGGAAGATACTAACTTTCTGATCGAAAACAGCAATGCCCTCACCAACATCGCCTGGATTCCAAACTCGGATAACCTCATGTACGTTCAGGACAACGCCATAAAAGTTGTTGATTACGACAATACCAATCAACACATCCTTTTTAACAATAATTTTAATCCTGAATCAACCACTCCCTGGGCTGATGGCAGTAAAATCGTAATCCTAACTCCAAGCTATTCAGGAGGCCAAGAAAACCTTTATACTCTTACCATTAGATAAAAACCATCTGTTATTCGCGGCAAAGCTGATCGTTTAGCCACTGTATCTCAGCATATGCCTGCTCAGAATCAGCATACAAACCGGTGGACAAACCTTCATTCACTCTGGCTACCGCCTCACTAACATGCTCTTCTGGCATGCACTCTGCCCCATCTGTTACTCCTGATACTTCTCCGTTGTCCATTTCGTCATACGGCGCTTCCAACTCTCCGGATACATATTCATCTGCGCTAGGAAGTGCCACTTCTGGCTCTTCGAGCATCTGTGCTTCACCCAAAACACTGGCTCCCCCATAGTCCTCAGAAACTTCCTGGCTTATTTCCACAAACCTCAAAGGTATCAGGGCAAAAATGGCTAACGAAAAACATACTATCAGTGTTCTGGTATTTCTTGCTAAATCTGTCATATTACAATCAGTCTAAATACTTCCCCGACAATAGTCAAGACTTTGTACTCCTGATTAGCAGGAAGATTTTAAACCTATCTGCATTGTATTTTTTGAATTCTTCAGAAATATGAGTAGCACAAAAGCCAACCGCCTCCATATGCACCCAGGCAAGAGTTTAGTCGGGTTAACATTGGCTGAAACGCCCGGGGTGCAGCGTGTTGGGATGGTAGTGATTGCGGAAGCGGTGTTGAGGCGGTAATTTCTATTGGTCGTTTCAAAAGCAAAGACCCGTGCGTTGTTCAATAAACTAACTATATTTTCTTAGCATCCCCTTTATTTTATGAGCCCGTTTGGCAACCAATAAATCGGCAGTGTTTTTTTCCCGGCCGTACTCTGAAAACACGAACCCAGAACCCCACGTTATGGGAACATCGTATGTGGCAGTAGCTCTTTTAATAAAAAATGGAGACATGCACATGGATAGGGCGATAATATTCCAGGCATGATAAAATCCACCGGCCCGGTTCGCCGGCATAAAGTCTTTGTATTCTGACATCTTATATGGGTCTCCTACAAAATTTAGCCCACCGTCGTCTCTGCCGACATGATCAACTACCCAATTGGCAGATAGGTGGGGAGAGAATTCATCTTTAAATATCCTGGTAGCCAAGTGGGCCCGATCATAATTCGGGTCACGTTTTAACCCATCCTCGGGGTCGTTTCTGGCGAGTATTTTCAGCCAAACCGAAGTATCCCAGGCACTGGATAAAATGTCTCCCTGATTTTGATGCAGGAAAAAGGCGAATAAAACGCTAGTTGAAATTGGTTCACTGCTTTTGGCTCGGGCATCTTCAACATAGTTCATTGCCCCAAAATACCAATCATGAAATTGATCTGCGATAAACTTATGCTGTTCTTCCGTTAAAGAATTGCTGACACAAGATCTAAAAACATCGAATTCGCTACCAAACTTTTCCGACATTGAATAACGGATGTTTCTGACAACACCCGTACCGGGGTCTGTACTTATCAATTCCTGGAGACTAGTGATATTTGCCCCGGATCCACCGATGAATCTGGCATAAGGCTTGTCAAATTTTTCGACGCCACAATCTATAAGCAAGTTTCTAAAAAAATCTGGGTTACCGGGTTCTCCCCGGGCATGTGGTATTTGCTTCTTGAGATTCACTGCTACTGATGGCACATCTAAATAGTTTTCCGGTTTCTGATAGTGAGGGGAGGGTAAATCGGGGTTACCTTTCCGCCAATGTTGGTAGATAGCAATCCCGCTGGATAAGACCTTGTCAGCGTTTTTTAACCATTCATTTTCTGGGGGGATATCCTCTTTCCGTATATGCTTGGGAGTTTCGCTGGTAATTGACCCAGTATTGGTCTCGCCGGTTACATAACCTTGATTTATCTCAAAAAGGGTCCGGCTGGCTTCTATCGGCTTGTGGGCTACGGCCGCAACGGCGGCTAAGCCAGTTGTAACAAGAAATTTTCGTCTGGATAATTTTATGCCACTTTTAACCCCGGCACTGCCGCCTTCTGATGCTTCGCCCATATCAACATTATCACCAAAAATTTATTTTTTACAACTTGTTTATTTTTTACCTTTCAAATACCACCACCCACGAACTGTCGTAGTAGCAAATAAAATACCTAGAGACAATAAAGCTAATTAAAATTGAAATTAAAAAAAGCACTTGCAAAAAACAATTCTCTTATTTATTGATGAGCGAGGCTAAACTTCGAGTGGCTAAACAATAAAGTATGGTATCCTTGAAACAAGGTTTGAAATAGCCAACTAGTATTTGCTTTTAAAACCACCTTGCTAGCCATCCCGGTTAGACGGATATATTTATTAATAAAAAAAATATGTCAGAACAAAATAAAACTGTGGAATCTGTTAAAAAAATCCAGGATTTTAGTGACGGTCTTATTATAGAACAAACTCCCAATTACACCCTTGTTTATGGGTATAAACCAGGAATGGAAGGACAAGAAGAAGGGGAAAGGACATTTCTGGTCCCAAAAAACAGACCGGCAGAAAAAGAACTGCTCCGCTTTGCTATTCAAAACGAAAACGCTTTAACCGAAATACCGTTCGGCAAAGAAGGAGAAGAAGAAATAAAAGCCATACGTTTTAATGGTGATATCCGTGAATTACTCGATAGTCTCCATAGTGATGAGGGACTACCAGAAGGCCCGTTTGGTGGTGGTATACCATCTCTTAGCCAATTGGAGGCCAAACTAAGAGTAGCGGATCTACCACCGCAACCTTAACATCCGGTGAGAAAATAGGAGTTTTTGAAAAATAGTATAAAGACAATACTTTTTTGGGAGAGCGATCGCCTATCACCAGTTCCACTAACATCACGAGGTTCCTTTTTTATCAGACTTTCTAGCAGGTAAATTGCTCACGAGATATTGATATTTAACTTCTTGATTCCTTCTCGACGTTTCTCTTTTCCAATAAGTTGAGAATGTCGATAACATAATCGGGTTGTTCCCACTCAATAAAATCAACCCCTGAATTCATTTCGACCGCATCAATTATCCGAGACAGTGGCACATTATCCCGAACCAAACCCTGTTTTTCCAAATCGATTATTTCTTTTCTGGAAAACCATTTCGTTGCTTTAATTTCATGTTCCCATCTCAAACCAATCTCTTCAAAACCTTCTCCATAAAAAACAAAACCTATAAAATAAACGGTATTTTTTATTAAACCATGGGCAATCGCCCCCAATCGAACGAAATTAGATCTACCTCCGGTTTCTTCAACAAGTTTTCTTTCCGCTGCCTCCCGAATGGTCTCGCCTTTATCCACCTCGCCGTGCGGAAAGGTCCATTTTCCCTTTGAGTGGGTATTTATATTACCCCAAACCTTGTCAGTCGCCTCCTGGACCAGTAAATATTTGCCGTCTTTTTTTACAAGGTAGTTAGCTAAAATTATTGGTCTTATCACAGCTTGATTTTATCAAAGAACCAAAAAGATTTCGTTATCTATCGGGATACCCGTCCGCAATTCCGTCACACACGGTTATTGGGGGGGGAATAATTTTAAAATCTATTAATCTATAATATTGTTATGATCCGGTTCTTACCCATATCTTCGGTAGTCAAAGGCGATTTGGGAAAAATAATATTTTTAAGTTACCAGTCATTGGTAGAAAGTAACCCGCAAAAATGGAGTGGTGAAAAAGTCAAATGGGATAAATTCGACCAAGAAGCTTTTACCAATCCAAATACTATTGGTATATGTGTTTTGATCACTTGGGTTGACGATAAAGTAATTGGGTTTGCATCGTATGAACCAAATATTGGTGAAATCGGCCATAATTGTATATTACCTGAATTCCGGGGCCGGGGTTATGGCAAAAAACAATTGGCAAAAGTACTAAAAATTCTAAAAAATAGAGGGTTAAAAAAGGTCATTGTTACTACCAGCTGTCACCCCTTCTTTAACCCAGCAAGAAAGAATTATGAATCACTAGGTTTTAAAGAAATTAAAAGAAGAAAAGGTGGGCCTGATCCTGAGTATGACTTAATTGATTACGAGAAAGAGGTTTAGTATCTATATGAATGTTTTATAATATGGAGTGCCAAAAAAGATATCAAGTAAAAATGTTGCTTACGAGGGACAGATTATCAGAGTAGAGGCAACCAACACGGCAGACGGAAGGATTTTTGAAAAAGCCAGTAGATCACCCGGAACAAGAATAATAATATACGATGAAATTAATGATCAGATACTGTTAAGCCAGGAGTACCGGCCTGAGTTAGGTGAAACTGACTATAGATTACCCGGAGGAAAAGTTAGAGACAAAATTAGGGATTGGGATGAAATTAAAGACAGACCGGACGTGCTTAGTTTAATTGGTCAAGCCTGTATGAAAGAGGCAAGAGAGGAAGTAGGAATGGAAGTGGAAAACATTGAATTGTTTACAAATTTTGGGAGTGGAGGACCGACTATCGGCTGGGATTTATATTATTTTGTAGCCACCAAATTTAAAGCCCTCGGTAAACAGCAACTAGAAACCGAAGAAGATATAAAAGCCATGTGGGTAAGTAGTGCCCAGGCGGCGGTCATATGCTTGTCCGGACAAATGAGAGAAGGTAGAAGTGTAGCCGCTTTATCACAATTCTTGTATCAAAAAGGGAAAATCCAAATTAGAAAAAGCTAGTTGACATGTTACCACCAGATTTATTGGATTGACCGCCACCGAATTAAATCACGCCTATCTGTTTTTCTATAAGCCTTCCTATAGAATCACTTTTTTCCCGAAAACTTCAGCTCATACCTTATATTTCGATACACCCAGGTAACAATTACATGAACTTATGGTGTATAAATAGGCATGATCTGTGACAGTAAAAATAGAATATGGTGATAGCTTACGATATCTTGTATATTATAAAAGAATAGTTATAATACGGGGTATGAAAAGAAAAATAATGATCATTTCCCTTATCGCTCTTGTTAGTTCCGCCGCACTTCTTTTGATACCTTTGATCCGGCCCACCATGGCCGATACATTTACCTTTTCCTGTGAAGAGTATAACCAGATGTACATCGAGTTCTGTCTGGGCAGAGGATCCCGCCTGGTTGATCATCCAAATGAAACTTCAAACTGTAGCCGTTTATCAACACTTCGGCAAACGTATTGCCCAAATTTGAATATAAAAAACAACTGGTGCATGGTTGATAATGGAGGCGATTATGCCAGAAATATCTCCCATAAAGTAACTTCATACGGTCCAGATGCTTCTAATGCCAGGCTATGGATTACCACAACAAAAGATGACTACCAAAACCAAACTGATTATTTCCAAAAAATTTTATGGCATGGAGCCAAGCCTTCATTTATAAAAGAAGTTACCCAAGTTCTTCCAAATGGCCGGACCAAATATTACTACCAGGTGCTACCTACCGGCAGCCAATGCACCGGCAATGGTAATAGCCTGGCTTGTACTTTTACTTATCCTAATATCACCAATATGGTTAGCAATTATGATTCGACTACCCGACGCTTTAAGTATATGTATGCAAGCAATTGTGATTTAACCACCGGCACCGATAAATGCACCGGATCACCAGAGTGCCGTTTTAATGCCTGGGCGATTTCAGGGAAAACTGTTGGCGGTTCCGAATGTTCGGGGCTTCGCTCCTGTGCTCTTGTCAATGATGTTATCAGCTGGGGCGGCGGTTATTAATAAAACCGTTTTTTGCCTACAGTTCCCATTGAGGAGCGAATATCACTCGTCTATAAACTTGTAAGGATGGTTTAGTCGTTAAAGGAAAGGTTTTACCTGGTACGTTCGCGCAATGCCTTTTTAGGACCTTATTTGAAATAAGCCATTGGAGGCCTCTTGTGCGTAAAAGTCGAACCCCGAAGGGTGGCTCTACAAAATTAACCGGAGATCCGTTAATTGCCCGATTGTCTTCCAGGCATACGGCTCTATCTTTGATCCTTCAAAAGTTATTCCGTGCCCCGATAGTTTAAAAATTTCGAAGTCATTATCTCCATCCCCCACACATACTACTTGGGTAATATCAATTTTTAATTCCTCACAGAGTTGCCGCAGTTGTAAACCTTTTACCTCTACATCACCACCCAGACATTTAATTTCTTTTAAATAGTTATTTTTGTCATAAACAAATGTGTTGTTGGCCAAATAGTGCGAAATTCCACACTCCCTCGCAACTCTCTCAACCAAAACATCAATTGACCCACTAATAAGAGCAAGAGTATAGCCTTTTGATTTTAGGTACTCTATTACCTCCTTTGCCCCAACACGATAGGTGTAGTTATAAATAACCTTCGATATATTCTCCCGTGTAGCTTTGCCATTTTTTATATAAATTCTTTCCAGTTCTTTTTGCCAATCAACGTATGTCAATTCCCCTTTTTGATAAAGAGCGAACAGGGCCTGATCTTCTTCAGCAGTCATCCCCATGGCCAGATTTAGTTCATACCAGGTGTTTTCAGAAATTAGAGTTTTATTTAGATCAAAGCAAACTAGTTGAAACTTCATTTAGATACACCGATTATACAAGGAATATTATCTTGTCCACATAGTGCCTGCCTCTCCCCTTGCTACCTTGCTATACTCAAAAAATGAAAGCAATACTCTTTGGCACTACTAATAACGCAAAAATTAAACAAATCGAAGGTGCCCTTGCTCCGGCTCACATTATAGTAAAAGGAATCACCGACAAAGGATTACTCCCGACTGTCGATGAAAACGGGAAAACAGCTGCTGAAAATGCCCACAAAAAGGCCATCGCCTACGCCAAGACGCTTGGAGAACCTGTTTTTTCTATGGATAACGCTTTATACATTAATGGCCTGCCACCAGAAAACCAGCCGGGATTAAATGTCCGGAGAATTAACGGTTACCCAAATATATCTTCCGACGAACAAATGCTTAAATACTACTCCGATCTAATACTTGGGTTGGGAGGAGAAGTTGGCGGATATTGGGAATTTGGCCTATGTATCGCCACCCCCGAAGGTAAAACTTGGGAAACAACAATAAAATCTCCCAGAACCTTTACCGCTCAACCCAGCCCACAAATAGTTGAAGGCTATCCCCTCGATTCAATTCAGATAGACCCCGAATCCGGCAAATATCTCTCTGAAATGACACAGCCGGAACGGGATTTATTCTGGCAAAAAACCATTGGGCAACCACTATTGAAGTTTTTCCGGTCTGTTGACATATAACCATCCCGAAACTACTAAATCCACTATTGTTTGATCTTTCTTTTTAATTAATCAAAAATTTACCCTACAACCCCAAAGCCCGTTTTATAATAATCAAGGTTGAATAATTTACCTGTAAATTATTGCTAATAGACACGTGTACATGTTAGAATTTCGTATATGAAAAGAGAAATCGAGGGCGCCCCATCTCTACTGGAGCTAACTCGTTCTTATCCTGACATATCCGTCGTAAGGGATAGGATTGGAGATATAAGAGTATATCAAGCTTTGCCCGAAGGCGGTGCAAGACTAGTCAGTGTCGGTCTACAAAGAGATGATCTTCACCATGAACGCCCCCCCTATGTTTATATATCTTCCAGAATTATACCCCAACCCGAAGGCGAAGATGGCCAAAATGACCAAATATCTTTTTCGGTAATACCATGGGAAGAAGGGTCTGTCCTTATAGGCTCGCCTATGGAAGGAGAATCTAAAGCAGGTTTACTTGAATTAGTTGACATTGCCAAAAAAGGCTTCAAAATGCTTGATGCCTTTTTGTCCACCCCAGTTGATAATCGGGATCCCGATAACCTCAAGTTCAGTGATGCATTACAATCAACACATGAGGATGATAAAAGACATGCAAGCGCGGCAGAGGAATCAAGAAGGGAAAATCCGACAGTTAGTACTATAGGTCCAGAACCTCATGAAAAGTTTGAGATTATGAAAAGCATCCTTAGTAGACCAAGCCTAGAAACCCCAAAAGGGTAGTTGAAAACCAGGGCAAACAAACACCGCCAGATATACCCACGGGGTGCCTACCCGCAGCTGCTAAAACATCAGTTTCCGTCGGCGAAAACATTATAGAACTATTGGTATAGATAAAAGGTGCTTTGGCTTAACATCAGGTCGTTGAATTGTGTTTATAATTGTATATGGGTAAGAACGATGAAACTCCTATCAAAATTACAGAAAGAGATATTCAGGTAGAGACTTTGGTTTGTGTGGATTTAGAAAGAAACATATGGATTAGGCGAGGTTTTCCCATGAATAGAGAGACGAGGTCGGTTGACAGAGAAGTAATGAGAAATTTATCGGGTCCACCTTATGTTTTTAAAGCGGATGTAATGAGTTTATACGACGAAAAACACCCAGAAGGGGTGATTTTAGAAAACGTCCAGGTAATTTTTATGCACGGAGGAAGAGAGGAGGGTGGAAAGTGGCAGTTTAGTTCCATAGAAGACGGATATCCCGTGGTTGAAACCGTAAGAGCAGTAAATAAATACCTGGAAGACAAGGGAGAACCTCCCGTCCAAGTGGTTATGGCGTGCAACAGGTCATCTTCGCCGGAAGGGATTAAGATAGGCGATTTTCGTCCGGATGAAAAAATAATATATGCCGTGGGGGAAACCGTCGGCCTAAGAACTGCCGGAATGTCAGAAGACGGAAAGATACATTTTAGCGCGAAAGCCAGTGATTTCTGGGGACTTGACCAATTAGCTCTTTCTCAAGAGATTGATATTTTATAGATATCTTTACGTTAATGCTCGATTCAATTCAGATAGACGCTGAGACCGGCAAACATCTCTCCGAAATGACACAGCCGGAACGGGATTTATTCTGGCAAAAAACCATTGGGCAACCATTATTGGAGTTTTTCCGGTCTGTTGACATATAAATTATCAAAAAACCCCTTTCTACTATCATATCCAATTCATTCTTTTTCCACCAAAACCCATATTGCCTCAAACTCATGTTTTCCCCTCACTTTTCATCAATATAAAACAATAAATCTTTTAGCACCGCCCCACTCCTTTTGCCAATTTTATAACCTCGTCATTTTCGCCTAACACATCAATATATTCCTATCCTATTCCTTCTATATAAATACATACCATCGGAAAAAACACCTCAAATAGGATATAATAGTCCTTGCAAAAAGGCTCTGGGAATTTCTGACAGAACCTTAACTTTCCATCCCTTTTTGCCTGTACATTAAGATATAAGAGAATCCTTATCGGGGTTTGGCGCAATTGGCTAGCGCGCAGCGTTCGGGACGCTGAGGCTGCTGGTTCGAATCCAGTAACCCCGACCAAGTTACTGGATGAGAAGTTTATCCCCCGAATGGGGGAAATCCAGTAACCCCGACCAAGTTACTGGATGAGAAGTTTATCCCCCGAATGGGGGAAATCCAGTAACCCCGACATCGGTCACCGTAGCAAATTTATCAAAGCGATGGCGACCACCCACTGCAGAACTTTAATAAATAACAAATCTAGTCGATACCAATTCGTAATTCGTAATTCGTAATTTATAATTATTTTACTCCGTCCCTATAGTTCAATGGATAGAATAGCCGCCTCCTAAGCAGCAGATCCGAGTTCGATTCTCGGTGGGGACACAACGTACAGTTCCTTTCAGGAACTTACGTTGTTGAAACGTTTATCAGCTTAAACTGATATTACGTTTCACAATTTTACCGCATCTTTTATACCTACTATACCCCTATCTCCGCACCTTACCGCTTATTCCCCGCACTTTCTCTTCTACTTTTTCTCTCAAAAATATATTTTCGGTAAAATTTCATATCCGCAAATAGGAGTGTCTGGTAACCTTACCTTTATATATCATATAAACCCTAACTACATCCTAATAACCGCACCCTAGTTATATTTCTGAAAAAAGGGCTCCCTCTACCTTCAAAACCACTTATTTCACCGCTTTGATTTTCACAAAACATTATTCTCTAAGCCTAAAATATCGATGTTCTTAAGTGATATACATTGTTCACAAAGCAATATTAGTCCTAGACTAACAATAATTATCCGAAAATATTCACAAACTATCAACCACTTCATATCAACTAGATCCGAAACATTAGGCACTATTTACTCATATATTTAGTCTGGCAGTCAAAAACCTTTTTGCTAAAAATACTCCAAATACTTACAATACTCTGTTAGTATTCTTATACTCTACTTTTATTCCCCGATACAGTTATCAATCTTACCTGATCTTTTGTCAGGTACTGGTCGGCAAGCTTGTAGACATCCTCTATTTTCACAGATCTGTACTTGGCAAGCTCCTCTTCGGGACTCATGATTTTCCCCTCCAAGAGCATCTTCTGGCCAAGGTAGCCAGACCAGAAATCACTTTGATCCATCAGTAACCTTATCCTCCCGGTCAAGTAATCCTTTGCCCTTACCAAGTCACTTTCATCAACCCTGTCCCCAACCGCCGTCATCTCCTCAATTGTCAACGCAATCGCCCTATCAAGCACCTCCGGCCTCACTCCCGCCTGAAAAGCCAAGTATCCTGCTTCCTCAAAACTATCACTTATCGAATGAATATAATATGCCATTCCCTCATCCTCCCTAATCCTCTGCTGCAGCTTTGAAGAGCTGTATCCACCAAGAATAATCTCTAATAGTTTCATCGCGTATCTTCTGTCATCTCTCCATGAAATAGTCGGCACCCCCACACAAAAATGACCCTGATTTGTCTCTTGTGTCTTTCTGATACTCATATTATCATTCAACACTATTTGAATGCTTGGTAGACCAACGCCTGATGCACTTGTAAAAGAAGAAAAATATTTTGTAGTTTCCTTAAAGTCCGTGTCTACATCCCCCGCAATCACAACCAATATATCATCTGGCATCATGTATCTTTCCCGGTAATCAATCAAAGTACCTCTATTAATAACAGATATATCCTTTTCCTCTCCCGATATGTTCCAACAACCAATTTTTGACTTTCCGTAAAGAAATTTTACAAATTCCGAAGATAATCCCATTACCGGATTATCTTTGTACATTCTTATCTCTTCAACAATCACCCCCTTCTCCTTTTTTATCTCTTCACCATCAAATTTTGAATTAAACAAAATATCCGCCAACAGCTCCAACGCCCATGGTACATTTTCTTGTACCGTCTTTATGTAGTAAGACGTATATTCATGACCCGTCCCGGCATTGTGTGCCGCCCCCCGACTGTCAATTTCATTAACTATAGATCTGGCACTAGGCCTCTTCATAGTTCCCTTAAAAGCCATGTGTTCCAAAAAATGGCTCATCCCATGTTCACCCGGGCCTTCATATTTCGACCCGATCTTTACAAACACCTCCACCGTCACCGACTTCAACCCCCGAAGTGGCACTACCAACGCCCTTATTCCATTATCTAGGTTAATAATTTCGTACTTTTTATTCATTAAGATGTTCTATACCCATAAAATCACAATACGGATTTTTTATATCCTCCGGAACCTCATAACCAGCCTCTCTAACTATTTCCTCCCCCCAACCAACCCTCCTTCGTAATTCTTCTACAATTTCGCCTTCGGCAATCCCTCTAAAAAAGAGCTGTTCTAGCTGAACTCTATACGCTGATATTTCAGCGAGTACTTCTGCAATACCAGAATCATCTCCATCGAGCCATTGCATAAATTGTTCGGGAGTAATACCTTCCCTAAAAACCCCGAGCCACTGTTCAGCATGGACTAACTCATGTATCACACCAACTTCCGTTTCCGGTTCCTTCGGCAAACCAAATTCCAATTTACCACTATCATACATAGCAAATCGAGGGAAGGCGGATTCCACCATCACTACTCCACCTTTACCTAATACCTCCAACATCTCTGATACTCTCTGGTTACTAATCAGACCTTTCCTGCTTTCCTCCACTACATTTATCATCGGCCCCTTATAAACGTCCTTTATATCTATCTCTTCTGCAGGAGTAGTCATCTCAGCAACATCATCTTCGCCCATAGACTACTCTACTACAAAATTAACCATCTTCCCCGGCACATATATTTCTCTGATAATCTTCTTTCCTTCCAGCCACTTTTGAATCTTTTCCAATTTCTTTGCCTCCGCAATAATTTCTTCTTTACTTTCAGACTTTAAGACTTTTAGACTTTCGACTTCTATCTGATCCCTCACTTTTCCATTAATCGCCACCGCTATTGTAATTGTCTTCTCAACCAAATACTTATCCTCTGCCACCGGCCAGGCAGAAACATGTACCGACCCCTTTTCTCCACACATGCTCCAAAGCTCCTCCCCCAAATACGGCGCAAACGGCGCAATTAATTTAATTAACGTTTTTATTTCCTCAATTCGTAATTCGTAATTATTAATTCGTAATTGATTTATTCCTTCCATCATCTTCGCTATCGCCGTGTTATAGCCAAATTCTTCTAAGTCCTTTGTCACCCCGGCCACCATCTTATTGATAAACACTTTATCCTCGGCTTTGCTAGCAGACACTATGTCTAATTCGTAATTCGCCTGCCCGCCGAGGTGGGTAATTCGTAATTGATCATTAATATATTTACTAAACCTATCCAAAAACCTCTTCACCCCCATTAAAGTTTTTTCATTCCATGCCATTACTGCATCAAACGGTCCCATAAACATTAGATAGCACCTAATCACATCCACTCCATATACCTCAGACACCTTTTCCGGCACTATTATATTTCCCTTCGACTTACTCATCCTCTGATTATCCGGCCCCAAAATCACCCCATGCGATACCCGCTTTATATACGGCTCCGGATACTCTTTGGGGACCACTCCCAAATCCCATAAAAACTGGTAAATAAACCGGGAATACAGCAAATGCAAAGTATTGTGTTCATCCCCGCCAATATATATATCAACCGGCATCCATTCTCTTAGTTTCTCTTGATTTTCAATAAAAATATTTCCCTTATTACTTTCGACTTTTGACTTTTGACTTTCAGACTCTCGCATATTAGGTAATAAATATGCGAGATAATACCAGTCAGATCCCGCCCAGTTTGGCATTGTATCCGTTTCCCTCTTTGCCTCGCCCCCGCATACCGGGCATTTGCACTTCACAAAGCTTTCAATTTTTGACAACGGGCTCTTCCCGTCCTCAGTCGGCTCATACGCCTCAACCTCCGGCAACTTAATTGGCAGTTGATCCTCCGGCACCGGAACCCAACCGCAATTCAAACCCCTCTGGCCTTCGGCCATCTCCCCTTGACAAGGGAGAATTTCTTTTTCCCCTGCCCTGTCAAGGGAAGGGGCCGGGGGTAGGGTTTGATTTTCTGCGCATTTTTCGCAAAAAATCATCGGTATTGGCTCTCCCCAATAATGCTGCCTGGAAAATATCCAGTCTCTTAAGTGATATCTGATCGATCTTTTCCCCCACCCCTTCTCTTCCAAATAATCCATAACCTTTTTTGTTGCCTCATGGATACCGAGTCCGTCAAGAAAACCGGAATTGACCATCTCCCCCTCCTCTTCCTGAACCTGTTCCTTTTTGATTATTTCCGATTTATCACCATCTTTACCTACTACTACTCTTTTCACCTCCAGACCAAATTGCTTGGCAAATTCAAAATCACGAATATCGTGTCCCGGCACTCCAACCACCGCCCCCGTTCCCACTGTTGCCAATACAAAATCCGTTATCCAAATCGGCATTTTTTTATTTGTTAAGTGGTTAATTGCATACAATCCGGTAAACACCCCCGTTTTATCCCTACCGGTTACTTCCCGCTGCCTTTCTAATTCCGATTTCCTCTTAGCTTTAACCACATAGTTCTTTATCTCTTTTAAGTCCTGATCCGTTTTTAGCATTCCGGTTGTCAACTTACTTACCAAATCATGTTCCGGCGCCAACACAATAAAAGTCGCTCCAAAATTTGTATCCGGCCTGGTCGTTGCCACTGTCACTGTTTCTTTCGTTCCTTCAATCGGATAAGTAATATCGATCCATTCTTTACGATCAATCCAGTTTATCTGCGCCTGTTTTACTTTATCGATAAAATCGGTATTTTTTAACCCTTCTAGCAGTCGGTCTGCATAATTAGTAATTTTTACCACCCATTGGGAAATATTTCTTCTTGAAACTTCTGCCCCACACCGTTCACACTTCCCATCCACTACTTCTTCATTTGCCAAACCGATTTTACATGAAGGACACCAATTAATCGGCATCTCTTTCTTGTATGCCAATCCCTTCTTAAATAATTGTATAAAAATCCATTGAGTCCATTTATAATAATTTGGATCAATCGTGCTTACTTCTCTCTCCCAATCAAAAGAAAGCGCCAACCTCTTCGCCTGCTCCCTAAACATATCAATATTCTCCCGGGCAATCTCTTGTGGTTTCCGCTTCATCTTTATTGCATAATTCTCAGTCGGCAGTCCAAACGCATCCCACCCCATAGGAAACATCACATTATACCCCTGCATTCTCTTAAACCTGGCATATATGTCTGCTGCCGTAAAACTAAAAGCATGACCAACATGCAATCCGCTTCCACTCGGATACGGAAACTCCACCAAAATGTATTTTTTATCTTTTTTACTTTCAGACTTTAAGACCTGCCTGCCGGCAGGCATGGCTTTCAGACTTTCAGACTCAGTGGCTCTATAAAGCTCCGGATGCTCATTCCAAAACTTTAACCATTTTGGCTCGATTTCAGCAAAATTCATGGCTTATTCTAGCACAATCAGGCTATTCCTCGGGTGCGGCTCTTTTCCTTCTAGACCGACTTGTTTTCCTTCTAATCGGTAATTCTACTGCCACCACCTGCGTATCGGTTGTACCCTCCGCTATCTCGTTAAATTCCTCCCTTCTGCATCCTGCTTCTCTCAACTCGTCCGATTGTGGTGCCACTAGAATTTTTCGTTTTGGTTTAGGCACTTTCCTGGGAGAAACCGGCAGTTCAATTTTTTCACCATTCTCCCCAATCAGCTCCCCGTGTTCTACTCCCCTGATTATTGGCATACCTAATTATATCTTCTGTTTATTGCAGATTACAAATTACCAATTACTGATTACAAACCCGCCTGCCGGTTTACCCACCATTGCGCTTGTCCGCCTCTGCCGGAAGAAGTGTGGCAATGACGTTATTTTTTCCCCCTCTTTATAAACTTTATGAACTTTATAACTTTCGACTTTAAGACTTTCAGACTTTTAGACTTTCTTTTTCTTATTCATACCTCAACGCATTCAAAGCCGAAATCATTCTCGCCCGTTTACTGGGATACCACCCGGTCACCATCCCCACCATAAAAGAAATAAACATAATAAAAGCTACAAAAAACCATGGCACATACGAAATATTTATCACCCCCTGCCCCTTTAGCACCGATACCGCCGACAATGTTATCGATAAAGTCCAACCCATCATAAATCCAAACAGCACCCCCAATGTCCCTCCTCCCATTCCCATAATCATCGATTCGGCCAAAAATAATTCTCTCACTTCTTTCGACAACATTCCCATTGACTTCATTACCCCCACCTCCCTGGTCCGCTCCAAAAGCGACACCGTCATAGTATTGAACATCCCCAACGAGGCCACCGCCAAAGCAATTGTTCCCAACAGCCCCAAAATCAATCTCAAAGTTCCAAAAATCCGCTCAATCCCCGCCACCGTATCTACCGTGCTAGTTGTTTTAAAACCAATCGTCTCAATCGCTTTTCTGACTTCAGCCAACTTAGCTTTATCAACCACCGTCACTTTGAGCTGTGAATAACTTTTAGCCCCTAAACTTTTTGTATCTGTCAAATGAAAATAATAAAAGTTATTGCCATCATCCTCCACCACTCCCATAATCTTGTACTCCCTCTCGACCGATTGCATCCTGCCACTTTTCCCCTCTACTAGTCCGTCGGGGATAATATATGAAACCATAAACTTTTTCCCCGCCGCTTCACTGGAGGCCAAACCCAACATCTTTAGCAAACCGGTGGTCACATAAGCCTCTGCCACCGGTTCCGTCGTGTACTCAATTTCCATCAGCTTATTTTTGTCCTCTCCAATCTTTCTTAATTCCACCCATTCTACCCCGGCCGAATCTGTGGCCACTATCGTCTCAAATAGGACCGCACTCGAACTGGCCTCTACCGCTACCAACTCCGCCGAGGTCGAAGCCGTCCGGCTAGCCGAGGCAGAAGAAATTGTCTCTCCCAAAATCTTGTTTTCCAACCCAAAGATATACTCGTCCAGATTATCCGCATTAAACTCTTCCATGCTCTGCGCCTCAATGATTAGATCCTCTGATTTAATACAGCCGATTGTCCATTTTTGCTTCCCCACTCCATCCAGATACGGAATCGCCACTCCCTTATCATCCACCTTCCAGAGAGGCGCCTTTGTCCTGACCCACTTAGAATAAGTTACTTCCTGATAGACATCTTTGCCCACCACGGCTGAATCGGCCTCACCATAGACCTCGCCCCACACTTCTTCCCCGATATACCCACCCTCACTTCTAATTACCTCACCGGCAGCCGTCGAATCCGTGTCACAATCTTCATACACCAAAACTTTCTTCCCCTCTGCCACATTAAATCTGATTACCCCGTCTTCCACCTTTTCCCCTTTTTGCACCCAAACCACTTCCTGTTCTATCCCCGCCACCTCCCCCTCACCCGAATATTCAATTGGGACCATCGACATTATGTCTCCATTTTTATTCTTAAACGGCTCCCCGTTTAAAAATTTGGCATTGACTGCTTTTAGATATCTTTCGTCAACCCCATACGTCATTACATCCAAAACAGAATTGTTGTATCTCACCTTCGACACCATCGACACCATCGGAATAACTTCCGCCACTCCGTCGAGACCCTTTATTCTTTTAATTATTTCATCATTCATCGTCAGCGATGCCGCCTTTCCCGACGATACGTCTGCCATTTTTAGTTCATCCAACCTGGCCACCTTGGAAATCACCATCCGCTCCAGCCCATACCCCATCGACACCAAAAACACGATTGCTCCCACCCCCAGGGCCACTCCTCCGATTGTCACCACCGTCCGATTCTTTTTCGATTTCATGTTCCTAAAAGCCAGTTCTACCAAATAGCCCCGGGAAACTTGGTTTTTTACGTCAAAATCAATCGACTTGGTTACCTTATCAAGTATTTTTACCAATATCTCTAAGTGTATCAATCTGGGCACAAAACCTAATACCCTTAGCCTTAACAAGCGGATAATTAGCGCCCTGGTTACATAGACATAAAGTATGGCAATAAACACCACATTGGACCACAAAAACACCCCTGTTGTTAAAAATTTTTCCTTAATTTTTATCAATCTATTTTGCCACATATTTTTCTTTATTACTGACTAAAAAATTCTTATCGCGAACCGTCGTTCTCGTTCGCAGACCTTTTTTACTTTTCAACTTTTGTGCCAATTCCATCGCCCCCTTCCCGTCCACTTCTTCTACTAGTTCCCCATCAATTATATGAAACAGCTTATTTGCGTATCTCAAATATTCCAAGTCGTGAGTCACCATTAGCACCGTTTTCCCTCTTTTTGTATTTAGCTCCGATACCAATTCCATTAACTCATCTCCCGAAACCGTATCCAAATTCCCCGTCGGTTCATCCGCCACAATCACCAAAGGATCAATCGTCAACGCCCTGGCCAAACTCACCCTTTGCTGCTGCCCCGAAGACAGTTCCGAAGGGTGGTGATGAGCCCAATTATCCAGTGTCACTGACTTTAGAGTCTCCAAGGCCAACGATTCCGCCTCCTCCTTGCTCATCCCTTTAAGCCTGTTTGGGAAACTTACATTTTCCAACACGGTTAGTGACTTTATCCAAATCGATTGCTGAAAAACAATCCCGATTCTCTCTTTTCTATGTCGGACAATCTCGTCTTCGTCCATATTGTACAAATTCACTCCGTCAATCCATACTTTGCCCGAGGTTGGCGGTTCCATCCCCAAAATAGCGTGTAACAAGGTTGATTTCCCACACCCTGACGGCCCGAAAATTATTGCAAAATCCCCCCGGTTAACCTGTAAGGTTATCCCCTTTAGCACCGGCAAATCCTGTCCCCCGATGTAGAAATTCTTTTTCACCTCTTCTACCTTCAGTATTGCCTCTCCTTGTCCTGTTCGCTGATACATTTTTAGTTTTTAATTCGTAATTCGTAATTCATAATTCGTAATTAATTATTTAGCTACTTGCGACAAATTATTAAAGAATCCAAAACTCTTTGACAAATTTTCTACCACCAAATCCAGGGCTGATCTGGTCGCCTTTGGTGTAATCACCACGTTATCATAGGACATTGTCAAATTTTGCACCCTATCCTCTGCCAAAACCCGCAAGTGGTATACCTGCCCCGGCGCCAAATCCGTCACTGTTACTGTGTGGTTCATTACCATAATCACATCTTTCTGAGTTTTACTCGGATAATCAGATCCGGTCCCGGCTCCGTACTCCACCTGAGCCGTCGACGGCTCATCGGTATCCCAGTATAAAGTAATTTGCGCTTTCGCCTCTTCGCCTACCCCGGCCACCGAAGCCTCTAGTCTTAAGTTAGAAATAGATGGCGGCCTCAAATCAGTCGATGTTGTAAATTTCTGAGGACTGGGCTCAGCGCTGTTTCCTATCACATCTTTCCCCTTTATTACAAACACATATGGCGTATCATCCAACAAATCTTTTATCATCATTTCATGATTTAACGTCAAAGGCAACGATATTTGATCCCGGGCCATTTCCGCCCTTCCTTCAGGATAATAGGTAATAATTGAACTGACTCCGGTATTCGTCTTCCATAAAAACCGCACCGTCGCCGTCGGCATACCCTTGACCTGCTGAATTTTTACCCCGCTAATCTTTGGTACCGGCAATGTTTCAAAGGTATAGTCATCGCTAGCAAAAGTATTACCCTCCTCGTCATTGGCGGCAATCCGCAAATGATATTCCGTTCCCTCGTCTAATCCCTCTATTTTTACCGTATAACTACTCGCCTCCCGGGATGTTGTTACCGTTTGCACCCCTCCGTAACTTATTGTTTTCCCGTACTGCACCGTCGCCGTTGTTGCATTGCTTAAATTAAACTCCACATAGACCGAGTACAATCCGGTATCTACCACTTTTACTGCCGACACAAATGGTGCCGCATTAGTCGTCAGGTTCAGCTCGGCCGAAGATCCGGTATTCCCATCCTCGTCAGTCCATTGAGTAATATAATAATACGTCGTTCCCGGGTCCAATCCGGTTAAAGTAATTTCGTGCAACGATACCTGGTCAGACGATCCCACTTCTTCCCCGTAAGTCCCCGATGTCTTTCCGTATTTTACAAACGAATTACTGGTTCTGTTTGTCGACCAACTTATTGTTGCCGACTTTGTTTTAATCGTCGCCGACGGGCTAGCCGTCATTGTCGGGGCTACCTTCCACTTTCCGTCCGGCTTATAGCTCACTGTCCCGGACGGGGCACTACATTCATTGGTCGAATCACAGGCTTTCACACAATAATAATATTTCACCTGAGTTAGGCCGATATCCACATAAGATACCCCTGTTGTTGACGACGCATATTCAAAGTCTGAAAAATCACTGGTACAAACTGCTCCTGTCGTTGTCGATCTATAAACCTTATACATTGATACCCCCGACCCGGTTGCCACCGGCGTATCCCAAGTCAGCGCCAATCTCCAGGCACTGCTTTCTTTTATTGACACATCAGAAATATCAATA
Organism: Candidatus Shapirobacteria bacterium; assembly: GCA_041659325.1. NCBI lineage: Bacteria > Candidatus Shapironibacteriota > Candidatus Shapirobacteria bacterium. The sequence continues at coordinate 255,738 of JBAZYN010000002.1, read as the reverse complement.
TCTCCCGGTGTCCCCGGTGCTGAAGTTGATGCCTCAAAATCTATTGAGGCACGATTTCTATAGTCAATATTTCCTGCTTCATCCATCGCCACCACGTATAAAGTGTTTGTATCTCTACGCGTTGCATATGCCCCTTTCGACAGATAAGTCACCGCTAATCCAACCTCATTAACATTGCTTACCGATGGCGTTTCATTAAACGAATAATAATACCGCAGCCCGCTTAATTGCCCAAAATACGTTTCCGGATCCGGGCTCGACCAGGCAAATGCAAACTCATTAACCGTATTACTTGTCCCCACATCAGGATAAGTCAGTCTTAAATCCCTCGGCGCTCCCGGCGCCGTCGAGCTCCAATAATATGACGAAGTGGTATATTCCGACACATTTCCTGCCAAGTCCTTTGTCCTCACATAAAAAGTATTTGTCCCTGTTTGGTAAGCTGCTATCCCCGCCACATTTGAGTCAGTGGTAAAGACTTCTGTCGCCCCTACCGAACCGGTTTTATAATAATATCCTTCTACCCCCGCCCCGGTATCACCGGCCCCACTCCAAGAAAAAGCAAAACTATTTGTTGCCGTGTATCCCGGTGGATCGGCTGTAATCGTTGTCGGATTAGTTGGTGGTGACCCATCATAACCAAACACAAATGTCGTCCCCACCTCACTGGCCACATTCCCCGCCTCATCTTTTGCTTTAAGTCTTAAATAATACAGGTTGCCCGTTGTCATTCCTGTTCCGGTATGCGCTGTTGCTATTGTATAAGTTGTTCCGGCTCCGGATACCGGATTAGCCGTCTCTCCCAAGCCAAAATAAACATAGTACCCATTTACTCCAGACCCACCGTTACCATCACCCGCCGCTCCGGTTTCTCCCACCCCCGGCCAATCAAAATAAGGGGCGGTTGTAGCATAAAAAGTCCCCGACACCAAAGTTGACCCCATTCCGCCGTTATCAAAAGCCGATATTATTGTCGGATTGGTTGGCGGGGCCGAATCCTGATAATAATTAATTTTATAGTCATATATTGTTCCCGAATACATCTTGTCTCCCGAGGCCAAATCAAACCGAACCTGAATATACCGCTTCGCCGTCGATCCAATTCGATAATAAAAATCACTCCCAATCTGTTTTTCCGATGATGCCTGCACCCAACTGCCCCACCCTACTCCATCGTCAGAAGTCCTCGTCCATACCATAAGTGTTGTATTTGGCGCCGCACTATAACCCACCTCTAAATTGGCATACCTAAACACTTCTCCCAAATCATGAGCCCCCGATATAAAAGTTCCGCTTTCACCCACCGATGAATTATCGGTCGAAATCACATAGGAATAGAGTCCATTGCTATAGGTATTCGTTCCCGCCCCGGCAATTACATACATTTTATCCCCGGTTTGGTTTATCGCCCCCGCTCCTCCGTAGGTTAAATTTGCCGGCATACTTGTCCCGATATATGTCCAGGTATTACTTATTACCGAATACACAAAACAATCAGCCGTATTTCCTCCCCGACAGCCATACATTTTATCACTCGCTCCTTTCACCAAAAACCCATCATAATTAAAGGTCATCCCCGTCGGCAATCTGGCAATCGCCGGCGACGAAGACCACACCCCCAAAGTTGGATTAAACATAAAAAATTCAGTCGTTCCGGCTCCTCGGGTAGCATAATAATTACTGTTGTATATCTCCAAATCCGACCCATACTGCATCGCCCTCGGCGTATTAGGCAGTGTCGACCACAAGCCGGTATTCACGCTAAATTTGTGAAATGTCTGCGTATTGCCACCCCTCAACCGATAAATATATTCACTCCCGTCAAACACCAGAGATGATCCCTCCCCGGCATCGGTGGGCATTGTTCCCCCGCTTCCCACCACCTGAGACCACTCATCAGTCGCTATGTCATAAACCATAAACTTTTTATCATAGATACTGGTTGAGGCATAAATTTTATTATTTACGCTATCATACACCAATTCTGACCCCCTAAATATCCCGGCTGGAACATCCGTCAATTTTGTCACCTCACCCGTGGTCGCATTATATTTTACAAACAAATTGTCATAATTTCCCCTGAAAATATACATATTGTTTCCATCCCCCCGAATTATGTCAGCCCCATCAGCAAAAGTCCGGCTATCCGACCCCCTCCACCAACCCCCAAATAGATTCCAACTCGGCACTACCCAGGAATTTTTGGCAATATTATACTTGTATATCGTCGTTGTCGATGCCCCTCGGGTCACATAAAGATACCCTCCTACCTTTCTCAAATTAGCCCCATATCCCAACCCCGCCGGCGCGTCTGATATCTTTGTCCAAACCTGTTCCCCCACATCATACTTATACAAAAATGGTTTATCCCATCCGGGGATATAAAACACTGCCCCGGTCCCCGAGTCATACTCGATCCTCGCCCCATAATAAGATAATGCCGGCAAATTTGGTAGCTGAGACCACGAATCCGCATTGACATCATAAACAGCAAACCCCGTTCTTAAATTTCCCTGAATCGCATAAACCCTGCTAGTCCCCACGTCATAAGCCAAGTCCCCTCCTAAGTTCACTAAATTATCGGCCTGATTTTCTGGTGCTCCAAAAACAACGTTGTTTGCCATCACTTCCCAGTTATCAATTGAAGCATCATATCTCATAAAAGTATCGTCTCCGTTCCCCTTCAGTGCATAAATATAATTTCCCTCGTCATACACCATTGCCGCTCCCGAATTCGTCTGTTGCAGTGTATCCATCGCCAAAGCATCAGACCACAGACTAGCCCCAATGTCATACCTCCAAAAAGTCGATGTCCCTCCTCCTCTCATAGCATACAAATACCCAGGCGGTCCTTCTACCAAAGCTCCTCCGGCCGCCACCGTTGCCGGCATTGTCGGTCCCACCGATACTACATCGGTAGACAAATCATAAATAGAAAATTCCTTTCCTCCGTTACCTCTCATAATATAAAGCTTGTTACCCATTACCGCCACATCGCCCCCGTTACCAACCGTAACATTAGCCTGTAACAAGCTCAACCTCTCCTGTTCCCAAAACCCACTTGTCCCCATCAGTCTGATTCTATTATTGCTAATATCCACCCCCGCCGTTGTCCCTATCGAAAATTCAGGCGTCGACGCTTGAGCAAAACTTATAAAAGGAGATACTCCGTTATAAACATACACAAATGCCTGCCAAGTATTGCTTACATTCCCGCCCAGATCTTTTGTTTTAATCAACAAACTATAAGTCCCGGTTTGCATCGGCATTGTTACCAAATAGCTAGAGTCCGTCTGATAGCTGCCGCTGATCGCCGGGTCGACCGTCGCCGTTGTTCCGGTCCCAAAATACACATAATACCCTGCCACCGATGTTTCTGTGTCTCCCCCCCCACTCCAATCAAAATACGGTTGGTTATAAGAATAGCTCTGCCCGGAAGTTAATCCTACTCCGGCGACCTGCTGTGACAAACCGCTAATCGACGTCGGATTAGTCGGCACTCCGGTATCCCCAATATAACTCACCGTAATATCATTAATTATTGGTGTCTCACTCCCCCCGCTTGAAGAATGCATCGAAACTCCTATTTGTAGGTATCTATTTATGGGGCTGGAGATCCCCATCCCCACCGCCTCCTGCCATGGCGACCAACTAGTCTGGTTACTACTACTTCTGGTATACACCGACACCGACGAATCACCGGGGGTTGTCTTTCCCACATTTATTCCCGACCAACCCGCCGCATATTCCAAATCAATTGTCCCGGAATTCCAACTCCCCCCACCCGGATACCTACTGCTCCCTATCGAGTAACTTCTGATCCACAAAACATTCGCCCCATTAATCGAATACAAATTCCCTGCCCCGTCCGACTCCAACGATCCTCCGTTATAAGGCCCGCTATCAGACGCATTGTATCCGGAAATATCCGCCAGACGTCTCCACTCACCTGTTGCCAACGTATATTCCCAAATATCCCTCTTGTAGTATCCCGCCTGGAAATACATCTTTCCACCATAATATGTCATATCTGTCCCATAATACGGAGAGAATGGCAAATTTCCCAACACCGTCCAGGCATCACTGGTAATATTGTATTTTAAAAATTTTGCAACCCCGTTTCCGGCAATATAAAACAATTCCGTCGTTCCCACTCCAATAATCCGCGACCCATATCCCGCCTCTGCATCATCCGGTAAATCCGTCACTCCAACATCACTCCAAACATTGCCGGGCATATCATATCTCATAAACGTTCTGGTTCCGACTCCCCGGGTAGCATAAATATAATCACCGCTCCCTGGGTATGCCAATCCCGCCCCATAATTTGGTGCTATCGCCGCCGGTATTGTCGCCAAAGTCCCCCAGCTTCCTCCCACCCCCACCGATGGACTAAAGCTGAAAAAGTTTCTTGCCCCACCTCCCTGAAGATAATATAATAGTCCATTTACCGCTACCCCTTTTGTATCCGACGAAAATACCGATGAGCCCACCGCCATTGTCTGCCAAGTCGCTCCCACTGCCCCATTATACCTATACATTGCCGTCGTCCCTCCGCGATTGTAATACCAATATCCATCGGAATATATCAAATCCGACCCCGTCCCCGGTGCCGCCGGCAAATCTGTTGGTCCCGGAAAGCTATTGGCCCCCGGGTCATATTTCCAAAAGTCGGGGGTTCCGTTGCCCCTAAATACATAAACCTTGTCTTCCGCCGCATTATAAACCGCTCCCACATATCTGGTTATCTGGGGAGTTCCCGTTAAAATACTCCACTGCGTAGTTCCCACGTTAAATGCCCAAAAAGTACTTGTCCCGATTCCTCTGGGCACATAAATCACGGTTCCGCCAATATCGCTGTTGCTATCCTCGGTCATCGTCTCCGGCAATGTTGGTCCTATCGACCAGATACTTGTTCCCAAATCATATATATAAAAAACGTTTGAACTATTACCCCTCGGGGTATACATTTTATTGGTTTCACTGCTATATGACAAATCAGCTCCATACCTGATCGTCAAAGGAGTACTACCAATCGGAGTCCACCTGTCCGCTTGCACATCATATTTCCAAAAATCATTCGTATTATGTCCCCGCAGACAATAAATCTCATTCCCATCAGTTGACAGCGATGTCCCTCCATATGTTATATCCAGTAGCATTGCCATCTCCTCCCAGGTGTCATTGACAATCGAATATCGGCTAAACTCCCGCTGGTATCCCCCAAAGACCGCATATACATAATCACCCAAAACCACCATATCCGAACCGGGATATGCATAGTGAGGTGCCGATGCCAAAGTTTCCCATTTATCCTCCGCCGGTATATACCTGGCAAAATAATTATCCGCACTAGCTATCACATATATATAATTTCCATCCGAAGCTATCGGCGACTCATTTCCCAAATTAACGTTGGGCACCGTAAAAACTCTCGGCCCCCAGGAGCCGTCAGCCTTTAACTTAAGCTGCCCCTGTTTTGAATCCGCCTCCATGTTCATATATCTTCCCCCGTCAAAATCTGCCGTTGTCGTCAACACCCTGTCTGCCGCCGACACCTCATTTCGATTATTCCACCAATAATTCCCACCAATTAACCCCACCCCCAATCCCACCGCCCACAAAACCAGAACAATTACTATTTTTTTAAATTCGTAATTAGTAATTCGTAATTCGTAATTGATAAATTTCACCCCAGTACCTCCTCTACCGCTTTTTTCAATTCCCGCTGACTAATTGCTTCCAAGTTCAGCTTCCACCTCAACCCCCTACCGCGTTCGACACGACCCCAGGCCTCGATCAAATGCTGACCGTTCAAAACTTGTCGCGACAGCGACGAAAATACTCCTCCCAACGCTTTTCCGTATAAACGCAAATTACCCGATGATTCCAATGCTTCCACAATCCCGTTTTTACTCGCCGCCAACACCCCCAACGCTTTTAGTTGGTTCATACTTAATCTATGAATTCTCTGTCTCCACTTGTCCACTAATTCAGTCTATACATCCACTTTATCCATTGCAAGCGCTAGATACTACTGCATCTTTATTTACCATTTATTCTACATTATCTATTACTTGCTCTACATGCACTTTACTATTAATAAAACCCAACCCTCACCTATATACTAGACAAGAGTGCCATGAAAACATTTATCCGTCGACATTACCCAAAAGCAATTATGATTATTGTTTCCTTTGCCGTCGGCTATATCATCTCCCCTCCGGGCAATTCTCTCGTCAAAGAAATCCGCCTTAAGGGCAGTTATCAATACACCAATCCCCTGCTGGAATGCGACTCTGTTAATTTAAGCAACGCCACCAACCTAAACCACCTCCGCGACCAAATAAAAAACGCCATCTCAACCGAGACTAAAACCGGTAATATCTCCTACGCCTCTGTTTACTTTCGGGATCTCAACAACGGCCCCTGGTTTGGTATCAATGAAAAAGATGATTTTTCCCCGGCTAGTCTTATCAAGGTCCCCCTAATGATCGCTTACTACAAACAAGCCGAAACTGACCCCACTATCCTGGAACAAAAAATTACCAACACGCAAGTTGATGATGCCTCCAATTCCCAAAATATCATCCCCGAAGTCACCCTAACCCCCAACCGGTCTTATTCTGTCGATGAACTCATCGACATCATGATCACCTACTCCGACAATCTCGCCTACGAACTTCTCCTCAAAAACATCGACGGTCGTTTCGTCTTTCAGGTTTACAACGATATGAGTATTGATATTCAGACAAAACAATCCGGCAATCCGGCCGGTAATATTCTCTCCGTCAAGGATTACGCTTCTTTCTTTCGCGTCCTTTATAACTCTTCGTATCTCAACAAAAATATGTCAGAAAAAGCCCTAAAGCTGCTCACTCAATCTAATTTTAACCTTGGGATTGTCGGTGGCACTCCAACCAACATAGAAGTTTCCCACAAATTTGGCGAAAGACAGTTTCTTGATATCGAAGAAAAGCAACTTCATGATTGTGGCATTGTCCATCTCCCCCAAAAACAATATCTTCTTTGTATTATGACCCGCGGTCAAGATTTTACCAAGCTCGCCAGTTTCATCAAACAAACCTCCGCCACCATTTTCTCTGAAATTAACCAAGAGAATTAACCTAATCTCCCCTTATTGCATCGCTCCGCCCATGCCTGCAGATTTACACTCCATACCAGATTACAGATTACTGATTACTGATTACTGATTACTGATTACAAACTCTATCTCCCCCATCATATCAGTTCTTAATATCTGTATCCCCCTCTCGTTAAGCCTTTTTATCACCTCCTCCGCCGGATGCCCAAAATTATTTTTTCCCACACTAACTACCGCCATATTCGGCTTTACCGCTTCCAACAATTCCTCGCCCGTAGCCGTATCCGACCCATGGTGACTCACCTTTAATACTACTTTCAGATTTTCAGACTTTGAGGCTTTAAGACTTTGAGACTTTTCGACTATCTGTCTCCACACCAGTCTTTGCTCCACTACCAACGGCGCATCTCCCATCATGAAAAACACATAGTCCTTATAACTTAACACCCCAACCACCGAATTAGCGTTATCCTCATCCTCTCCTTTTCCCTCAACTCCCTCCGTTGACAGTATTTCAAAACTCATCAATCCATATTTGATGACATCACCGCTCTTTAAATTACCTGTATAATTTATTTGTTCAAAACCCGCTTCCGGTTTAGTGCCGGAAAACACTTTTTCAATCTTGTAATAATTCAAAACATCTCTTATACCACCGGCGTGGTCCAAATCCCAGTGGGTTATTACCGCTAACTCCAGTTGCTTATCCCCAAACGGCAAATTATCCTCCAAACAATTCAATACCTTTCTGTTCTCGGGACCTGCATCTATAAGCATCTGGAAATTACCATAAACCACCAGTGCCGCATCCCCCTGACCGACATCACAAAACACCATTTTAAAATTATTGTTTGGCCTGTTAACCCACCACCAAATTCCCAGCCCTATCAGGCTAACTACTAATAATATTTTAATTTTCATAAATTATTCCTAATTTTGTACGGGCGGACCGGTGTGTCCGCCCTAAATAAACATCGCCTATCCTGCGTACATATTGTCACAAAACCTGCCCACCGGTAGACATGTTTGCCTTAATATAATTCTTGACCTTTATATATTCTTTTTCATTTCTGATAATCCTTTCATAATAATTTCTTTGCCAAATTCGCTTATCAAATTTCGGCCAATTGTTTAATGTTCTTTCCTTAATATATTCATTGGTGGTTATTGTTTTAAACCATCGAATAACATCTCCTAATTTAATGGGAATTTTCTGTACGGGTGCATCATTTGGTTCGACACATCGGTCGACCCCTACCATTTTCTGTACGGGCGGATCATTTGGGCAGGCACATCGGCCTGCCCCTACGATTTTCTGTACGGGCGGACCGGCGTGTCCGCCCTTATTAATATTTTTAATCACAATTATTCCGTGTATATGATTAGGCATAATCACGTATTCATCCAAATTAATTTTATTATCAAAATGATTAGACAATTCGTTCCACCAATAATCCATCATAATTCCAATATCATTTATTTCCGTGTACGGACGGACGACGCCTACCCGCCTCTGGCGGGTGTCCGCCCTAAATAAACATCGCCTATCCTGCGTACATATCGTCACGAAATAATACCCACCCATCGAATAATCATATCCCTTCAATCTAATTGATTTTCTATTTCCAAATATCATTTTTATCCTTTTGGGTCGACACCCCGGTCGACCCCTACATTATTCTGTGGGGGCGCATCAATTGGGCCCGCCCCCACGATTTTCTGTACGGGCGGACCGGCGTGTCCGCCCTTTCTTCTTAACAAAAACCACCCCAAAATCAAATACCACCCCGCCAACATCAACCAATTAAATTTCACTTCAAAACTCGCCCATTTCATATTCCCCATCCACTCCGTTATCACTACAAAATATTTCAACAGGGGCAAAATTAATATCAACACCACCTCGCCCAAAAACGGCCAAATCAACCCCGCCGCCACCCCCACTCCGCCCACAACAAATACTGTTTCCGCCAAAAACATTACCAAAAGATTTGTAAAAGGCGATATCAGGCTAATTTTTCCAAACACCATTGCCATCACCGGCGTAATCCACAAGCTCACCCACACCGTCGTGATAAAATTACCAACCATATTTAATATATATTTATTTTTAATTCGTAATTCGTAATTGTTAATTCGTAATTGACTTATTACTCCAATAAACGCCAGAAACGACAGCCAAAAACTAACCCCACCAATCATTGTCCGGTCAGCAATCACCATCATCGCTACCACCAAAATCAAACTTCTCCAAACATCGAATTTTCTTCCCAAAAGTTGCGCCCAATATAAAATCGAGACCAACAAAACTGCCCTGATTACCGGTGGTTCCCACCCTACCATCCCGGCATACCCCCATACCAAAGTCAATACTCCCACAATTGTCTTTTTCCGCCCCAAAAATTGGGCCAAATTTTCAATCAATAAGCTGCTTAATAACACCACATTTGTCCCGCTCACTACCACCAAATGCACCACTCCCGACACCTTTAAGTCTTTCCAAAAATCTTTTTCAAACCCACTTCTATCCCCCAGAAGCATTCCGGCCAACAATCCCGCCTCCCGCGGCGGCAAACTTTGATTTATTACCCCAATCAAACTATCCTTATTTATAAACTTGTACATCGAAACCACCCCCATTCCCACCAATACCAATCCCGCCATTACCATCCATTCAGATAGTGATCTTGTCCTTAATTTTTTCAAACAATTTCTCTCCTATCCCGCTGACTAACTTAATTTCCTCTGTATTCAAAAAACCACCGTTTTTCTCCCTATACTCTATTATTCTTTTAGCTATCGCCGGCCCGATACCAGGCAAAACGTCCAACTCTTCGGCCGTGGCCTTGTTGATATTTATCCCTGTTCTAATTCCTGTTCCCGCCGCCGACGGGGCCACCACTACTCCCTTTACTGCTCCCTTCTCCACCACCACTTCAGAAACCTGTTTTTGGCCCTCGATTTCCATTCCCACCCCCAACGCCACCATTAATATCCCCAAAACCAAGATTAAATCAATAATCCACTTGGACCTCCACCATTTCTTGCCCATCTCCAAAAATGCTACCATAATATTAATGCAATCCATTGCCTATTTTTTCATCACCACCACTCTTGCCTATCTCTTTTCCATTTCCCCCTATACTCATCTGACCCCTCAGCTAATCGCTCTCCTGGCTATCATCACCCTCGGACTCTCGATTTACAAAAAAACTCTATACCTCAATCTTATCGGCGCTATTGTTAACGTCATTATTTTCACCACCGGCGGTCTCAATTCCCCCGGCTTTTTTCTCGTCTACTTTCTTTTATTTATTTCTGCCTTCCGGCTTTCGCCCTCCTTCACCCTGGCGTACTCTCTAATCATTATTATTTTTCTCTCCCAATCTCTAAACTCCGCTTCCTCCCTCATTCCTCTTCTTTCTCTTCTCCTAATTGATCCCCTTGCCTGGTTTGTCAGCCGTCAGTATTTGGAAAAGACTACCCTTGATCGCCAGATTTCCCAGGAAGAAACCGACATTCTCCTCTGGCATTCCCTAAAATTTAAAGGTTTCATCAAAAACACCACCGATTCCATCACTAACCTTCTTGGCAGCTCCGACCTTACCTCTTCCCAAAAAGTCTCTCTGACAAAAATAAAAAACGACCTAAAATATATATCCAATTCCTCCAATAAAGTATCAAACTATATCAATGAAGATAGCGACAGAACCATTGATGAAATCTAAAATCTTTCTAACTCTTTTCTTATTACTAATTACTAATTACTGGTTACCAATTACCAGCCACGCTCAACGTTTCTCCTCCGATAGCTACATTATCGACATGGGGAATTTCAACATGACCTCCGGCAAAAAATCCTCCACTACTTATCAGCTTACCGACACTGTCGGTCAATTTGCCCCAGGGAAATTCAGCCTTGACGGTGGCTATATTGTCAAATCCGGTTTTCAATACATCTACGATCTTTTATTCGATTTTTCTTTCAAAATCAACAATCCCGACCTGGCCATAAATTTTGGCACCCTTACCCCCGACATCGGCACCACCCAAAGCCATACTGTCACTGTCTCCTCTCCTTCCGGCCATGGCTATGATATCTATGTTTTGGAAAACCACCCCCTGACCCTAGTCGGTTCACAAACCACCATTCCCGATACTTCCTGCGACCAGGCCACCTCGTGTACCGTTTCTTCCTCCAATGTCTGGAACTCGCCCACCGCCTACGGCTTTGGCTACAATGTTTCCGGCATCGGTGCCACTTATTTCCCCACTTCCAGCCACTACCGTCCCTTTGCCACCTCAGGCCATATTTTTATGTCTGAAAACGTCCCGTCCCGAAGTCGGACTGCTTCTATTACCTACAAAGTCAACATCCTAGCCACTCAATCCGCCGGCAACTACGAAAACGCCATTACCTTTATTGCCATTCCCAAATATTAACTATGTTTGATATTACCCTAAAACCAGCCCAAACCGAATTCGTCGTTCTCCCCGGTGGTGTCATTACTCAGGTTTATAACGTCACCAATAACTCCAACACCAGCCTTGCCGTCGACGCCTCTGTCCTCCCCTGGAAACCAACCGGACCCGACGGTTCCGTCACCTACGACAACGTCGCTTCCACCAATTACCTTCAGTTTTCCCTAACCAATCAGGATAACCGGCTTGATAGCCCCTTTGTCCTGATGCCAAAATCCACCCGTCAACTTGTCCTCAAAATTGAAGTTGCCCCCGATGCCAACCTTGGTGATTATTACTACACCTTTTTTATCTCGCAGCGACAAACCTCTGCTACCTCTGGTTCTTTTTCCGGAACTTCGGGTAAAATCGGGTCTCATATCCTTCTCTCCGTTTCCCAAACCGAAAACCCCGCCACCGATATTTCTGTTGATAACTTTAAAGCCACCCCAAAAATAAAAGATATTTTCTTCACCCCTGTTACCTTCTCGGCTCAAATTAGAAATGACTCCGGCTTCTATTTTAAAACTATCGGTGACCTTACTATTTCCAAAAATGGCCTCGTCATCAAAAGAATCGAGCTGAGCCCTCTCAATGTCCTTTCAAACCACCGCCGTAATCTCCAGTGCCAGGAAAGTTGTACCATCTCCCCTCCCTTTTGGCCGGGTGCTTATACCGCCACCATCAACTTTGACCCCTCCATTTCCGCCAAGTCCTTTTCTACTACCTTTTTTGTCTTTCCTTTTTCCCTGCTGATTTTGCTGATTATCCCTGCACTAATCTTCATCATCAAAACCCAATCGTCATTACGAGCAAAGCATGGCAGTGTTACACGTTCCTAAATCTACCCCCACTTCGAACCTTACCCCAAACCCTTCCCCTGTCGACCGGCAAACCCTACCTCCAAACCCCTCAGTCCTACGGACAGCTCCCCTTGACAGGGGAGCATCTAATAAATTCATTAATTTCTTTTTCTACTTTTCCAATATCATTTATCACATCCTTATCGCTTATTCTTAACGTTTTAATTCCACAGGTATATAAATATTTATCTCTTAGACTATCTCTGTCCTTCCTAAGGTTATGAGAATCACCGTCTATTTCAATAGCTAAACTTAATTCAGAACAATAAAAATCAACGATAAACCTGTTTATTGGTTTTTGTCTGGTAAATTTATAACCTAAATTCTTTTTCCTCAATAACTTATTCCATAATAATTTTTCACTTTCTGTTTCATTTTTACGATTATTTTTTGCTGCCCATGTTAAAGAATCCCTATATTTCAAATGATATTTTTTAGTTTTAGCCTCAAAAATAATACCGGTTTTCATCCCCGTCCCATTTTCTCCCCTGTCAAGGGGAGAATACAAGAGGGGTTTGAATTTTAAATCCTCCTCTTGATAGGGAGAAGATGACATATTATGCCTTGACCTGTCAAGGGAAAGGTTAGGACAGGGTTTAAACACAAAAGGGGTTTTAATCTCAAACCCCTCAGTCCTACGGACAGCTCCCCTTGACAGGGGAGCGTTAAAAAAGGGTGATTTAAATTTTTTCTCTTTTCCCAATTAAAAAATCATCTTTTTAAAACAGAAAAAAGAAAAACACACACACCGGCCCGGAAGAGAAACAAAATCAAAAATAGAAAGCGTAGCGCTTCCCACCTTCTCCTTTGCCCTCTTCCGGACCTCCTAACGCCAGACTGCGCCCGCCGAACTAGTTCGCTGGTTTCCTCCCCTCAAGAGAGAAGAACACCAGGTTCATGCTTAGACCTTCGTCCGTATAGGTCGCATTCGTGACCTTCCACACCAGGTCTTGGATTCCCATATCGTTGGTCCCCGCAATCCGCGAAAGCGCTTCTGTGATATACGTCTTATCCTCTTCACGGATGCTTGGAACAAGACCAAAATCGACCTCTACCTGCTTCACCGCGCCAATACGGGTATTCCCATCCCAAGGGTAGAGAATATATCCTTTTTCCCACCCAAACACAGAAATGGCAAAATCCCCAGATCTGCGCTGACCTCGCGCCTCATCCCAAACCGTACCCTCGGTAGAGTCTACAATCTCCACGGTCAAACTCCAGAGTGCATCGTCCGGAAATGACTCGAGTGGCAGTTGCACCAACACTATCGTCGGCACAACCTCGACTTCCGCTTCAGTCATCCCTTCGAGGGTGTCTGCAGGCACAGGCGCAGGCGCAACACCCGGAGTAACCTCACACCCAACCACCAACATAGCCAGCAGCGCGACGAATAGCAAAACATAGCGCTTCTTCACAATCATCTCCTTTTTCATAACATAAGTGATCTTTCACGACCCAAAAGTAAAAAATACCTGATTTTTCACTTTTGGACCGGAAAAACCACTTGTCTGGCATCAGTTTTTAAGGTACTTAAAGAACACCCCCATTATATCATATTATAGGATTTATTTCAATACCCATACCAAAAACCCCGCCGTTTAAGCGGGGCTTTAATTCCACCTTCAAGAGCTTTATTTCTTTTCTTCCACCGCCGCCTGAGCTGCTGCTAATCTGGCAATCGGCACCCGATAAGGCGAACAGGATACATAATCTAGTCCTATTCTATGGCAAAATTTTACAGTATCAGGATCTCCGCCCTGCTCACCGCAAATCCCTACGTGCAGATGCTTTTTAGTTCCCCTACCAAGCTCTACTGCCATTTTCATCAATTTACCTACTCCCACCTGATCAACGCTCTTGAAAGGATCTTCCACCAATATTTTTTGGCTGATATAATCCTTCAAAAACTTTCCGGCATCATCTCTCGAAAATCCATAGGTCATCTGGGTCAAATCATTCGTCCCAAACGAGAAGAAATCAGCCTCTACCGCAATCTCATCAGCCGTTACTGCTGCTCTCGGAATCTCAATCATTGTCCCAATCTCATAGTCAAGCTTTACCCCCATCTCTTTCATGGTTTCCTCAATTGCCGGAACCAATCTGACCTTAAGCCACTTCAATTCTTCCACATCACCCACCAACGGAATCATGATTTCCGGCTTGATTGTATGGGCAGACCGATGTGTCTGCCCTTCTTTTGACACCTCGCAGGCGGCTGTCATTATTGCCTTTACCTGCATCACAAAAATCTCCGGGAAAGTAATTCCCAATCTACAGCCTCTGTGTCCCATCATTGGATTAAACTCATGCAAAGAATCTATTTTCTCCTGCAATTTTTCGGTAGTTATTCCCATCTCTTTGGCCAAAGCTTCAACATCCTCTTTCTTTTGAGGTAAAAATTCGTGAAGCGGTGGATCCAATAATCTTATTTTCACCGGCAGCCCCCTCATAATTTCAAACAATTGTTTAAAATCATTTTTTTGCATTGGGAAAATCTTTTTCAGAGCCACTTCCCTCTGCTCCAAAGTATCCGCCACAATCATCTGGCGGACCGCAAAAATCCTATCCTCGGCAAAGAACATATGTTCGGTTCGGCAAAGCCCGATCCCCTCCGCCCCAAACTCCCGGGCTGTCTTTGCATCCTTGGGTGTATCTGCATTGGTTCTTACTCCCAATTTTCGATACTTATCCGCCCATTTCATAATCTGCTCAAAATATCCCGATAACTCGGGCGCCATTGTCGGTACTTGGCCCAAAAGCACTTCGCCTGTTCCTCCATCCAGAGTTATTATGTCCCCCTCATTTACCACCAAATCACCTACTTTAAACATCTTTCCTGCTTCTAGCACTATTACGTTCTCAGCGCCAGACACACAACATTTACCCATACCTCTGGCCACTACTGCCGCATGAGAAGTCATCCCGCCCCTGGCCGTCAAAATCCCCTGGGCTGCATTCATTCCCGAAATGTCCTCTGGGCTTGTTTCCTGACGAACCAGTATTACTTTCTCTCCTTTTTCTTTGGCTTCAACTGCCGCCTCGGCATTGAACACCACTTTTCCCGAAGCTGCTCCCGGACTAGCCGGTAACCCCTTGGCTATTACTTTAAAATTTGCCTTGGCTTTTGCATCCAATGTCGGGTGAAGTAACTGATCTAACTTGTCAGCCTCAACCCGAACCAAGGCCGTCTTTTCGTCAATCAACCCTTCCTTTACCAAATCACACGCCACTCTAACCATGGCCGCTGCCGTTCTCTTGCCGTTCCGAGTCTGCAGGATAAACAAATTTCCATTTTCAATCGTAAATTCCACATCCTGCATATCTTTATAATGCTTCTCCAACTTCTCAAAGATGTTGATCAACTGGGCATACACCTTCTCGTTATCTTCCTTCAGGGACTCCAAGTGCTTTGGCGTTCTTATTCCCGCCACCACGTCTTCTCCCTGAGCATTCATCAAATATTCTCCGTAAGCTTTGTTTTCTCCGGTTGAGGGATTTCGGGTAAATGCCACCCCCGTCCCACAGTCATCACCCATATTTCCAAACACCATGCTTTGCACATTCACGGCCGTCCCAAATATTTTCTTTTCATCGATTTTATTTAGTTGGCGGTAAACATTGGCCCTAGGGTTATTCCACGACCCAAAAACCGCATTAATTGCCCGCCACATCTGCTCTTTGGCATCTTCGGGAAATTCGCTGCCTTTCTCAATTCTGTAAATCTTTTTATAACCCGATACCACCTCTTGCCAATCCTCGGCTTTCATTTCCGTATCGGCCTTTATCCCCTTTTTGGCCTTAACCTCAGTTATCACATGCTCGAACTTCTCATGCTCCACCCCATCGACTACATTGCCAAACATCTGCATAAATCTTCGGTACGAATCCCACACAAACCGCCCATTTCCGGTTTTTTCAATCATTCCCGCCACCACTTTATCATTAAGACCTAAATTTAAAATAGTATCCATCATCCCCGGCATTGAGGCGGCTGCTCCGGACCGAACCGATACCAAAAGCGGATTTTTTGCATCCCCAAACCTTTTTCCCGTATTTTTTTCCAGTTTCTTCAGTACTTCCTCAACCTCTTCTACCAGCCCCTTCGGATATCTGTCTTCCGACTTTCCGGCTTTCAGACTTTCAGACTTTTCGACTTTGAGACTTTCGGACTTTTCGACTTTGAGACTTTCTGCATAATATTTACAAACTTCAGTTGAAATCGTAAAACCCGCCGGTACCGGAATCCCCAAGTTTGTCATTTCCGCTAAATTTGCCCCTTTTCCGCCCAATATAAACTTCATATCCTTGTCACCCTCGGCTTTTCCACTACCAAAAAAATAGACGTATTTTTTCATTTTTTCTGTTTTTGATGTTTTCATACTTTCGACTTTTAGACTTTTAACTTTTAGACTCGTTTACTTTATCCTTTTGACCACCAAAAATCAACCTATTAAATACACACCTACAACCTCACTTATAAAAAACTCCGGTCTCTCTCAACCTTGCCAAAGAATTAAACCCTCAAACAGCTTGTCTATACCTGAAAACGATTGTGTCCCCTTTCGGTTTTTCTACAATAACAGATACTGGCGAGTCTTTAACCATCACCACACTTTCCCCTTTCGATTTTTGTTGATCAATCACCTCACCCCTTCTAAAAATCTCTGCCACCACACCTTGCCCCCCTATACCTGCATTTTCATTAAAACTAAGCCCCCCGGACGCACTTTTCTTTACAGACCCTCCCACCAACTTCTACCCTCGACCCGAACATTTCTAGGCTTACCCTAAAGCCCCCTTCCGGAACCCACACTTGCCCAATAACACCCGAAGTCGGGCTTGAGCAATTATCAACTCGTATTCCATCTATTTCGAAAAGATCTCCACTAGAAACTACAGCGACAACTCCTTCCCCCTCCAAAGATTCTCCTTTTCTCAACACCTCAACTTCATACTCAGCCATAACCCATTATAGACCTATATTCTTTAAAAATCAACCTATTAAATACACATCCCGCCCCAACTCCCTTTGTAATAAAATTTACCCACCTACTCATTGACAATAGTTAATAACTTGGTCTATCTTTAAGGTATAGGAATTATTGCCATTTTTATAACTATTTATAAATGAAACGTACCATTCGTGAGCTCTCCGTTTTTTCCTGCCTGTTAATCGTTTGTTTTTTCTTTTTTGCTCGGACCAAAAAACTCGAATCCGCCCCCTCCACCAACGTCAAGGACGTTCTCTCCACCTCCCAACTCTCATATTTTGCCCGGCTTAGCGCCGGAAGTTCTGCCGGCGACAATGTTATCAGAGTATCAATGACCGCTGGCACCGCCCCATCACTTAACACCTCCAATTTATTCGTGGGAGACACCATCGCAATCGGTTTTACCGGAGCTGACCTAAACGGTCCGATGACCGTCTATACAGTTCGGGACATTGGTAATACCGCCTCTATCCAACTAAATACCGGCATCGGTGTTAGCAATAATTTTGCCGGTGCTGCCATTGTCGCCACCAGATCCGCCGTCCATACTGTCCATTTCACCCCCAAATCCACGTCTCCGGGAAACAAATGGCAGTTTCTCATCAAAGCCACCTCGGTCACCGGTAAAGAAGCCGACGGTATTCCCGACCAAGACGGTTTTGACCTCGGTCAGGATGTCGGTGGCACCCAAACCGGCCTGGGTACCAGGGTTAACCTTGCCGATATTACCTGTCCTTTTGGCGTTACCGCTTCCGCCACCGGTACCACCGCCGTTATTACCAATGGGTCGACCACCAGTTCCTTTCATATCATCGAATGCGCCCTTGCTGCTGGCACCACCAATCCTGTTGATGTCGGTGTCTCCATGGTTATTGGAACAGACCTCGCCACCGGCAGTCAGTTAATTAATCCGAGTGCCTCTTCTAGCCACACCCCGGGTCAGGCCGATTCTTCCGGAGACACATATTTCTATTACGTTCGCCATACCGACAGCACTGGTGCAGTATATAGCTCCGACACCACCGCCGGCCGAATTGCCTTGGTAGAAGCAGTTCGTGTTACTGCCACCGTCGACCCGACACTTACCTTTACCATCGGCACTTCCGGAGTTCTAAGCGCCGGAGACTCACTTTGCGGTTCCCCTCTAAGCGCCGCCGCTCCCAACACTACCGCTACCGCTGTCAATTTCGGATCTCTAAACTTGTCCGTATTCAACGATCTCGCCCAACACCTGTCCTGTGTCACCAATGCCGACAACGGTTATGCCGTCACAGTTTTTGAGGAAAATAATATGAAAAATATCAACACCACCACCACCATCCCCGACACCGACTGCAATGGTGGCTGTTCATTCACCACCGCCGCCGCCTGGACGGCCGTTGACACGGCTCGGTCAGAGTGGGGTTATTCAATCGAAAATATTAATGTCGGCACCTCCATCTTTGATTACAACACAGGCTACAAATCTTTCGGTATAGGCTCCACCAGTGCCCAAACCATTCTCTCTAGCGCCAGTCCGCCCACTACCAGCGAAACCGCCTGGGTTTGTTATCGCTTATCGGTTACCAACTTCCAAGAGGCCGGAAATTACGAAGGCAAATTGGTATACACCGCCACGGCAACATTTTAAATTTGTAAACGGTAATCTGTAATTAGTAATCTGTAATTAAAATGAAAACAAATCAAAAGAAATTATCACAAATTCTGGCCCTATTTTTGTTACTGATTACCGGTTACAAATTACAGGTTACCCAGGCAAATGCCCAATCCGCCCTTGGCCTTTCCGCTATTCCCCCCCGACTTGAAATCTCCCTCAATCCGGGTGAAGTCGTCACCAGAGAAATCAAAGTCCGAAACGAATCCTCCACCGAAAGAGTTATTACCACCATCACCTCAGACTTCATTGTCAACACCGACGATGGCACCCCGGTAAGGGTCGCCACTGATGAAACCCAAAATCGCTGGGCCGCTAGCAATTGGGTTCAGGTCTCCCCCTCTCAGATAAAGCTTAAACCCGGAGAAACAAAATCATTAATGTTGTCAGTCCTGGCTCCCGACGATGCCATCCCCGGCGGTCACTATGCCATGGTTCTTCACAGTCCCCAAAACGAAGCTGTCCTGGATGCCACCGGCTCTTCCATCGAGACCAATGTCGGTACTCTTGTTTACATCACCATCGCCGGAGACATAAAGCAGGACGCTCAAATCACCGATTTTTCCGCCCCCATCTTTCTTGAATATGGCCCCGTCGATTTCACTACCACCATAAAAAACCTCTCCGATATCCATATCAACCCGATTGGCCACATCGCTATTTCAAATATCTTCGGCAAAAACGTCATTAATCTCCCTCTCAACAACACCAACATTTTCCCCTATACTAGCCGAACTTTCGAAAATACCTTTAGCAAAAAATGGTTATTTGGTCGCTACAAAGCCAACCTTCAGGCCGGCTATGGTACTGCCGGAGGCCTATTGGCCGCCACCATTTTCTTCTGGGTAATCCCATGGAAGATTATTGTCCTGGTTGTCGCCACCCTCGCCCTTTTGCTCATCTTGATAAAACTGATCGGCCAAACCAATCCGCCCAAAAAGGACGCCCAAAAAGTCGAAAAACTCGAAGAAGAACTCTCAGAGCTCAAGAAAAAATACAAAGACAGCAAATAATCCCATGAGCTTCATCCTGTTCCTTTTTTTTCTGGCACAGGCATTTACTCCGAAAGACTCTCTTGCTTCTCTGTATACCGTCCAACCGTCAGCAGTTTTGGTTTCCGCTTCAATCGGCGAAAACGAAATCACCGTCTACGGCTATACCTCTCCTCTCTCAAAAGTAGAGATGGAAAGCACCAATGTTTACTCCCAGACATACAGCGATACCACCGGTTATTTTATATTTCTCAAAACCCTCTTACCAAAACTACCCTCAGAACTCTGTTTCCGCTCCACCGACGATAGTTTTCGTCAATCCGTTCCCGTCTGTATCCCCCCTCCACCGGAAACTAACTATCACACCGAAACCGGCCCCATCCTCCTCTCTCCCACCCTGACAATTGACACTGCCAAAATAAAACCAAATTCTACCGCTCTTGCCTCCGGCCAAGCCATCCCCGACTCAGAGATAAAAATTGAATTTTTCAAGGTGACCAACTCCGCCCTTTCTTTTCCAAAAGAAGTTCAAGCCTATTCTCTCCCATCCCTCACCACCAAAACCAATACCGCCGGAAATTATGAATTTAACCTCCCCACCGCCTACTCCAGCAATTACCGCCTGTACACCTCTGTAAAATATCTTGACAGCAATTCACCGAAATCGAATACTCTTCTTTATACTCTTCCCTCCCTTTGGTGGTTCTATTGGCAGCAATACTACTTCTTTATCGTCCTCATCCCCGTCTTCCTTTTAACCCTCTTTATCTTTTTCATTCTTTTATTCAAATCTCACAAAATTGAATCCACTCTCCAAATCTACCCCCGCTTCGTCCCCCGCCTACCTTACTAATTTTCTACTTTATTACTTTTAGACCTGCCTGCCGGCAGGCATGGCTTTTAGACTTTCGACTTTCCGACTTTCAGACTCTATACTTAATTGATGTCATTTCACAAAAGGGCCAGCTCTTTTTCTTACAAAACCCTTCTTATTATCCTTGTCTTTCTTCTCATCCCTATTGTTCTTCTCATTCGTATCAATCAAAAAAGAGCCTCTATTAAAGCCGCTTCTTGGCCTGTCACCGCCGGTGAGTGGTTAAAACGCAAACAGCTTACCCTGGCCAACAACTCCGGCCAAACTCTCGACGCCAATACCACCTATTCCCTTACCCTCAATACCAAAGCTCTAGTTGATTCCGGTGACCTTCAATCAGACTGCGCTGATCTTAGAGTTTATTATCAATCTCTCACCACCAACGCTCAGTTAAACTACTATGTTGATCTCCCCTCCTCCGCCACATGTGCCACCTCTGCCAGTACCATTATTCATTTCCCCCTCCAGGCGGATATGGCCAACTCTGCCGTCGATCCCAATTACTTTCTTTACTATTCCAACCCAAATGCTGTTGACGCCTCGTCCATTTCCGCTTTTAATATTGGCTCCAAACAGGCTACCTTTTATTGTGGTTTCAACGGCAACACCACCTGCGCTACCGCCTCCGGTACCACCACCCCCACCACTTCCTCCGGTGCCATTCGCTATTCCGGAGCCAATAGTGCTTTAAGTTTTGGAAGTGGAGACAATGTAAGCAAAACAGGCACCCTATTGTCCGGCTCAAATTTTTTTACTGTAGAATTTTGGTTTAAAGCTGCCGACAACCCGATAAGCTCGCAAATTATGTCGCTAACAAACGGAGGAGGAGACGGAGGGTCAGGCGTTTTTCATTACTGGGGAGACGGAAGACATGACATTCAAGCATATACTTTTAACGGTTGTAAAGATTATAGCGCTTCAAGCGCAAACATAACTCATAATCTCTGGTATCACATCGCCATTGTCCGAAACGGTGCCGATATAAAATATTATTTAAACGGCAACAATTATGCTACCGGAACCGGGCTTTGCACAACACCAACCATATGGTCAGGATTTAATATTGGCTCCAATAACTACAACGGGATTGTTGACGAAGTAAGAGTTTCCAGTGTCGCTCGTTACACCACCGACTTTACCCCCCAAACCACCCCCTTTGTCCGCGATGAATTCACCAAACTTCTTCTTCATTTTGACGAAAACGGGGATGACCCCAGAAACTCCGGCAAGGCCATCGACGATTCGGGCAACGCCAACCACGGCACTATCACCGGTGCCAAATATGTCGGTGGGCTTGTTGGCATCGACTCCTCAACTCTCGACACCGGCACTCTCCCCACCCAATCTTATGCCGCACACCCGGGAATTTTTCTGGAAGAGGCCACTACCAACAAAATTACTAATCCCAGTTTCGAACACGGCACATATAGTATTGGCTGGACCGATGGTGGAAATGATTTTTCCACCTTTACCCCAAATATCGCCAAAAGAAATGCCGGCACCGGCGCCACCGCCCCTTTTGCTGCAGGCGTTCTTATCCAGGGAGATCGCTGGGGAGATGCTAACGGAGACTCGCTCGCTTTCCCCCTTGGTTCTCAAATTGCTGGCAATCTTTATAACCAATTCGATAGAAAACAAGGAAGTATTACCTTTTGGTACACCCCGGAGTTTAATTCTGATGACGACACCTCAGTACATGGATTATTTGCTTTTAGTAGCGATTGGAACGGCATAGAACTAGTGTATGACAGTAGGGTGGGTTATAAATATTTTTCCTTGGGAGTAGACGAAAAATATGCAACTAAAAGCCAAACCTTAGTTGCCGGAGCCACCTATTTAATCACAGCAAGATGGTCGTCTGATTATAATCTTGATGGAACAAATTACTTAAGCATCTCTGTGGGTGACTCTCATTCTTATGGGGGAACCTCTGCCCCAACTATTGATGCTACGAATTCAAATATCTATATCGGGAAAGGAATTAGCGGCGGTATCGGGGTAGCAGATGGAATTATCGAAGGTTTAACTATCTATCGTCGTCCCCTTTGGGATGGCGCCTATGGCATAAACGCCGGCAACGGAGATGAGATAGCCTTAATCCACGGTAGCGGAATCGGCAAAGATCCCGCTACAATAACCGGTTCTTGGGACGTCGTCTTTGCCCTGCCTACCAACTCTTCGACAGGGACATTGGGTTTAGGCACAACAGCAACCGGAGAGGCCTGGTCCCACCCCCATGCTTCCAATGTGCTATATACATCGACTACCAATACAGGTGGATTTATGATGAGCGGTACTGCCCCCAATGATGGCTGGAACGTAATCCCTTGGTATAAAGTGGGTGGCACAACCGGGCAAGTGGCAGCTTATCAGGCAATTGGAGCTGGAAGTTCAGCGGCAAGTTATGTCAATCTGGCTAATCCGGGAACATACAATCTAACCTCCGGCACCGCACCCACATGGTCAGCTTCAACAGGCTGGACATTTAACGGAACCAACCAATTCTTAACAACAGGTTTAACACCTTCTGCAAATACCTGGAGCTATCTAGTAAGATTCTCTGATGCGAATACCTCTGATTACTGGAGAGCTATTATCGGTACAACCGATAACAATAACTGGTCCGTTGCAGTATACCCTATAGCTGGGGGTGGCGGCTATAAAGCATATTACAACGGACATTATGATAGCTTATATCTCTCCGGTGCGGTAGCTTCCGGCGTGATGGGCATGTCCTATAACAAAGGTTACCTTAACGGAACCTCAGAACCAGGTACTATACCAATAATAAATCCGCCAAATAAAAACCTATATATCGGGGCAAAAAATACTAATTCCGGAGCCGATTCTTTCCTACCCGGAAAAATCCAGGCCGCCGCCATCTACAACACCACCCTCACCGCCGACCAGGTAGCAAATGTTACGGATGCTATGGAGACACTTGATGCGGGTGGCACCTACCTTTCGGTAGCCCCTCTGGCAGCCAGCGAAAAAATATATGCAGGCGGCTATAAATTTACCACTACCGGTGCTAACCAAGGTATTAGTACAACGAAAACAGGTCTTACCGCCGGCCAAAATTATGTTGTCAGAGCTATCGCCAACAGTGGCGATGGCACTGGTCAACCCAAAATCTTTATTTATGATGAAACAAACGGGGCAGATATTACTAGTTACACCGGCACTGTAGGCTCCGGCAGAACCGCACCCGACGTAATGTTATTTACCTTTGAACTACCGACAATTGCAAAACATGGAGTATCTGCAGATTGTACCTCCATAACAGTCAAGCTCGTTAATGCTGCTAACTCGGGCACTGTTCATTGGCATCAAGTAGAATTACTGCCAAATCAGGTCAACGGACCCTCAATGGAAACAGGCTCCGGAACTCCGTGGTTACCAACGGGTTTTACAATTACAAGTGGAACCGAAGGCGAAGCCGAACAAGAATTATCTGATGTTAATTCTGGTTTATCAGCCTGGCAAATCAACGGGATGAGCACATACGGGAAAAACGGTACTTACGACCTAGATACAACGTTCTCTACGGGATCGTTTATAAATGTTGGTTTTGCTGCAAAAGGAGCATCGGATGCCAACTTTGGATTTCATGAATGCCCAGACCCCTATAGAAATATGGTCGCCACCAGTACCGGAGGCAGTACATGGAAAAATTTCTTTAATGCTGTCAGAATGCCAACCTTATGCGGGGAAGGATCTTATCTTTCTTTTTACTCTTGGACTGTAGGCATCGTTGACGATCTATATGCTTTTCGGCTCTCCGACGTTTCTCTTACGGTTACCCCGGCAACTTCTACCAATTCTCTCGAATCCAACCGAATCCGAATCGACGGTACCGATACTTACACCCATACCCTCCTGGGAACGGGCACAACGATTGGTTCAGTCGTCTTTGATTACACTCCCCGACATTCCGCCTCAATCATTAATAAATTCGGATCTACCATGCCATATATAGCCGAATTTTACGGCGATTCCGATGACTATATCAGGCTATATTGGTCAGCTGCCAACACCATCAAACTTGATTATTCTATGGTTGGCTCCACCGCCAGTGCCACCTGGGACGCCAGTGCTGTCACCGCCGGTACCACCTATCAAATGTCCATTGGTTATACCGGTGGCGGTACTATGTCCTTTATCCTTGACGGCACCTCCCGAATCTCTTTATCCTCCATCCCGGCTAATTTTGGCACCGCCCCTTCTACTGCCTTTTGGGGCACCAACCAAACTGGACTAAATCAAGCTGATGCCACCTTTTTACCTCAGCCCGCCAGCTTTATTCAAAACACCATCTCTCCCTATTTCAAATTTGGGGCAAAATCAACCACCATCAATAACTCACTTGCATCTGATCCCAGAGGTTTTGTAATACCCATCAACACCGGCTCCACCGCCACTCACACTCTCTCCGCCTACGTCTACGATGGTACTACCGGCAACATGGGTGGGGCTGTTTCCTCGACCGTCGCCCAACTAATTTTCAATGGTGTTGCTGTTGGCACTACCTATGTCGATGCTGGTGGTGGTTGGTGGCGACTCTGGTATCGGGGTACAGCCGGTTCCGATTCTCAAAACTACGGCCTTCAGGTTAAATCCGGAAAAACTATTTATGTCGATGGTTTTCAGTTGGAACAAAACCAAACCCTAACCACTTATACCGACGGTAATATGGGAATAGGTTATTCTTGGACAGGAACTGCCAACGAATCAACCAGCACCAGAGCTATCGCTCAAACAATTTACAATACCGCCATCCCTACAAACGATACTACCGGAACCGTCAGCCTCTGGGTTAAACCTAATTGGAACGGATCCGACGGCCCCGCTGAACAATGGGACACTTTAACTTATCTAAAAATAGGTTCGGGAGGTTACGGCTGGGGAAATGGGTTTTTTATAGGAAATTACTCTAACAATCCCGGCGACACAATAAGTAGTTTCAGAGTCGGTCATTATGGCACAGGCAGTGGCACCGCTACTGTTTCAACCACTATCACCAAAGATAAATGGTATCACCTTGTTTATACCTGGAACGAAACAACCGCCCAACTGTTCGTCAATAACGTCGCCAGTTCAGCCATTACCTTTAATACCCACACCGATGATGGCCGAGTGGATTTCATTCCTACCAGTTACGGCTCACCACATAGCACCACCATTTCTAACGCTAAATTCTATGACGATCCTCTTACCGCCGCCGAAGTCGCCGACCTTTACTATTCCGGCCTCGGCTCTCATCAACAACAATCAGGCTATACCGAGCGCTTTACCGACGGCGAACCGTCAACCTCTTATTGGAAACTTGACGAAAATACCGGTACTATTCTCAATGATTCTATCAACATCAACCACGGGGCTCTGGGCTCCGGTAGCTCCTCACCTACCTGGGCTATTGGCACCTCCTGTGCCGTCAACTCCTGCCTTAGTTTTGATGGTTCCGATGACTATGCCATCGTCAACGGCAGTCTGACCGGTTTAAAAAGTCTTTCCTTTTGGATCAAGCCGTCTGCCTCTTCTACCCCGATTTTTGATTTAAATGGCATCCAAACGGTTACTCTAACAAACAACATTCTTCAAGCCAATGGCCTTACCTCTCCCTCTATCTATGTCAATGGCGCCGCTACCTCTGCCGTCCCTTCTGATATCTGGTCCCAGGTTCTTATCACTTCTTCGACTTCTTTTGGTCTCTCCTCTCTCAAAATTGGCCAATCAGGCGCCGACTTCTTTTCCGGCTTCCTGGATGAAATCAAAGTTTTTCCCTATGTTCTGTCCTCTTCTGAAATCAAAAAAGAAACTAATCTTGGTAAAGCTGTCGTCATTGGTGAAGAACCCGGCCAACCGGTAGTCACTCCCATTTCCAAAAAACTCGTCGCTCATTGGAAATTTGATGAAGGCTATAACACCATCGCTCATGATTCTGTCGGGACTAACAATGGCACATTCGGCACCGGCTCCTCCGCCCCCAATTGGTCCAACGATGGAAAATTCGGCAAGGCGTTAAGTTTTGATGGCAATGATTATGTCACCCTCTCTACAGGTGCGGAATTTGATCTCACCAGTGTAAACCCTTCCATTTCTCTTTGGTTTAAAACAACCGCAAGCAGCGGAACACTCTACGGGGATTATGCTGCAAATAATACACTCAATGGTTTCCTTACAATCTCCGGCGGAAAAGCATCAGGCAGTTTTAGAGATGGTGGAACTTTCATACTCTCTGTCGGCGGGACAAAAATTGTTAACGATGATAATTGGCACTATGTCGCCTTAGTCAAAACAAGCGATACAACTTTAAGTTTATATATTGACGGTAAGTTGGATGCAACAGGATCTAACTCAAGTTATAACAATTCCAATCTCATAGGTGGAGTTCTCCCCAGTCTTGGAAGGAATCCTGAATATAATAATGATTTTTATACTGGCCTCCTTGACGAAGTCAAGATTTACAACCATGCTCTCACCGGCGACGAAATAAAACAGGACTATAACCTTGGCTCGGCTGTTGTCTTTGGCACTCTCTCCTCCGGCACCGGCAACACCGCTCCCTCCTCTGCCGCCAGCCAGGAATATTGTATCCCCGGCGATAGTGCCGCCTGTTTACCACCTGTTGGTAGGTGGGATTTTAATGAGGGTGTCGGCAACTCTACTTATGACACTAGCGGAAACAATAACACCGGTGAAATAGTAAATGCCAGCTGGTTATCAGGAAGAATCGGTAAGAGTTTGCGTTTTAACGGTGTAAATAACTATATCAAAAACATTCGAATTCCGATACGGACTTCCGGTAATCAAGTTCATACTATCGCCTTGTGGTTTAAAACTTCCGCCGCCTCATCCGGACCGCTCATCCAGTTTGGAGATGCCAATCTCCCCGCTACTTCTGCAAACGCAGACGAAGCTATCGGCTGGAGAAGCGCGAACGGAGTTCTGTCGGTCAGCAACTATTGTAATAACTCCAGCCACTTATACACCAATTCCCAGGCTTCGTATAGGGACAATAAATGGCATTTTTTAACTTATGTCGTTGATGGTACTTCTTCAAAGTTATTTGTCGATGGAATTCTCAGGGGACAGAACACCTCTGTGACCAGCAGCAATATCCAAACCTATGCTTCAAATCCATATATGGGAATCGGATTAAGAACTAGACCTTCCGGTTCGGATATTGATAACGACGATTTTGCCGACGCAATAATTGATCAAATCCTGGTTTATAACTACGCTCGTTCCCCCGCCCAAATCGCCCTTGACTACAACCACGGTAGACCAATTGCTCACTACAAAATGGACGAATGCCAGGGCACCGCTGTCCACAATTCCTCCTCCGACACTTTTCATGGTACCCTTTCCGTTGGTGCCTCCGGCACCCAAACCTCTGCCGGTACCTGCACTACTTCCGGTGTTTGGTTCAATGGTGCCACCGGAAAGATAAACAGCAGTCTCAACCTTGATGGTTCTGATGATTATGTCTCTGTTGGTGATATCGGTACCAGTGCTACTGCTGTCAGTTTCTGGATTAAACCTTCTTCTACAAGTCAAAGTATTCTTGAATTATCCGCCTCCGACAGTATCGCTATATCCTCCGGTACTATTACTGTTACCGGTTTTGGTACCGAAACTGTTTATGTTGATGGTCGTCTATCCTCCACCATTCCCGATACTAACTGGCACCACATTACTGTTGTTTCCTCTGCTTCTCTTCCTGCCAATACGGTTAACCTAGGCAAAGTCGGCTCTACATACTATTCCGGCCTCATTGACGATGTCCAAATATATAACTACCCTCTCACACCTACTCAGATAAAAACAATTTTTAATTCCAACGCCGCCATCAAGTTTTCTGACTGAAGGAAGTTGCTAATTAATCAGCAATCATCGATAATTAACCAGGATGTCAACCAAGTCCCTGCTTACCATCGCAATCCTCCTTCTCGCTCTCATTGCCGTCACCTATCTGGTCGTTCGCCCCGCTATCTATTCCGGCCGGGCCACCGGGCTCAACAGCACTAGTCCGATTACTTTAGAAAACTCCTATCTTTTTGCCTCCCCCCTCCAGGCCAAGGCCGATGGTAAAGAAAAAATCCGCATTACTGTTTTTTTACTGGACGGTCGGGGCATGGGCGTCGGAAACCAGGAGGTAGAGCTGACCAAACCTCCAGCGATAAATTTAACTGATATCCAGGCCACCAGCGACGACATGGGAAAAAGCGTTTTCGACCTTACTTCCTCCACTCCCGGAAAATATGAAATTGTTGCCAAGGTAAACTCAAAAGAAATTTCCCAAAAAGTAAAGGTTACCTTTACCCCCTAGCTAGTTTCCTCTAAAAGTCACCACCACCGATTTCTCCATCGGTGTCCCATCCACACTCGCCGCAACAGTTACCTGACCCTCTTTATTCGACGTCAATGTAAAACCGGTCTTGCCCGTCTGATCTGACTTTTGCGCTTCGGGCGACACTTCCGCTTCCACCCCTGTCGTCGACAAAGCCACCATCTTTCCCGCCACCGGCCTCCCCTCAGAATCACCCAAAAAAACATTCACTCCACATTTATCCGTCCCGTCAGCTTTACACAATATCTTTGATCCCAAAAGATAGGAATTTGACATTGATATTTTCGTTGCCGGTGCCGCCTTTGTCATAGTGACCAGAATCTTTGGTACTACAAAAGTCGCCAGAAAATATACAAAACCGATACCAAAAACCGCTGCCGCTACCAAAACAACATTTCTCCTCTTACTGATCATATAAAAATATCATATCACATCTACCACAAATCATATTATAAATTACCTTTTTGGCAATATTTACTCTAAGCTGCCAACAAAATATTTATCCTTGTTTAGTCTTTTCTTAGGGTTATTTTGCATAAACACCTTACCCGATTATTCCCGTTTTCCTTACCCCGACGACAGATTGACCATATTATTAATTTTATATATCACTCTATTACATAAGCTAACCCTATGTATTCTGTTAGTTCGCGTTACATTTTTCTCAGATTCATCTAATTTCATCACTTGGTCTATTTTACTACATCATGTCTTCATCTCCGCAAAACCGCCACCGTCAATACTGATGATACTATTTGCCACACACCGGCTCTCCTTAAACTATTCTCACCAACCCCATCAAACCAATAGATAAAAAACAAGTTTGGTATGTCTTATTACTATCTTTTAATATCAGAATATCTATTCCGCATTTCCCCGCATCTCAATATTTTTCCACCTATCCACTTTATTATGTATTTGATTGTATATGTTTTTAAATGATAGTAGTTCTATTCGTGTATTGTCGCCCCGTGAAATTCAGATTACAGATTACTGATTACAAATTACCAGTTACAAGATACTATCATAACGTATCATTTTCCCCTAAAAACCGACTATTGACAGCTTTTTTCTAATAGTAGATAGTTATTCTATGTACCCTATCAGACGCCACTTAAAAACGTATAAAAAATACCATTTTATACCTGATTCTTTATCACCGCACCCGCAAAGCCCTTTGGTAATTATCGCCGAAAAGTTATTCCCCTTTCTCATAATCGCTGCCAGCTTTATCTGGCTCTGGAAATAATCATGGGTGATCGACAAAATATTGAGCTTGTGCTCAATAGCTTCCATTCCTGGCTTGAAAAGCGCAGTTACAATCCCAATACGATTCGTAATTATCTAGTCGATACCAGGAAATTTATCGCCTACACCGAGGAGAGAGTTGTCAACATATTTTCCAAAGCTGCCTTTGGCCAATACGTCTCCTATCTTTCCACTCAAAACAATTCCGCCAGACGCCTGGCATCCTTAAACAAGTTCTGCCAATTCGCCCTTGATCAAAAACTGATTACTTCAAACTTTTTCAAGTCCGCCCTAAAAAAACACCAGAGACCTTCTCCAACCAAGCTTGTCGAGAGCTTCAAATACTACCTAAAATCTCAAAACACGCCTCAATCAAATATAAGAAAGTATATCAAAAACCTACTTAACCCACCCACTCCCTTACCAGGTGTAAAACGACCAGGCTTTTCTCTTTTTAACCAATACCTTCTCGTCTCCATAATTCTTATCATCCTCTCCGGCCTCGGCTATGGGCTCTACTCACAAACCATTCTCAAAGCCAAAAGGCAACTTGCCTATTCCACCGCCAACGCTCCCAAAAGTCCCACCCGTCAATTTTCCTTTCAGGGTCGTCTAACCGACCAGGATGGCAACCCGATTAGCTCCGAAACTGGCATCGTCTTCAAATTCTTTGACGACCCCACCCTGGGTGTCGGCACTTCACTTTACACCTCTGAAACCGGCGCTAGCCAAGTAGTTACTCCCGATACCAACGGTATATTTTCCGTAATTATAGGTAAAACTCATGGTTTAGAAATTCCCTCTAGCGTTTTTTCTGAACACACTGCCGTTTGGCTAGAAATCACCGCCGACGATGAGGTCATGGATCCCCGTCAGCAAATCGCCACTGTCGCCTACGCCTTAAACTCAGAAACACTTCAGGGATTAGGCATTGGTCCCTCCGGTGTCGCCTATCGCAACAACGTGGTCGTCCTCGACGAACAGGGCAACCTAAATCTTGGCGATAGTGGCGCCTATGTCCCCACTATCAAAGCCACCAACGGCTCACTTGGCATCGAGGGTCAGGGGGTATTGATCAAGGCCACCGACGGCAGCGGTGGCGACATTACCATCAACCCCGATGGGGCCGGAGTGATTCAATTTTTAACAGAAGGCACCACTCCTCCTGCCGGTATCGGCGGCTTCATCGATGCCACCAACGCCAATTTAGCCACCGGAAACTTATTCAGTGGCCAGGTGGGCAACCAACTTCGGGGCTACAACTTTCTTCAATTTCAAAATTACAATACCGGCCTCGGCGACACGTCTGAGCTTCATACCCGCTTTGAAGTTACTGCCGCCGGAAATGTCTATGTTGGCGCTACCCTCAGTTCTACCAATATATCAATCGGCAACACTCTCATCTCAGCCACCGCTACCCAACTAAATTTACTCGATAACTTAGCCGCCACCAATGGATCAATCATCTATGGAAATGGTACAAAACTAGCCAATTCGTCTGTGGGTAACTCCGGCCAAATCCTTGCTAGCAATGGCGCCGACACTCCTACCTGGATCGACCTGCCTGAAGGTGTTGCCTACACCGCTAGCACCGGGATCACTCTTTCGGGAAACGATTTTCGTCTTAACCTTGGTTCCAGTAATGTCTGGACTGGTTATCAGACCTTTAATGGTGGGATTGGTGTCAGTGGTAGTACCACTCTCACTAATTTGACTGTCGGTGGTACCTTTGTCTCTGTTGGTAGCACCAATACTGTTACCAATCTTTCTGCTGATTATCTTGATGGTATCTCTTCTGCTGGTTTTCTCCAGATCGGTGGCACCGGTTTCTTTAACATGGCCACCAATGGTCTCCAGGCTATTGGCAATACCGGAATTGGTCTAGGTGGCACTCTTGATCAAAATACTAATATCGGTACTTCTTCCTTCTCTTTGTCATTTTTAGGTCTGGGGAATAGTCAAAGTCTGTATATCGCTTCTAGTGGTAACGTCGGCATTGGCACCACCGCTCCAACCAACAAACTCGAAGTAGTTAATCCTGCCGGGACAATACAACTGTCCATAAATACACTGTCAACAGGTGATGTCACCATGAGGGGGAAAAGTGATGGTAACAATGCCGGAGATGCCTATATTATTGGTGGTGCAGGAATTAGCAATGCCAACGGAGGAGAGGTTTATATCAGAGGTGGAACCCGTGGAGGGGGTAGTGGCTTCCGTGGCGGGAATATTTATCTGGAGGGAGGACAATACGACACAAGTGGCGCTGGGTATGGAGGAGATGTCTATGTCGGTAAACAAACATACACCGGTAATACTATTGGTGGTAATGTCTATATTTACGGCCAAAACACAGGTGCCTGGGGGAGCAGAAGCGATATTGGAAATATCGAACTCCTCGCCGGTGCTGTCGATTATTCTGCCGGCAATGGTGGTCACATTTCCATAACAGCAGGTCGAGCCGGTTCTGCTGCCAACGGCGGATACGTAAATCTTATTACTGGCGCTGGTGGATCATCTTCTGGTAATTCAGGTGCTCTAACATTAGGAACAGGTAATATTACCAGTGGAAGCTATGGTGTTATAGATCTTAAACAAGGAGAAAACTACAGAATCAGAATAGATAGCAATGGTGACGTCGGCATCGGTACCACTGATCCTCTTTTCAAATTACATGTGGTCGGCGATGGTTACTTCACTTCCGGGTTAGGTGTTTCCGGTAATGTCGGTATCGGTGGGACTCTATCTCTCACCGGTACCAATGTTGCTGTTGGCAGTACTGTTCTCTACATTGACAGTTCCGGTATTATCACCAAAGGTGCTTTACCGGCCGGTACTGTCTATACCGCCAGTAATGGTATCACTCTCTCCGGTGCTGACTTCCAGCTTAACCTTGGTTCCAGTAATGTCTGGACTGGTTATCAGACCTTTAATGGTGGGATTGGTGTTAGTGGTAGTGCCACTCTTACCAATCTGACTGTCGGTGGTACCTTTGTCAGTGTCGGGAGTACCAATCTGGTTACCAATCTTAATGCTGATGTTCTCGATGGTCTTCATGCTGCTTCTTTTGTCGGTATCGGTTCCACTGGTGACTTCATTACTACTCTGACTGGTGGTTCCGGTATTCTTCTTTCCGGTTCCGGTATTGGTAGAACCATTACCAATACCGGTGTCTTAAGTATTAATTCCAATACCGGAGCCTTTACTCTCTCTAATGGTTTAACCAACTACACTAATGCCATTGGTCTGGGGGGCACACTTGATCAGGCTGGCTTTACCAATATCAACATTGGTAGTGGCTCCTCCGGTCTCTCAATCTTAGGTGTTAATAGCAATACTCAGGCTCTGACCATTAGAGAAAATGGGTATGTGGGGATAGGGACAACCAATCCGGGTGCAAAACTAACTCTCTCCGGAGGTAATTTCCTTCAAACTATCTCCGGTGTTCCGGAAGCGCTCTCCACCTTCTCTATCGGCGAAACTGCCTATGATATCGTCGTTTCCGGCCAATATGCTTATGTTTCCACTTACACCGGAATGATTGTCCTCGATATTTCCAACAACACTTTCCCGGTAATCACTAACGATTATAACACCGCCGGTTTCCCCTCAAACGCCATTGCCATCGCCGGAAAATACGCCTATCTGGCCGACGGGGTAAACACTGATCTTCAGATTATCGATATCTCTGATCCTCAAAATCTCAGTATCGGCGGTACCGTTAAAACCGGAGGTGTTTCAAAAGATATTTACATCTCCGGAAAATATGCCTACCTCGCCGATTATAAGCAAGGCCTCCAAATTGTTGATATTACTAACCCCGCCCGCCCCATCGAAACGGGAGAATATGTGACCAACCCGGGGCTATATAACGGAGTTTCTGTAGTAAACAATTACGCCTATGCCGTCGGCAGCGCCGGTCTGGATATTCTAAATATATCAAATTCCACCTCTCCATCCCTTGTTAGCACCCTGTCCCTCGGTGTTACCGCATTAGACATTTATGCTGATGGTAAATATGCTTACATCGCCGCCAACACTAGTGGATTACTCGTTGTAGATATCTCAAACAACACCTCCCCCGCTCAAGTTGGCTCATATAACACTGCAGGAAATGCCAACGGTGTCTTTATTGCCGGCCGTTACGCTTATGTTGCCGACGGCACCTCCGGTCTGCACATAATCGATATTAGCAATCCCGCTTCGCCT
The DNA here is from genome assembly GCA_041659325.1 of Candidatus Shapirobacteria bacterium. NCBI lineage: Bacteria > Candidatus Shapironibacteriota > Candidatus Shapirobacteria bacterium. The sequence goes on along the minus strand of JBAZYN010000002.1, from coordinate 220,988 downwards.
TCTCTGGTAACTACCTATGACACCCCCGGCAATGCTTACAAAGCTTATGTCCATGGAAAATATGCCTATATCGCCGACGGTACTTCCGGTATTGAAATTATCGATATCAACGGTATAGATACTCCCGCTATCAATGCCGGCAATATCCTTACCAACAACCTAAATACTTCTGAAAATGCCAATATCGGTAATAATCTCTATGTTAGAAACGGCCTAAATGTCGGGTTTGGCGGTATTTACTCTGCCGGAGATGTTAGCTTAACCGGTAGCCTCAACCTTACCGGTACTATTCTTGCTTCTGGTTCTACCGGTACTACCGGTCAAATCTTATCATCCACCCAAACAGGCCTTCAATGGATCGATGGTATTGGTACCACTTATGCCGCTGGTGTCGGTCTGACTCTCTCATCTGACAATGTCCTCTCGGTTGATTATGGTTCCGGGTTAGGTCTCAACGGTAACAAGATTATCAATACTGGTGTTACCTGGTTAACCGGTACTGCCAATCAGATCAGTGTCTCTGCCAATACCGGTGCCATTGGTCTCTCCTTACCCCAGAACATTGATACTGCTGCCATGGTTACCTTTGGTAACTTACGGATTGGTACTTCTCTCTCCACTGTCGGTAATGTCGGTATAGGTGGGACTCTGACTTTATCTGCTTCTACTGTTGTCGGTTCCGGTACTACCGCTCTCTTCATTGATCCCACTACCAATGTCGTTACCAGAAGAGTCCTCGGGAGTATGGCTTTTGATTCCGGTACTTATGATAACTATCGAAACTGGGGACTCCAAACCAACAGTGGTGACACTACTCCCGTTACTTCTCTCTCTCAGGTTAACTTTATCAATGGAGTTGGTATCAGTATTTCTCAGGTCGGTACCTCTATTACCATTACCAATACCAGTACTGGTACTACTTATGCGGCTGATAATGGTCTCCATTTAACCGGCAATATTCTTGGTCTCGGAGGCACCTTAACCGATACCGGCTTTACCAATATCAACATTAGTGCCGCTTCCTCTGGTCTCTCTTTCTTGGGTATAAATAACAATACTCAGGCTCTAACCATTACCAACACCGGTTATGTGGGGATTGGCACCACCAATCCTACGGCAAAATTAGACATCTACGGCGGACTGGTGCACCTCACTGGTGCGGCCAACTCTAATAAATTCTTAAAGCTTCAGAACTATGAAAGCACCGGTTATGCTCAGATATATCAAAGTGCCAGTGCTTTACATTTCGACACCTTAATCGACAAAGATTTCCGCTTTTACACCACAACCACTACCGGCGCAACCAGCGTTCTCAAAGTTTCGAGCGACTATTCTACCCAATTTAATGAAGTTTTAAACCTAACTGCGGCCGGAGACCTTACCTTAGATGGAACCATAAACATTAGTGGAACGGGAACCAACATTTTTGCCGGCGGCATCGGTATTACCGGCAACCTCACCGTCGGAACCGCCGGTATCTTGTCCGCCCCAAAATATTATGACTCTACTGCCTCTGAGTACCCAATGTTTTATCTGGACTTAAACAATGCCGACGCCAACAGTTCCTCACTCTCTTTAGCTAACCTTGGGTCTATCAAATTTGGGGCCTTTTATAGCGGTGGTTGGAAACACAGCAGTTCCGATCCCGCCGCCAAGATTGAAAGTATTGGTGGTGCTGCCGGCGGCCTTCTTTTAAACGTTGGCAATACCGGCGTTGGCAGCACCGCAAACGCTGTTGTTTGGGACAGGAGTGCAATTTTTTTGAGCACCAATGGCAATATCGGTATGACCGGAAACGTCACCATTGGTAGTTCCCTTACCGTCAACAGTACTCTTAATGTCGGCGGCACCTTAATAGTTCAGGACGGCGCCGGTAAAATCACCGTTGGTCTTATCGATCCTCCCTACACTATCAATGGCTCAAAATATGCCACCTGGTTAACGGCCATGCCCGGTCAAAAAGAAGAAGTTGTCGGCAGCATCAACACCTCTCAATATGTTCCGCAAGTCGGCTATCGGGGTGGTTTTAAACTAACCTCTCAGCCCGTCGGCTCTGACCTCTGGCTATTCAGCAAAACCACCAACATGGCCGAAAATATCAGCCGGCTAACCGTTCTCTTAACTCCTTCCGACAGCTCTAAAGTTTGGTACGAACTTGATGAAGCCAACAAAACTATTTATATCTATTCTTCCTCCCCATCCAAAATTTCCTACCGTTTTACCGCCCCCAGATGGGATTTTGTCGACCAAGACAACACCCGCCAATCCGATGAGGTTGGCTATATCATCGACTCTCCCGATGAAATTGACAATCTCGATATCCAAACCTCACTCAACCCCGCCGACTATCAGCACAACCTATCCCTAAATGGCGATGGTATTTATACTCTCACTGATTCTCAAAACAATGTCGTCAAAGAAATCGGCAATTTCTTCTCTGCCACCATTGCCAACCTCAAAACCGGCGCCATCACCGCCAAAGACATTGTCACCGACAACCTCACCATCCGGGACAAAATTGTTTCTCCCCTGGTTCAGGTAGATGATTTAGAAGCACTAAACATCACTACCGAAAATATCGAAGTCAAAACCGGCTATATAGATTCTCTGATTTCCAAAAATATCAAGACGGACAACCTGGAAGTCAAAGACGCCACCATCACCGGCACTCTTTATGCCGACAGTATCGTCGGTCGCGAAGGCTCCTTTGGCGACCTCATGACCGAAAAAATCTCCTCTCTTAGAGCCGAAATCCAAAAATTAATCACCGCCCCCCCTGAGGCTACTCCTTCCCCGCTTTTAGCCGAGTCAAAAGAATGGATTACCGATATTGCTTCCGACTCTGCCAAGTTAACCGGCAGCCTGACTCTAACTGACAACTTAGTCGTCGGCGGTAAACTAGCCATCAATGGTGATTCTCAATTAGCCAATGCTTTCATCACCGGCACTCTTTCCGTCGGTGATGTCATTATCAAAGATAACTACATCGACACCGCCAATACCGCTCTCTATCTTCAACACTCTGGTATTGGCTCGGTTCACATTCTGGCAGACACTTTAGTTATTTCTGATACCGGTGAAGTCACTGTAAACGGCCAACTTAATGTTGGTGGCAACATCACCGCCACCGGTAATATTACTACTAAAGATGCTACTGTCTCTGGGTCATTAATTGCCAATATGTTAGCCACTCAAGACGCCAGCATAAGTGGAAAATTAACCGCTAAAGAAATCGATACCCAAAAAATCAGCATCGCCACCGAAAGCGCTACCATAATAGCAGCCGACTCCGCTTCCCCTCAAGCCTCCTCCTCTGCCCAAATCAGTTCCAATGCCGCCGCCGGCACTCTCACCCTCCCCGCCGGGAAAACCGAGCTTACCATCGTCAACAACAAATTGACTCCAAACTCCATGGTCTATCTGACTCCGGTTGGTTCAACCAGAAACCAGGTTATCTATCTAAAATCAAAATCAGCCGACTCATTTACTATTGGCCTCGACCAAGAGCTCGACAAAGACATTGATGTCAACTGGTGGATTATAAATTAGGTATCTGCATACACCCCACCCACCCCGCTTGACATTAATCTCACAAATAATAATACTTAATCACCGCCAACCGACATGATTGACCAACCTCATCAAAATAGTCACTATCTCGCCAAAGACACCGAGCTTATTTTCCTTATCCTGATTTGTGTATTTCTCATCTTTCTGATTTTTGGCATCTTTTACTACAATCTCAATCTCAAGTCCAGAAAAAAAACTCCTCTCATCTTTAAAAATAATTCCCAAAATACCTCAATTTCTCCAACAAAAGCTACCCCCACCCTTAAACCATCAAAACCGACCCTTCGCGGATATCAGGAATTTACCGTTCAAAGTACCAAAAAAACCGGTCCCATTCCCTATCACCTAACCATCGATCCCTACGATCCCCAAATTGCCGGTCGCCAAACTGTCACTATCAAACTAAAAAGTGCCCTTCCCATTACCAAAGCCTTTTACGAACTTACCACTGACACCACGCAAACAGCTGCCATAAACCTAAAACTCATCTCCGGCACCCCAACCGATGGTACTTGGCAGGGTGATTCCATCATCACTGATTCTTACGATTATACTTATTATATGGTTTTCCAGGCTCTCGACAGCCAAAACCAACTTCTAAAATATGACTTCCCCATGCGCTAAATCCATCGTTGCAATACTAATTATTATTAATGTTTATTTTTTTAGTTCTTCATCATCAATTTTTGCCGCCTGCACCTCCGGCACTACTTCCTATAGCGCCACTGATGGTAGTAGCTGCAATGTCACCAACCTTTATCTTGATAATGGGGCTCAGGGGGTAGCAAATTCCTCCACTCTTACCTTAACCGGCACCAATACTAGCCTGGTTATTGGCGGCACCCTGGTTGTTGGTAGCATTGACCTAAGAGGTTGTACCGACTGTTTTCTTACCCTCTCCGCCGACAAAAAAATATACCTTAAATACCGCCCTTATCTATCCGATACCGACAACGATGGCTATCCGGGTTCCACCCTCCCTGTCGTCGCCCTCACCCCTCCGGCCAATGTCACTCCAAAAATCGGCATCTCCTATCCAGATACTATCGATTCCGACCCAAATACCTCCTGTCCTTCCGGGGCCAATCCCGCCGGCACCTGCAACAAATGTGTCACCGGCGCCGTCGCCAACCAATCCGCCGCAGAAGATTTATTTACCGAATGTGCCGCCACCTACACCACCTGTTCCGCCGACAAATGTATCCGCACCGGTCCCAGTGGCAACTGCGACAATGCCGGTGCCTGCGATACCGCCAACGGCACTATCAACGTCGCCGATGGCTATGTATGTAAATCAGCCGGTACTACCGCCGTAGATATTATCCCCGACATCGGTACCAGTGCCGGTACCGGTTATAGCTGCACCGATTACACCTGTTCCGGCACCATTTATTATCGTGCCTGTAGCGGGACTGGAAGTACCAGGTCCGATAATACCGGCGCCGGTTCCAGCGCCGTCAGTGTCGGCAGTAGCAAATATATTACCTCTGCCTGTATTGCTACCGATGGCAACTGTACCTCCGGTGCTGGTTGTACCACCTTCTACCGTGACGCTGATACCGATGGTTATGGTGTTGGTACGTCCAGTGTCGGCAGCTGCGGTGCCGCCCCGGGCGGATATGTCGCCTCCGGCGATGATTGTTGTGATGTTGTTGGAGTTGGCAAAAGCTTCAATACCGGCGTCACCGCTTATTACGCTGCCAGTACCGCCTGCGTCGGGGCCAGCTCTCCATGGGATTATAACTGCAGTAATACTCTTGAAAGGGAAAACGTATATGGTTATTACTACAGCACCAGTGCCAAATGTTATTGGACAAGCAGCAACTGTACCTCTGGTTCCCTCGGGTATACCTGTCGTACTGCCGCCAATACTCCTTGCGGAACAAGCACATATCTATGTTCCAACGATTGCACTGTGAAATCTAATATTGGCAGCTCAGCTAGTTATAGCGGCTCTTGCGGTACCTGTAAAGCAGTCACCGGCGGTGGCAACAAAGCAACTTGCATTATCTCGACCAGTGCTACCGCCAACTGCCATTAACTCCTAAAAATTTCGAAATTATCCCTTAAACTAATTTATGGATCTCACCCCCGACCAAATCCAAAAACTTGAATCCCTCGGGGTTAGACCACTTTCTACTACTCCCCCAAAAAATACGAGACCCTCCCTTATTCCTCTCATCTCCATTTCCGGCCTCACCCTCATATCTTTTGGCTCCCTAATTTTATTTAAATCCCAAGATTCTGCTAATTCTAATCAATTACAGATTACAGATTACAGATTACCAGTTACATCTCCTTCGCCAACCCAAGTCCCCAAATCAATTCAACACTATCTTCTGACCTCCCAACAATATTTCAGCCAAGCTCTCCAATTGCAACAATCATGTACGGGCGGACCGACGTGTCCGCCCTCTCAACCAACTATCATCAGCCTTCTCAATCAATCCATCTTATCCGCCACCGATTCCATCAAAGAATTCCCTCAAGACTACCGGGGCTATTATCAACGCAGCCGCATCTTTCAATCCCTTGCCGGCTCAAAACCCGAGCTGATTAATCAGGCCATTTCCGATCTCTCCTCCGCCGAAAAGCTCAACCCCGATTCCGCCGAAATTACCCGTGATTTGGCCTCTATGTACGCCAAAAAAGGTGATGCTGCTCAAACCCTTGCCTATCTCACCCAAACAGTTGTTCTGGAGCCCACCAAAGCCCAAAATTTTTACGATTTAGCCCGTCTCCAACAACAAACCGGCCTGATCCCCCAAGCTCTTCAAACCTACACCACTCTTCTGCCCTTGATTACCGATCTAGATCAAAAAACCCAAGTTGAAAATGAAAAACTCGCACTGGAAAAATTAGTCTCCCAAAGCTCTAGCGATTCAAAACAATTACCGATTACAGATTACAGATTACCAATTACGTCACCATCCCCCACCATCCATCTTCAGGACAATCCTCCCATCATTCAGGCAGACTCCGGCTTGCCTATCGGGACAGGTCTGATTATCGCCGCCCCCGAAACATCAAAAAGCATCAATGTTGAAAACCTCACCGACACTAATTCCTTTTCCGGCCAAACCACCCTTCCTTCAGCCACCAAAGAAATCAATCTTCAAAATAAAAACCTTGCTCCTTCCTCACAGGTCTATCTCAGTGTAATAAAAGGTGGCAAGCACCAGAGTCTCCGTGTAATTTCCAAAACCAACACTTCATTCACTGTCGGTCTTGATTCCCCCATCCCTGAACCGATTGAATTCAAGTGGTGGATAATCAACTAATTTCCCGATTTCTTAATTTCTTCCTGTTCAAAAAGGCATCTTCAATCGTCCCCTTATCAATTTCGGTCGCATTTTAAGGCGATCCGGTTGGTGTCATTGTCGGTCCGGTAGTCGTTGGCGTTGGTGTTACCACTTCCACCGTCGGTATTGGCAGAGTCTCCGGTGGTTCCATCTCTTCATTTGGAACTGTCACTTTTCCAGCAGTCGGCAGTGGTTCAGACGTCTGCAAAGTCTCGGCCTGCTTGGCAGTCGTCGCTTTCGCAGCATCAGCCTGCTTCTTCATCGCCTCATCCAGTTCCTTTTTCCAATCCAAAAGTTCTTTCGTTGCTTTTTCGTAATCACCTGAATCCACGGGTACTAACGCCACCGCCTGAGAAAGTCTCTGGACCGCATCTGCCAACCTGTTACTTTTTTTGGCCGTATATGCCCAGTTATACCAACCATTGGCATAATCGGTTTTATTGACCACCACTTGTTCAAACACCCTATCAGCTTCATCATACCTTCCGGCCGCAAACAGCAACCATCCCATATCCAATTTAATCAACGGGTTAACCGGATCCAACGTCGCCGCCTGCTGATATGCCTGAAAACTCCAATCAGGCGCTCCGTCTACCAATCCCACCAGGGCCTTATAAATTGCTGCCAGATTTGTCCAATAAACCGCATTGTTACTTTCCAGGGCTACCGCTGATTTTGCCTCCCTCACTGATTGTTGAATCAAAGTCGATGCTTTTTGTTTATCATCGTCGGTTACATCTTTGTTTGACAACATCACCTGAGCTAGCCCCAAATTCGTTTGTGAATAAATTCTTCTGTATTCCGCAAAGGTGTTATTTTGTCCGATTGCTTTAATCTGCAAATCATAGGTCAACCCGCCGTTATTCTTCGATGAAGCCACAAAGGACTCCCTCAAAAACATCTCTCCTCGCAAAATTTTCACCCAATGATATCCGCCAAAAATCGCTCCACTCGTCAAAATTAAACCCAAAATCCAAGGCCCAATATTAAGGTTATTTTCGCCCACATTCAAAGTTAATTTTATTTCCCGGCTCTCAAACAAACCTCCCGCTAGTAACCACATCACCGCAAACCAGATCATCAAATCCATTGGTAGTATGACAAACAAAATCAAAAACATCCCCACCAACCAAAAATCACCTCTTCTTTTCGTCTTGGCCCAAGCACTAACCAACATTACTACCAGCAACAGTCCCACAATCCCCAGTTCCGTCCATATATTCAATATTCCCATCGAGGATGTATTAAATCCGTTCGCCCAATATTTTGTCAAATTATATTGTGCCGGTCGGTACAGACTAAATGCTTCGGAAAAATTCCCAAAACCGACTCCAAAAAATGGTGACCGCTTCAGCGTCTCTGCTGCAATTACCCAGGAGCTGTTTTTATCCAGCATCAAAAGACCGCCCGTCGCCAGTCTATACACATCCAAAAGCAATACCAGTCCGAAAACCGCTGCCATTACCGCCTCAACCATATACCCATCGCTTCCGTCTTTATTTTTTAGTTTCGCCAACAATCTTTTTACCCACTGGCTCACCAGTAAAAGCATAAATGCTACCTCGCTCATCAGTGATCCCGTCACAGACCACCCCTGCCCGATAGACAGGATCGGGTTATCCTTCGGCAATAAAATTGGCAGCCTAGCCGTGGGAATCATAAAAACCACCATAGAAGTTATCGCTACCACCACCCCCGATACCGACAAAAACCACAATTGTTTATTAGTCTCCTCTTTTTCCGATACCTGCAACCACAGAAAAAACCAAATCAGCATCGCCACCAAAAAACCCCACCCCATCGGCGCCATCATCGTTCTCATCTGCACTCCCACACTCAGCCTCGTCCACACAATCCCCGCCCATACAGTCAACCCCAATACTAGCCAAAAGGGCTTGTTTACCCTGATACTATTTTTTTTAGTGATCAGTATTTCTGCCACCCACAAAACCAGACCGATTAGTGCCGTTACTCCCAAAAACCAGCTCTTTCCAAATCCAAATATATCGGTAACTACCGGCAAAAAGAAAATCGGAAACAACATAATAACAATTCTTACATACCACTTCAATATCTTCTGCATGAACTCAGAATAACAAACCCCACCTCAATCCACAAATACAAAATATATCTTTTTACCGCAAATTTATCTTATCGACACTTAACTGTCTGTTGCCACCCGAGAGAAGTACAAACCCCGGGCGCTGTCATCCAGTACGGGGTAATATTTTCACAAACACCTGTTGCCGATTTTCTTGAATACACCTGGCCGTCATCAAACACTGACAGATCCTCATCGTCGCAAAGATAATAGTTTTTACCACAGTCAGCCTGAGTTATATATTGAGCGTCAAATCCCAGATATCCGGTTTCCGATGGCGACCATCCTGCACAATCAGGCCCTCTGTATCGAAAATATCCCCCGGATTTTAGCCTTCCCGCAAGTGACACAGAAGTCGCCCCTACCGCGAATGTAACTGTACCACTACAATCATAATCCCAAGTGCTCCCTACCCCAACACAAGATGCGTGAGGAGTTGAATAATATGCCGATCCCGGTCTTATCAAATTATTGTTATCACAACAATCGCTATTATCAATAACATATCCTGCCACACACGATGCACATCCGGTATTATTGGCCACCCCCGGATCACCGTACCCATCCGTATCCCAATCTCTATGACACACCGGATTAGTGCAAGTTGATGTTGGTGTCGGTACTATCGGTGTACTTGTTGGTGGCGGCGGTGAAGTGGTCGGTGCCACCGGTGTACTGGTTGGTGGGACTGGTGTACTGGTTGCCGACACGGGTGTACTGGTGGCTGCCACTGGTGTACTAGTTGGTGGTATTGGTGTACTAGTGGGAGGTACCGGCGTACTGGTCGGTGGAACTGGTGTACTAGTGGGAGGTACCGGTGTACTGGTGGGTAACGCCACTATATCACAATTCAATCCAAAATCCCCATAAGATGTATTTGAGCTAAAAACCACATAGTGATAAGTCAGTCCGTTACCCGCTCGATAACCAAAATTAGAATTCCGGCACGACGGATTACCCGGGCAACCCGGACAATATTTGTTATATTCCGAATCCTCCACGTTCTCCAAATTCGAAAAAATAGCTACTTTCTTCCCCCCATCCCTCGTTTCTACATAATATGGCAAAGCCGGATTTGTATCCACCGGTGTTTGCTTCATATATGAAGTCCCGTCACTGGCCGTCAACCCCACTCCCCAGGGGATACTACTATTAGAGGGAAAGACCCCCGAATCGTTGTATACCGTCAGTATCGCTTTATAAAGTGAATTCAAATCTGCCTTCCTCCGAACATCGTTCGCCTTTAGTTTCGACTGCCTGTATTGGCCAAAGGCAATAACCGACAATACTGCCATTATCGATATCGCCACCAATAACTCAATAATTGTAAAACCTGCCTGCCCGCAGGCATGGCCATTTCTTCTCATCTACACACTAACTTTATCAGATATTCCCTATTTAAGCACTGTCAACGGATCCAATTTCCCCTTTGGACTAATCACTTCAAAATGAAGATGAGGGCCGGTTGATCTTCCGGTGCTTCCCATCACCCCTAATTTCTGCCCCTGCACCACCCTCTGCCCTGCCTGAACCACCAACGAGTTACTCAATAAGTGTGCATACAAAGTTTTATAGCCATTACCGTGATCAATAATCACATAGTTGCCATAACCTCCGGCATTCCATCCCGCCGTCACCACCGTCCCGCCCTGAGCTGCTTGGATGTTCGGTCCGTCTTTGGAAGCAATATCAACTGCCGTGTGATACCAAGACGACCTCTGGCTGATACGCCCCGCAGTTGGCCACATAAAATTACCTTCCCCCTGAACTCCCGGAATTGGCGCCACCGTCCTGGCCACGTATCTGGCCTGATCAATAACTACTTCCTTCGGTTTTATTCCGTCCGGCACTATCAGCTCCTGACCGGCATACAAAGCAAAAGTTTCATCGTTGCTAAATGTATTAAAAGGGTAATCAATAATGTTTTGTGCGTCAACCTGTAATTTTTTGGCTATACTATAAATAGTCTCTCCTCTGGTAACCTTATACCTCATCCCTGTTACAGGAAGTATCTTTAGTATCTGTTTCGGCTTAATTTGATCTACTGACTTTAAGTTATTTTCCCACATAATTGTGTCAATCGACACCCCAAACTTCACCGCAATCGCTGATATCGTATCCCCCTCCTCCACCCGATACTCGGTCGTTTCCCCTTTTGGCAAACTGGATATTTGCGTCTCCGCTCCCCCGATTTCGTCCGCCGCCATAATCAAATAATTACTTCCTCCGGCATCTTTATTTCCCGAAAATGTAATCAGTTCTTCAACTTTTCCGGAAAACACTATCACCAGAAACGACAACGCCGCCATACTGACATTAACAAAAGTTTGGCTAAATCGGCCTCTCTGCCGGTACATCATCTTGCTCAGGCTATTTTTTATAATTCCTGCCCACCCCAACCACACCGCCAACACCCCTTCCCAAAAACGACTTTGGTCAACAAAAAACTCTCTAATTAATTTTGATTCTTCTTCAAAAAATTTTTTATTTATCATCTTTAATCTTTCAGTCTTTCAGACTTTTAGACTTTCGACTTTTAGACTATTAATCTTTCAGTCTTTCAGACTTTTAGACTTTCGACTTTTAGACTATTAATCTTTCAGTCTTTCAGACTTTTAGACTTTCGACTTTCCGACTTTTAGACTTTCGACCTGCCTGCCGGCAGGCATGGCTTTAAGGCTGTTTGTCTCTCTATTTTTTCCCCACTTTTGCCAAAAATTCATCATTATTCTTTGATTTTAACATCTGCTCGATAATCATCTCTGTTGCTCCGTTACTGTCATCAATAACATCAAACATCCTCCGGATTGCAATAATTTTACTCAGCTCACTTTCACCCAAAAGCAATTCCTCCTTCCGCGTCCCCGACTTTAAGATGTCAAACGCCGGAAATATCCTTCTCTCCGCCAACCTTCTGTCAAGCCTCAGTTCCATATTTCCTGTGCCCTTAAATTCCTCAAAAATCAATTCATCCATTTTTGACCCGGTATCAACCAAAGCCGTCCCGATAATGGTTAGCGATCCTCCGTTTTCAATTTTTCTTGCCGCTCCAAAAAATTTCTTCGATGGATAAAGCGCTGCCGGGTCAAATCCTCCCGACAGTGTTCTTCCTGAAGTCGGAATCGCCAAATTATAAGCCCGAGCCAGTCTCGTGATCGAATCAAAAACCATCACTACGTCTTTCCCCAGTTCTACCAATCTTTTTGCCCGCTCAATCGCAATCTCGGCCGCCCTGGTCTGTTCTTCAGGTTTCTGATCAAAGCTAGAAGCAATTACCTCTCCTTTTATGAATCTCTGCATATCTGTCACTTCCTCCGGTCTTTCCCCCACAAGTACTGCCATTAGGTGAACTTCAGGATAGTTTCTTGTCACCCCTGCCGCGATCTCTTTTAGCAAAACCGTCTTTCCTGCCTTTGGCGGCGACACTACCATCCCCCTCTGTCCGAAACCAATCGGGCAAAACAAATCGATAATCCTCGTCGACAATATTTCCTTGTCCGTCTCGAGCTTTATCTGTTTTTGGGCATATATTGGTACCAAATCTCTAAAATCCGGTCTTCTACCGGCTGAAGCCAACTCCATTCCGTTTACCTTATCAAGCCTCACCAACCCCCAATACCTGTCCCCATCCTTGGGTGATTTAGCCACTCCGCTTATCAAATCCCCAAACCTCAGGTTGTATCTCCGAACCTGCATCGAGCCGATAAACACATCCTTTGCTGATGGATTAAACTTAGGCCTAATATATCCCTGTCCATCCTGCATTATCTCCAAAATACCGTTAATGTTTTCAAAATTAGAATTTAATTGCGCCTGTACTTGTGGCTGTGGTTGCAACTGAGGCTTTACTTGGATTGGTTGTGAAGCGATTCTTACCGGTTGTTTTATCTCCACCCTCGATCTTGGCACCTCGGTTTTTTCAACCTGCACCGGCTTATCTTTGGCTGCCGCCACTTCCGGCAGAGCAACTTTTACTTCTTCGACCGCTGTAACAACCTTAACACTAGCCTCATCAGGCTCGCCAACTTTCTTCAGCATTTTTTATTTTTTGAAATTTCTAAATAGGGGAAAAGTACAATAACACACATCGTGCGGGAAAAACTCATGAAACAACTAATTCTAAGGTATTACTCCCCTCTTGTCAAGTCAATATCCGTCATCATCTCTGCCCATCTCATCTCATCACCAACACCACCACAAAAAACGGAAACATGATTTTGGAGTTGGAGTGACGGAAGCAGAAGGAGTAGGCTTGGGAGGGACAGAAACAGTCGGGATTGGGGTCAAAGTTGGCTCCACCTCTACCTCAAGCGTAGGTGATTGAGCCCCCAGAACAGAGGAAGTTTTGGCAGAATTTGACGACACCATAACCTTCGGTTTGAGAATTAAGGAATTAGGGTAGTATCTGGCCGTTCTTTTTCCGGTTGTGGTTTTGGCGGTCAATATTTTGCTCCACTCTCCGGGCTGACAGCCCAATTGGCCTCTGACTTTAAAGTAATAGACCGTATTGGGTTTAAGATGGTAAACCGTGTGATTTTGTTCTCCTTCCCGGCCAAGAGTCACTTGCTCCCCGTGTTCTTCGCCGTTAGTATTGACCGAAGAAAATGAAATATAAAATTGGCTCGTATTGTTAATCGGGGTAAATTTCATGGTGGCCGAGGTGGCGAAGGTATAAACTTCAAACAGATCGGGCGCCGAAAATGGTTTTGGATCACCACACTCCGGAGTCAGATTAGCCGCAGAAACAACTTTGTTTTTGCCCACCAATACAAACAACGAAAAACCTGTCGTACTGCACGTCACCCGTCGCAAACCGGTATTTATTTGGCAAGAAGAAAGTTGGCTCCAGGCAGCATCATGATACCGGTAAATCGTTAAAGTCGATTCATCAATATCATTTCCCAAATCACTCTGGTTGTAATTAATGCTAATACCCAGCGGTTGGCTAAAACTGCCGACCGCCTCAGTAGTCGCCAAATCAAACGCCCGAAGTTCATAGATATAACCACTCACCGGATTATAGTCGGGAGGCGACGGAATCAAAGAAAATGTCGTAAATTTATTAAATTGTTGAATTTGGAAACTAGCCTCAGAGACACCAATCGAAGAAGCAGGTATCGTCAGCGAAATTCCCAAATTATTACCCTGAGAATCAACAAATTGTTTCGGGACCTCCCCGCCCGAAATATCGGTAATTACTTTGTCAAACATCGACTCGGAGGCAGCTGCTACCGTACAACCTGTCGTTGAAAAAGTCCCATCACTGCTGAATTTTTCATTGCCCTCGCTATCAACAGATTTCGCCTGATAATGATAGATAGCACAGGGCTGAAGTAAAGATAGTGACACCCTATGGTTGGTCACCAGCGGCGAAGTATCCGTCACCGTCGTCGTTGTCCCATATCCGGAAGTTAGTCCGTAATAAACCTGAGACGACGCTGCTTCTTCCGTCACCCAGGTAATCGTCACTCCGGTATCAAGAGAAGAAGTCCCGACATTCGTGATATCCGGAGTCGGTGCCAAAACCGTAAATGTCGTCGAGGCAAAATTGCCCCGAACCGTATATGAAATATTCTCATCATAAGCCCTTACATAAACGGTGTGTGATCCGTTCGCAAGGCCGCTAATTTCGCAGCTATAATCCTCCAATCGACTGTCAAAAGCCCCGTCATCAGCCGTACACGCGCTCCATGTCCCTGTCAATTGATTGCTGTCCACCCGGTATTGAACCCCGCTTATATTAGTCACCGAATTCGTCGCTCCCACCGAACCGGTCAAAACCACCGTCGACAACGGCTGATTGTTGGAAACCGCCTCAACATCAATAGTATGCGGGAAATTCAAAATGGTATAAAGCGAACCGGATTCCTCCCGGGAGTTGTACCCCGTCATAAAAGCTCCCACCAAGATATCAATAGAACCGTCAAGATCGACGTCTTGAAGACTAGCCCCCGGTATCCCACCCAAATCAGTTGTGTCAACACCCGAATATTTAACATTGTAATTGGCCGAATCAGACATATCCCGGCTCACTCCCACCCCGCTACAATAACTCGCCGCCCCGTAAATTACATACACTTCCCCCTCCCCCCGCCTATCAGTCATCGATGCTCCCAAAACCATATCATCCTTACCATCATTATTTATATCTGCCGATTCAACCACATAGTCACCAAAATTATCATTTTCGTTAATTCCATCAAACCTGACATTATAGTTACTAGCCACCGATGTCTCGACAATATTACCTGTCGTAGCTAATTTACTCGCCAAGCTGTTCCCACAAAAAAGGTAATCCACCCCCGTCCAGCTATTTACTCCTGAAGCGCCGACAATCAAATCCCTCTTCCCATCTGCATCAACATCTCCGCTGCCAAAGTTTATCATCGCCAAATAGTCCCAGGCGGCGCTTCCATCAATCCGGACATTAAACACCGAGGTATTCCCCACATTAATACTGCTTCCGCTCGACTTATAACCGGTCAGTAAATTCCCGGAAAACAAATACAAAGATCCGGCCCCCGCTCCGTTACCGCTATCTCCCCCCCTCGATCCCACTCCCAAATCATCTTTTCCATCGCCATCTATATCACCAAGCACCCTCAACACATAACCAAAGGCATCACCGGCAACTGGCTTATCGATCAGCAAATCATAATTATCACTATCCGCCAAAGACAAAGTTGTCCCCGAAGCTAATTCGCTAAATTTTTCATTAAAAATTACATAGGCCTTGCCCCACTCTCCGATAGCGATATCAGGGCGGTCGTTACCGTCAAAATCACCCACGCTCAGCATTCCGGTACCAACACCGGAAATCTTCACGCTATAAGACGATGAATTAGCCAAAGATCTGGTATTTCCTACCCCCAGGTAATTAATAAGTTTGTCGTTCAAAATAATAAAGGCTCCGTCTGTCGGATCACCCACCACAATATCCGGCTTACCATCATCATCAAAGTCAGTCACCTCAAGTCCATAGGGAAAATAACTGTCATCAGTAAAATGATCAATTCTCAAACTAAACTTTGTCGACCCAAATAAATCCCATGTTTTACCAATTCCGACAGAAGGCAACAAAGTCCCGTTCACAATAAATAAAGATCCCGTATGGCCACCACCATAATCCGATCCAATCGAGCCAAAAATATAATCATTTATTCCATCATCATCCAAGTCAGCTACCCTAAGTACCCTATCTGGAATATGGTCATGCCAAGCCTGCCCGTCAATTCTCTGATTCCAACTGTCAGGATCCGACATTTCATAAGTAGTGGCAGCCAAACACGTGACCGGAGAAACCCAAAAAAACACCGCCAAAAAACAGCCAATCACCACCCTCATCACCTGCACCACCCGAGCCACCTCCAAAGGAAAAAGCAGCTTCCGGATGTTTTTTGTGATCCACCAATGTCATAATTTGTCCCCATCACACTCCCGACTGCCAATGAGCTATCGGCCGAACCCGGCATCGGGTTATAACCGGCCACAAATACCCTCTCTTGTGGTACGTCGATCTTTCCCGTTCCCTCGCGAACAGGGGTAAACTTGATTGTTGCCACTCTGAAAATTCCTGATTTCAACTTGTCTATTTCCATCCCCGTACTCAAAGCCACTATCTTCAGGCAGCTCTCATTTGCCCCTTTCTTTGTCAGCGAAGCCATTACTAATGTCTTAAACGCTTCTTGATTTAATTCAATCAAACTCTCAAGTTTTTTTTCGTCCAACACTAGCTCCGACCCGAAGCACATTGTTATATCCGCCGAGCTGACCTTGGCAAAGTCATCAGACCCGCTAACCTTATCCGTTTCTAGCCACAACTGCACCGGTACTTCTTTCCCCATATCTGCACTTATTACCTCCGGTTGTATCGTCACCTTTACCCCCGAAAAATAGGCTGACTTTCTTATCTCCTGCCTCTTTCCGGCCAAAAACACCCCTGCCACCACCACTGCCAACAAAAACAAAATCACCCAAAAAGATTTAACTTTAACTGCCATAAATTATAATACCATTTTTTTATCGCCCGGCCAAAAACCCCACCTTCCAAGCACCAAAGTCCCCAATCGTTACTCTTCCGTCCTTATTAAAATCAGCCGTCTGTTGACCACCCCCGGCTAAAAATTCCGTCTTCCAGGTAGCAAAGTCAGAAATGTTTACTACTCCGTCGCAATTAGCATCACCTGATCCTTTTTTGGAACACGCGGGTGTAACAGTGGCCGTCGCTGTCGCCGTTGGCCTGACGGTCGGTGCTCTGGTAGGTGGTGGATCAACCGGCGGCACCAGAGTTGGTGTCACTCTCACCCCCGTCGGAACCAAAGTCGGCGCCACCACCCCCTTCCCTGTCACCACAAAACTATTTGCAATCAAATACCTTCCCTTTGCCGACTCATTGGCCGACTCGGTATTAATCAAGGCAAACCTTTTCTTTTCTCCATTGGGGTCAGTAAAACCCAAATATACTTTATAAGCCTGGCTCGAGCTATCGCTACTCCCCCCCAAATTTAGGGGAATTTCCACCGCTACACTGACATCTTTTCCAAAAAATAGTTTTGTCGTTTTCCATGTATTAGTTGCCAGATCATCTGGCAATACCTGCTCAATACTACTGCCATCGGCCTTCACATACTCCAAAAATAATTTATACGACCCTGCTTCCCACTTTTGTCCCTGTTTCAAAGGCGCCATCAGTGGGGCCGACCCCGTGTTTTCCCATTTCATTGTCAAATTCACCCTATCGCCCACCCTGGCGCTCCCCGCTCCCAAATTAAAACTTACCAGTCTAATTTGTGCTCCCAAATGACCCGCCACAAATTGATTAGTCCTCTTTACCATTGCATCACTGCAAAACAAATCGTCGCCATAGATACAGTAATAACTATTTCTTTCCCGCCACAATGAATTCGTATAAGTCACTTCATAGTTATCCTTACAGGCCCCGTCAGTATTTGGATCAAACCCCATATTTGCTCCTTTACAATTTACACTTGGACCCCACGGCTCCTGCCCCGTTTTTGTCACGCTCCCCGACCATGAGGCCAGTTCATAATGATACCCGCAATTCGAGGTCCGGTGGCCTATTCCTGCCGCTTTTATCATCAACCTCATCCCGTATTTTGCAAGCTGACTGTCATACTGGCTATAATTACATTCGGTATATTTGCACGACCCCTTGATCATCATCAAGGCGCTTTTAGGAAATGAACTGGCATGAATATCAATCATTGCGCTTACCGCCTCATTCACCTTTGTTCCAAAGCATCCATAATCCCCCGCTCCGCATCCTGCCGCCCCCAACCATACGTTTAAGTCGTTATCATTTAACCACCACTCCGGCGCCGCCCAATTACCTCCCACCGCCATCTCGATATATTCAATTTTATCCAACACTCCCGCCTTCTCAAATTCACTGTTCAGAAGCGTCAGAAACTCTTTCACTCTGGTTCGATACTCCGAATCCCAAATATCCGGATAATTTCCCCGGCTATAAACAATCCTCTTAATCTTCAACCAGGCGGGGTACACTATCGCTTCGCTTTGATTAGCGTTATACAAGGCCATATGAAGATACATATTTTTCCCCGATTTTAGCCTGTTAATAAGCTTATCCAGCTCTTCCCGATTCCAACTATCTGATTTATTCGCCAAAGTCCTGGGGTCCCTGGGTTGCAAAACCCCCCAATACACTATCCACCCCGTCCCTTTAACCGACTCCGATGTCCCCTTATCATAATGGCACAAAAACAGCCCCTGACCGGGGTTATTATATCTGGCCGCTCCTTGAGCAAAAACCAATCCCTGGCATAGCCCAAAAAAAACCAAACATGCCAACAGTATTACCCTCTTAATCACAAATTAAGTATACACACCCTTCCCCGACAAAACAGCTACTATCGCGCCTGCTTTAGTTACAACACCTATAAGCTGTTAAATCTTTCCAACCGCATTGCGTCAATGTTTGCGAAGTAGAAAGTTTCGTGCAGGCCACCCCTCCGCAATTAGTCTTGCAATTTGCCCCGCTCCCGTAACACCCGCCTCTGCAAGTCCTGGCTATGGGAGTATTTGTCGGACGCAGGGTTGGCGAAGGAGTCGCCGACGGCGTAGAACCTCCCCCCACAATGGGTGGTGGCGTTGGCCCGTTACACAAACTGGTGCTTCCATAAAATCTTTTTTTTCCATCCCACCTGCTACAATAAGTCCCGGTGTTGGTAAACGTCTGTCCGCTTGGACACGCCACCCAGACCGTCGGACCATCTATATATCCTGTATCCCCGGAACTCCCCAGTGCAAACCAGTTTCGGATTGATTGCCCACCGGCTCCCTGCGTCCACGAGCCTGGTTGGCAAGCCGGAGTCGGAGTTGGGGTCGGCCCATCCCCAAAACAATTGCTAGTTATTCCATAAAACTTTTTTTTACCGTCGCGCCTTGAACAAAAGGTTCCCGTATTTGTAAATTTCTGTCCGTCCGGACACGTCACCGGCACCGCCGGTCCATTTACATACCCCGTATTTCCATAACTTCCCAAAGCCAACCAGTTAAGAGTAGACGGGCTAGCTGTTTGAGTCCACGCCCCGGGCTGACAATTGGCAGTGGCCGTCCCGTAAGTTTCATTGACCAAGTCGTTCACATTTTCTGGGTACAAAAAGTAATACCACCAGTTGTTTTTCATATAAAAACTGCTCCCATTGTTGCTTACCAAGTTAATTCCTCCCTGTTCTCTCGGTATACTTCCCAACCAATATTCCCCCCAGCCTGCCGGTCGGTTGTCGCCGCATCCCCATCGATCACAATTAATACTCTCTCTTGTTCCTGTAAAATTCGGAATATTTTTCCAGTCCCCACAGGTAGAGGCCTTGTAAGTTTTATTAGCATAATTATAACCCGCCGTTGCATTATGCGGGAAATGGCTGTTACCACAATATGCCCCTGTCACCGGAAATATTCCTCCCGGCCAAGGTGCATATAGCTTCATTTCTATAAAATTTTCCCAATACCTGTTCCTGTCATCGGCCCTCCAGTTCAATACAATATAGCCCATTGTTCTCTCGATTCTGTGGCCGTAAATATGAGCAAATGAATCGGTGGTCCACCCCGAAGACATCACCACATAGTTTTTAATACATTCAGGCAGCGTAAATACTCCTCCGTTAACCTCGAAGCCATCCCTCGGTCCGATCATAAAATTCTCGTAGGTAGTGATATATGGTGGCGCTGCCATCCAGATTTCATCAATGTTATTTTCAGCTGCCAGCCGGCAGATGTTGTTACTTCTTGCCCAATCTATATAGTCAAAATAAAACTTCTGCTTTTCACATACCTTTCCCGGATCCCCGGAAGCACAGTTAGTATACTTCGAAAAATTATAAACATAACCATTGGTGTACTTCGGAAATGTAGATATCTCAATCTTTTTTACCACCTCATAATTAATCTTATTGTTAGATAATCTCTTAAACGCGTTTATGTTTGCCCCTATCCCTACTTCCAAGGCCTGATCGGTTGTCTTCCCCGGAAACTCGTATCCAAAAAACCGTTGGATCATATCCTGGCCGTCTTCAACCGGATTCAACTCGACAAACAGCACTCTCATATTAAAATTTGTTGGGTCTTCCACCGCCCCCGCTCCTCCGGCCCCCGGCATTAACCACATTAAAAACAAAAATATCAGAATTTTTATTTTCATATAACAAATATTATATCGCTTTTTTACTGTTTTTCAACCCTATCCTCTATCGCTCCGAAAACCCCACTTTCCAAACCCCAAAGTCCATAATGTTTACTTTTCCGTCTTTATTGAAATCGGCTGTCTTTTGTCCGCCGCCAGTCATAAACTCTGTTTTCCAAATTGCAAAATCGCTAATATTAACTACCCCGTCGCAATTGGCATCGCCTGATCCCTTTTTAGAACACGCGGGGGTGGTAGTAGCAGTGGCCGTCACCGTTGGTCTGACCGTCGGGACTTTTGTCGGTGGTACTACCGTCGGCAACACCGTCGGTACCGCCGGTGTATTGGTCGGCACCCGTGTCGGCACTACCGTTGGTTTGGCCGTCACCGTCGGCGCCACCCCGCTAGTCTCTTTCAAAAATCTTATTGCATTTTCCGGGTACAAAAAGTAATACCACCAATTATTTTTCAAATAAATACTGACTCCCGAGTTGGAAACCAGGTTAATTCCCCCCTGTTCTCTCGGCATACTCCCCAACCAATATTCCGCCCAACCTGATGGTCCGCTGTCGTAACATCCCCACCTGTCACAATTAATACTTTCTCTTGTCCCCGTAAAGTTTGGGATATTCTTCCAATCTTTACAGGTAGAATCTTGGTAGGTTTTATTGGCCGTATCATAGTGCTTCGTGGCATTATGAGGAAAATGGCTGTTACCGCAATATGCCTCTCTCGCCGGTGCCACCGCCCCCGAGCCATAAGACAGTCCGTACAAGTCCGTTGCGGCAAAGTTAGTCCAATATTTTTTAACATCCTCCGGCTTCCAATACTGTGTCATATACCTCATGGTTGCCTCAATTCTATGTCCGTAAATATGAGCAAAAGAATCAGTCGACCACCCCGAAGACATCACCACATAGTTTTTAGTACATTCCGGCACACTATATGCCGTCCCGTTCACATTAAACCCATCCTTTGGCCCGATCATAAAATTCTCCCAGGTAGTAATAAAAGGTGCCGATGCCATCCAGATTTCATCAATATTATTTTCCGCCGCCAGTCGGCAGATATTATTACTTCTTGCCCAATCTATATGGTCAAAATAAAATTTCTGTTTCTCACACTCCCCGGCTGTATCCGTGCCATCTGTACACTTCTTGTACTTGGCAAAGTCATAAACATATCCGTTGCTATATTTTGGAAACGCCGAAATATCCACTTTTTTTACTACCTCATAATTAATTCTGTTATTCGACAGTCTTTTAAGTGCGCTAATATTCGCGTTAATCCCCAAATCCAGTCCCTGATCGGTCGTCTTTCCCGAAAACTGCCACCCGAAAAATCGTTTAATCATATCTTCCCCGCCTTCAACCGGGCTTAGTTTCACAAACAACACTCTCACATTGTATGTGGTCGGATCCTCCACCCCCCAAACCGGCCTCATTGCCAAATTAAAAAAACACAAGATTCCAAAAACAAAAATCATCATATCTTAATTCAGTATACCCCTATCTCCCCAAAAACCCCACCTTCCAACTCCCGAAATCAGCGATTGTCACTCTGCCGTCGCCGTTAAAATCAGCCATTCTTTGAACTGTGCTTTGGATAAACTCCATTTTCCAAACTCCAAAGTCACTGATATTCACTACCCCGTCACAGTTAGCATCTCCCGATCCCTTTTTAGGACATACCGGGGCCAGAGTCGGAGTTGGTGTCGACTCTCCTCGTGTCGGAATCGGGCCAGTCGGCGTGTTTGTTGGTGATATCGATCTCGTTGGCGTCGTCGGGGCTCGGGTATTGGTTGGAGCCGGATTCGTCCCCTGACTACAACACCTATATGCCACCGCATTATCCCAACCACACTGAGTCTTCGTGTCGGCGGCAGATAACTTTGGGCAGGTAAATCCGCAGTTTGTCGTACAGTTGGCCAGACTACCATAACATCCGCCGCTGCACCCCACTGGTGCTGAAGTTGGCGTCACATTAGGGTTCCGGGTTGGTGTCGGACCGGCCGGTCGCGGTGTACTTGTCGGGTCACCATAAGGTGGAGCCGTAGTCGGTACTGCTGTTGGGTATGACTGGCCGCCGGACCCCGGAACTTTAATTATTACTGCCGAATAGGCTGGCACCGTGTATTCAAATTCCCGCCCAATTCCAATCGACCCTGCCGCACTTATCACCTGGCTCTCATCCGTTGGTTTAGTTCCATCCGCAAAATTATTTCCGTATGCCGTCAGCTTATACACTTCCGCCTGTTGTCCCGAATAGGAAAAATTAGCCAAATTTATCCTCACACTTACCCCCCTGGCCGCTCCCACATCACTGGGAGGACTTCCCCCCGGCTTAAATCCCGAACCCGATTTATTAATCAGCATTATTCTCAAATTGCCCTGTTTGTCTATCCCCGCGTGTGAGTTCACCAGTTGTGGTTTGTCCGATGTTGACCCCACCACTCTTTTTGCAAAATACTTCGCCGAAAATCTATATGCCCAATAGTTAGGTAATAATATCGGATTACTCGACCCCATCATTATCACTGTATAGACCCCGCTTCCCGGCGCCACATGGGTATGCTTCGAAATATGGCTCACTCCGGCTTCGGCCAATATTCCCATTTCATCCAAATGCCAAAAGGCTGATCCCCACGATTGATTCACCTTAGCCGTAATCTTTTCCCCCTCCGAGGCACTACTACTTGTCACGCATGCCCCCGATGGATTTAGTTCACCCACCCCAATCCGCGCCCCCCGGGTAGTTCCATATTTTTCCATTATTGCCCTGGTGCCGCTCACTATAGAATACGGATGAGTCATTTTTTGGGAAGCCACCCCAAAGCCGTCCCATTTCAGCAAAGCATTCCCGTCCACATTGTAAACACTATCACCCTCGCCGCATGTATACGGATACCAATGCACCGTAAACATATCAATTCTCACGTTAGGATCCGTTTTATTCACCGCATCAATTATGCACTCAGTCAGCATTGTACTTGTGTCCTTTACCTTCGACTCGTACCGAAATAGCTCAGGAGCATGAAAAACTGCGTTAGGGATTTCCGACAGCACCGCTTTTGTCGCCGTCGGAATCAGTGTCTTACCGTAATAATCACAATTTCCCTGGTTTGCCGGTGGTTCATTTCCAATGTCCCAAACCTTACAATGATTATCATTCCCCCATACTGCCTTGCACTGATCTTTCACAAATTTCGCCCTCGCTTTTATCTTCTCATAGCTCGTATCTGCCTGATATCCGGTTATCATCACCCCGCCGCCGATATCCATGGTTGTTTTTGCATCCTGCAATCCGTATGCCCCAAACATTGGTTCGCACCCGGTCGCCTTACAAAACTTAATAATATCCACCACTTCATCATTGGTCAGACCAAAATAGTCGTTTGGTTCCATATTCTGAAAACTATGAACTCTCACTACTGTCCCCGAGTCAAACTCTGCCCCATTCACCGAACTTGGCATCATTCCCTTATATGCGTTGATCAAACCACTGCTATTCAAAGAAGTTGCCGACCCCGGATCACGGCTATTCCCTCGGTTTAGCAAATATCCTCCCATCAGCTGAGCAAAATCATTATTTTTTACCTGATCCGCTTGTATGGATACGCCGACTTCTGCCGCCTCGCACTCAAATCTCATTGTCAAAAACCCAATTGCCAATACTACTCCCGCCACTATCAGCCTCAAATATCTCCCTAACATCGTCCCTCCATTCTCACTCATAATTAAGATAATACAACATCGCTCGATACTTTTCTTACTCCACTTGACAATCTGCTCCAAAGAGCCTATCTTAAGAACTGAAGAAACAACAATATTCGTGTTCCACCTGCTTTGAGAATATCGATAAAGTTGTTTCTTTTTTTTTGTTTTTTAAGTCAAAAGTTAAGAGTAGCAGACCTGCCCCCTCTGCTACTCTTGACCCCAAACTCAATCACATCAAAATTAATTTTCCCCTAAGCTTAGCCATTTCTTTAATCTGCTTCTCTCCCCATTTCATCTCCCCAACTGTCTTTTTCTGCGGCTTTTTATCTCTCTCCCCAAACATTTTTTTCCAAAACATTTTAAGCATTAATCGAATATAGCACTCCTATTTTTGACTGTCTATAACCCATAATAAATAACTCACCGAAATACGCATTACCTATATTATTAACTACATAGTTTTCTAAGTTCAATCTATACACTTTTGCACCCTTTTCAACATCATGTGGAAAACATCTTTTTACAATGTTAAACTCCGCTATGGCCACCAAAATAGAAATAGAATCCAGGGCAATCGCCTCCGGACCCTATCGCAAACCTCCCGAAGTCTTAATTCTTAGTGGATCAAGAAATGTAGGAAGTCCTGATCTAGCTAGGTTCGGCCTACTCAGTATCACTGACGATGACAAAATTGGGAAAACCATTATCGTTACCCAACCGCAAAAAGATAAATGTTTCGTAACCACTTCCCTTGGCCACCGATATCCTGTCACCGTTGGAAGTTTTTATATTCTTCCAGGAGGCCGCGTGACAATTGACAATGGTCCCGTCAATTCCGCCGATGAGGCCCTTTCCAGAGCCACTATAACCAGCCTCCCGAATTCCTAAACTAAAAGCTTTAAATCTCTTACCCCATCTACTTCCCCCGCCTCCCACCCCAAACTCTTTGCCTCTTTGATTCTTCTTTCCCAATTCCTCACTTTCTTCACCTCTCCCAACAATGATACTTCTCCAATAAAAACTAGTGCCCCCCGTCCTCCCTTGTCAAAGGGAGGATTAGAGGAGGGATTTCGTTTTAGTGGTAGATTTTTATAACTACTCCACATTGCCGCCAATATCGCTATATCAGAACCTGTATCATCTATCTTAATCCCCCCTGTTACTGATACAAACACATCATATTTATAAAGTGGCATCGCCAAAATCTTTTGCGCCACCGCAATCAACAATTGTCCCCGGTTATAATCAATTC
The DNA here is from genome assembly GCA_041659325.1 of Candidatus Shapirobacteria bacterium. Classification (NCBI taxonomy): domain Bacteria; phylum Candidatus Shapironibacteriota; species Candidatus Shapirobacteria bacterium. The sequence continues at coordinate 195,382 of JBAZYN010000002.1, read as the reverse complement.
CCGAAAATACTCTTTTCGGCATGGGCGCAAAACTTTCCACCACCAATGCTTGTATTTCTACCAATATCGGCCGGGTCCCCTCCATTATCACTGTCACCGCTGATCCGATTTTCGCCGCCCCACCCCCCGACACCAGATTAATCTCATCACTTCGAATTTCCCTCAATCCTCTTTCTTCCATTTTAAACACCCCCACCTCATCCGTCGGCCCAAATCTATTTTTAGTCACCCGCAAAATTCTCAGCTCTGAATTTTTGTCTCCTTCAAAATACAACACCGTGTCCACCATGTGCTCGAGCATTTTTGGTCCGGCAATATCCCCCTCCTTGGTCACATGTCCTACTATTATAATAGTCACCCCCAATTTCTTGGCCACCTCCACCAATCTGAAGGTTACTTCCTTAATTTGTCCGGGGCTGCCCGCCACCGAGGCCGCTCCCTCCGTCAGCATTACCTGAATCGAGTCGACCACCACTATTTTGTATACATTTTTTGCTCGTTCCAGAAACTCAATCACTTCATCTGCTGAATTAGTTTCCAAAATATCAAACTTTTTCGTATCCAGCCGTAATCTCTCCACTCTTAGTGCTATTTGTTCTGCCGACTCCTCCCCGGCCACATATAACCCCGAAACATTTCCCATCAATTGGGTCAAAAGCGTACTTTTACCTATCCCTGGCTCGCCGGCAAAAAGTATTACTTGTCCCCGCACAAATCCTTTACCCAAAACTCTATCAAATTCGGATATTCCCGCAGATATATAAATACCTTCCCCTCCTTTCGTCAAAGGAGGGGCTAGGGGTAGATTTAATTTTCCCAAATTTACAACCTGTGTCCTTTCTCTTTTTTGATTTAATCTTTTTCCCTTTCGACTTTCGACTTTTAGACTTTTGACTTCTTTCAGCGTATTCCACTCCCCACAGGCCGAACACTGTCCGCTCCACTTTCCAAACTCATTCCCACAATTTGAACATACAAAAACCACTTCGTTCGTTTTTTTCATCCCTTTATTTTACCAATTACAGGTTACTGTTTACTGATTACATTGCTTTTCTTCGTTTCTAGGGCCTCAGGTGAAACCACTTCTTAATTTATAGTATCTTAAGGGCAAATAATTATCTAAAAGCTGCGTCCTTAATCAAAAATGGATTTGGTGCTATTTTTTGCTCTTCAGCAGATAATATATATTTTTCCACCAATATCCCATTTCCAAATAATTTTAGCTCTGCCGGTTTTGTTTTAATTTTCACATCACTTTCCCTCCAAGTTTCCCGGCTCCAATTGTTCTCTATTGAATTTGGGCCCATCAATAAACAGGTTATTTCTTTCTTTACGTTCAAATCTCCAATAACATCTTCTTTTATCTTCAAATGATCCATCATATATCTCAATGAATAACCATATAGATCCGAGCTATAAACAAAATAACCAAAATTATTGCCGCAGTGATCCACTACCCAATTCCCTGCTTCTACGTTTGCCAACCAAGTGGCCTGATCTTGGCGATTTACATCTCTGGAATAGTTCACCGTGTCTTTTACCGCCCTAATCAAGTTTACCGATACTATCGACACTATCAACACCCAGTATAACCGCTTGTTAAAATAATTTTTCAGACAGGCAATCATCATTGCCATCGCCGAGATCAAAGGTAAATAGTAAAAATCTACCGATTCTATTTTCATTACCATCAACACTCCCCATAAAACCACCACTGTTCCTCCCCACAACCACCATGAATCATATTCATTATTTCTATTTTTAAATTTTATTAAGCTTACCCAAATCACCCCAATTACCGCAAACCAGGCCAATATTTTATTTCCTGTCATTAATTTCCACCAATTAATCATATCTGGCCAATTAAATGCCGAAAAGTCTCCCGACATCCCCAGAACTGCTTTTGTTTGTATCCACTCGTGCCTCAAATCGAATATCAAATATGTCGAAAATGGCACCAACAACAACATATATATCCACATATTCCGCCATTTTCGGCTTCTAAAAATCTCAAATACGCTATATATTATCAACACAGAAAGCATTGGTAATCCAAAGACAATTTCAAATTGAACCATTGCCCCGCCAACCAACAGCCCCAAACCCAAATATTTAGTTTTCTTTGTTCTTATATATTCTCCGAAACAATAATAAAATAGCGGAAAAATTATTACTGCCCCATATGAATTAATCGTCGCATGACTATTTAAAATAGTCGCACTACCCACCAATACTGTCGCCACCATCGCTGTCGTTTCATCCGTCATCCTTCTTCCTGTTTGATAAACCAACCACCAACTGAGTATCAATAATATCAACCAAAAAATCGCCATTACCACTGGATTTCCCGCCCCTATCAAAAATACTGGCAAGCTTATATACAACCACAAAGGTCCGTGAAAAAAACCGGACAAACTCGATCTGGGTCCGATTAATGTCAGATGCCGGTTGTCCACGATATCTTTTAGCAAATACATATCTCTTCCCACATCTGAATGAAAAAGTAAATTATTCTGTATAAGCCACCAACTACTCAGCAATAAACAAGCAACCATAATTCCCCAAAACCACATCCGATTTTTCTCCATTTATTTATTTTACCAATTACCGGTTACTGTTTACTGATTACATTGCTTTTCTTCGTTCCTAGCCCCTCTGGTGAAACCTACAAAATTTTACCGTTATGTACGGAGAAATCTTGACTCAGAGAAATCCGCACATCAAAACCAGAGTGCACCAGTCCGCTTATCAACCCCTTATCCGCGCCTTTACTCTAATACCATCGAACATCGGGTCACCCTAACTGCTGTTGTTGGTGTTACCGCCCCACTTTCAGATTCCAACCAAGGTAAACCCTCTTTACCCCCAGAACGACCACACCCCTCACACTTCTTTGTCCAATAACCCTCACTTTCCACAAAAGTCACCCTCGCCTCACCATCAGAAACACTACATGGAAGGTTTCTTCGTATTACATCTCCGACTGCCATATCGCATTATATCATACCAAAAACCCCGCCGATTCGGTGGGGCTCCCAAGATCCCTCCTTGCCCTGCCCGCCTTTGGTAAAATCTCCATTATCCAAACCACATATATTGTAACCCTCCATAAATTCAGCCTTTCTTACGCGACGTTGCTTCTACAACACAGTCAAGGACCACAATAGACTGATAATTTGGATAACCATCGCCTCTTTTCGATTCCTTGGACCATCGCTCCCTTTCTCTTGCCTTGATTTCACTCACTAACACCTCCGCAGCCTCCACATCGCCCGGATCAAATTTAATAGCAACTAATGCATCCGCCGTGCCTTTCCTGACAATACTTTCCTGTAAATTAAGTTCACACGACCTATAACGGAGCCCCGATACATCCGACCCTTCTCCCCTTAATCTATCCAACTCACTGGATGCTTCGGCTGTCTCCAACAAATACTTCGATCTTAGCGCCACCGCCCTGACAATCTCTGGATCAATCCCTGATCCTTCGATCTCCTGCCTTAATTTTTCTTTCAATGATAAAGAAGATGACGGCAGTTCTACAGGTGTTTCATTCGACATACCCCATACTATCACAGGACAATCGGTAATAAAAGCCCCGCCGATTCAGCGGGGCTTTTTTCAAGCTTTCTACTTTCAGACTTTTAGACTTTCGACCATTAGCTTACCTATTTATAAATCACATTCTTCTTATCCATCGCCACCAGTCCCAAAGAAATTTTTCTCTTCGCCACATCCACGCTTTCTATATATACCTGCACCTTTTCGCCTTCTTTCAAAACCACTCCGCCGATAAGTTTTGATATGTGAACCAATCCCTCCACCCCGTTTTCCAGTTTTACCAGGGCGCCGAAATTAGCAATTCTTACCACTACTCCTTCAAGCTCCTTCTCTTTCGGATATTTTTCCTCAATCTTTTCCCACGGGTCAGACGACATTCTCTTCAAGGAAAATTGCAGTCTTCCCTCACTCTTGTTAATTAATTTTACTTTTATCTTATCTTTGGCTTTAAACAGCGATGACACATTTTCCACTTTTTCCCATGAAATTTCAGAAATATGCACCAATCCCTCCAAGATCAATTTCTGTTCTCCGGCCATAAAACTAATTCGAACAAAAATTCCAAATGGCTCCACCCGTACCACATCGGCCTCAAAATCATCACCGATTTTTAGATTCTCAATCGCGTTCACTTCTTCGCCCACCTTACCGGGCTCAGACACCAATCTTTCCGAGAAAACTAGTCTATTTTTGGCCTGGTCTACTTCCAAAACCTTCGCCTTAACTTTCTTCCCCAGCATTTTTTCCGGATCGCCATCGTATTTACCGCCTATTTGAGAGCCCGGAATAAATCCAAAGAATCCAAATGGCGCCACCACCACCGTTCCTCCGCGGTTTAGTTCTTTCGCAAAAACCGTCACTTCCCCACCGCTCTTTTCTTTATCTTTAAAATAATTCCAACCATAACCCGAGGCGGCTCCTCTGATAGATACCAAAATTTGTCCCTTGTCATTTTCCGGAGATTTAATCTGAACTTCTATCTCATCTCCAATTTTCAAATCTGCCACATAGTCTTTCACAAATTCAAACTCTTTCCCCATTACCACCGCATCAGTTTTCCCGCCTACGTCGATAAATATCGCCTTATTTTTTATCGAAGTTATTTTTCCCTTAATATCCTGACCTTTTTTAAGCCCTAGTGGTATTGACCCCTCCAGTTTCAACAAATCCGCCATGGAAAAAACCTCACCTACTTTTGACTTTGAGACTTTTCGACTTTGAGACTTTTCGACTTTGAGACTTTTCGACTTTGAGACTTTCTGACTATCTTTATTTTTTTTAGCCATATAATAAAAAATCCCCTATATCAGGGAATAAACGGGATTGTCTACCCTAAATAAATTATTAACATAAATCTTTTTTTAATCTATTTGAATCAATTCTCTTAAGTCTCCCTTGTCAAAGGGAGATTTAGAGGGATTTTGCCCTTTTTATTTGCCCTTTTCAAGGGAAATACCGGTTTATCCGGAAAGGGTTTCGTTTTAGTTTCTCGATTTCGGCCACGACCTATCTTCAAAGTCCCTTGTGGGAAGCCTATTGTCAGCGCTGAGGCGTTTCACTTCTCTGTTCGAAATGGGAAAAGGTGGTTCCACCTCGCTCCAGTGACCGAAATCCAAAAACTAAAATCAACAAAATATAAAACTTCTTTCTTGACCTCTAAATTGAGCTGCCACCGGTTTCTAGGCAACAATCGATCTATTACCTAAAAACCGTAGTTAATAATAAATTTCTTCAATCTATCCTTTGCTTAGCTCAAATCCTTACGGACCTTACACACGCAAAGTATTAACCGGTAGTCTCCCGGCGATTTCTCGTCCCTTGCGGGACCACGATTCCTTATCTTAGGGTCAGCTTCCTGCTTGAGATGCTTTCAGCAGTTATCTTATAGAAACGTGGCTACCCAGCGATGCTCTTGACAGAACAACTGGCACACCAGGGGTTTCCTCGTCTAGGTCCTCTCGTACTGTAGACGAATCCCTTCAAGAATCGAACGATTACTGTGGATAGAGACCGAGCTGTCTCGCGACGCTCTGAACCCAACTAACGCAGCGCTTTAATGGGCGAACAGACCAACCCTTGGCCCCTTCTTCAGGGCCAGGATGCGCCAAGTCGACATCGCAATGTCATTCCATAATTTCTTATGGTCTTAGACTATCCCTTCATCCTCTTGTCTCAATATGATTGAGAGTAGGAGCTAGCGTATTATCCATTATAAAATAATGAATCTGTCTCCCGATATACATCGGAAAACAAGTCGTTACGGGGTCATAACAATTGGCAATTTATACCTAAGTTCGGGCAAAATATATTTTTCAATAATTTTTACCATTTTTTTTGAACTTTCGCTTCTTACACGAATTCGAAAATAAATTTTATCTTTGTTTAAAGTCGATTTAATTCCAAACTGATCTTCCAAAAGAAATATCAGCCGGTTTTGTTCATCAACCGTAAACTGTTGAGTATTTAAATAAATAGATGATCGGCTTTTAGACCCATCATCCATAAACCACACAGCTAAACTCAAAGCATTTAATTTTAAATTATCGGGAATTGTTTTCTTCCCGTTAATAAAAAATTTATTATAAAACGGAGTTAAAATCGGTAAACTTCGGGTAAAGAAGCGGTAAGCTTCTCTCTTTCCATTCCCTCTTCTCCATTTTGGCGGAGTTATTACCAAATTTTTTAATTGGCAATATTTCCAATCCACTAATACTTTTTGTGAATAGGCATGATTTACCTCAAGATATGCATTTATTTTCTTTCTCATTGTACCGTCTCCTAAAAGACTTCCAATAAGAATGGATTTTTGCACTTTCGTTAGACTTCCCACGGTATTGACCATTGAACATATAAGAGTAACCCGAAGGTTACCCGAATGTCAATTAAGGTGTTCACCGTTATGAGCTAGATATTAAGTTTTTTGAAAAAAACTTATAAAAAACCAAAAAGACCCATTGATTAACAAACTAACGGAATTACTTCCGCCCACCCCGACAGCCTTTATGGCTGAGGTGCCGAACCGCATCGTCAATATGAACTATCGGATGCGACTAGCCTGTTATCCCCAGAGTAGCTTTTATCCAGTAAGCCCGTGCCCATACCAAATGGGTCACGAGGATCACTAAAACCGTCTTTCGACCCTGATTCCGAAATCAAATTGTTCGGAACTTCGCCTTGCGGCGAATTCGACTAGTAAGTCTCACAGTCAAGCTGGTTTATGCTTTTGCACGTCCAGTCCGATTTCCTGCCGGACCAAACCAACCTTAGTGTACCCGCGTTACTTTTTTGCAGGTGCCTGCCCCAGGCAAACTAGCAACCATACACGGTTCCCTCCCGGGTTTCACCGGGATAGGTTAGACTCAAAAATAACAAAGGGAGGTGTTCCATTGACGTCCACGATCTTACGATCGGGACTCCCTCCTACGCTCGACAATCATTATATTCTTATCAATGTAAAGATCTAGTAAAGCTTCATGGGGTCTTTTTGTCCTACAGTAATTAAACGGCATCTTCACCGCTCTTTCAATTTCACTGGATAGATGATTAAGACAGTTGCACAGTCGTTAAACCTTTCATACGGGTCGTAACTTACACGACAAAGGACTTCGCTACCTTAGAACAGTTAGAGTTACTGCTGACGTTCACCAGGGCTTGTATCGAAAACTATTCCGATTGCTCGGAACTATTCTCTCATTTAACCTTCTGGCACCGGTCAGGTTTCAGCCCCTATACATCCCCTTACGGGTTAGCAGAGACCTGTGTTTCTGATAAACAGTCGCCATGCATTCTTTTGTTGTAGCCTCGATGTTATTCGAGGCAGGGTATCTTGCAAAGCTTACACCCAGTTAATTTGCCAAGTTCCTTAATCATCTGTCTTCCAATCGCCTTAGTCTTCTCGACTTATCCACCAGTGTCGGTTTGGGTACGAATTCCCTAAATTCTATTTGCGACGCTTTTCTCGGACATATGGATGCAATTCAATTGTCTTCTCACGAAAACTCTTATTCGTGCTTCACTTTATAACGAAAAGGCGGATTTTCCAACCCCTTCTTGCTAAACACTTAAAAGCCCGATCACGCGGACTCTGAATCTTCCAACTGTCGTCACGCCCCAACTTAAAACGAATTCAAGGAAGGACCGGAATATTAACCGGTAGTCCATCCACTACGCCAGCACTACACTGGCCTCGTGTTAGGATCGCCTAACCCTCAGACGAACAACGTAGCTGAGGAAACCTTGGATATTTCGGCGTGCCGGATTCTCACCGGCATTTCGTTACTCATGCCTGCATTCTCACTTCTGACCGCTCCACATAGGCTTTCGCCACAGCTTCACCGCTGTCAGAACGCTCTCCTACCGACCAAATGCGCAACACTAGAAATTACAAAATGAAACTCAAATACTAAGTCGACTTATAGTTCACTTAATTCTTTCAAACTAACAGCATAAATATTCATTTTCAAAGATTATCTTCTGACTTTATTTATACTAATTTTTGTAATTCCTGGTGCTACGCACCTGATCCTCCAACTTCGGTACCATGTTTTAGCCTCGTTACATTTTAGGCGCGATTTTTCTACCATCCCTACGGACGGTCGATCAGTGAGCTATTACGCTTTCTTTAAAGGATGGCTGCTTCTGAGCCAACCTCCTGACTGTCTTAGAAAAATCACTACCTTTCCCACTTAACATGAATTTAGAGACCTTAGATGTGAGTCTGGGATCTTCCCCTTTTGCCCGGCCAGCTTATCCCGGTCGGACTGACTGCCAAGCTATACTCTTCGGTATTCGGAGTTTGGTTAAATGCCAAAGGATTGCTCCTTTAAACATTCATCCAGTAGCTCTACCCCCAAAGAGAAACACTTGACGCTATACCTATATATATTTCGGAGAGAGCCAGCTATTTCCACTTTCGATTGACATATTACCCCTAACCACAAGTCATCGGACAGATTTGCAGCTCTGATCCGTACGGGCTTCCTGCCAACTTTCGTTGACATTCACCCTGCTCATGGTTAGCTCAAGTGGTTTCGGGTCATCTCCAATTACCTAATCGCCTTATTCAGACTCGCTTTCGCTTCGCCTTCTCCCGCTTAGCGGGATTAAACTTGGTAATTAGAAACACTCGCAGGCTCATTCTTCAATAGGCACGACATTACTCATGCCCCGCGCTCTAAGTCGAAAGTCTTAAAGTCCAAGGTCTTTAAAGTATTTTTTTACTTTTAGACTTTTAGACTTGCAACTTTTAGACTCAAGGTGCGAAGCACAAGCTCTGTCTGTTTGTTAGCAAATGGTTTCAGATCTATTTCATCCCCTTACATAGGGTGTTTTTCACCTTTCCCTCGCGGTACTAGTTCACTATCGGTCTGCTAAAGTATTTAGCCTTGGAGCTTGGTCGCCCCAGATTCCCGCGACATTTCACGTGGATCGCGGTACTTAGGTATTCAACTAAAACAGTACTCGAAATTTAAAATACGGGGCTTTCACCGTCTTCGGCCGTCCATTCCAGAACGTTCTTCTGTTTCTTCCTGTCATAAGGTCGAACCCTGCAACCCTCTTAGTCTTGCGACTAGAGTTTAGGCTCATCCGGTTTCGCTCACCGCTACTAACGGAATCTCATACGATTTATTTTCCTCCGGGTACTTGGATGTTTCTGTTCCCCGGCTTACCTACCTCAACTTGCGTTGGGTACCCCAATATTTCTAATGGGGGAGTTTCCTCATTCGGACACCATTGGATCATTACTTGTTGACAGCTCCCCAATGAATTTCGCTATCTTCTGCGTCCTTCTTCGGCTTTAGCAACCTAGGCATTCACCATTTGCTTTAACGAAATTTATTATTTAACTTTGGCAACTCAATTTAGTTGCCAAGAAATTGTTTTTTATTACTTGTTGATTCAAACAGATTGTTAATGTACAGCAATCAGTCTAAAGGAACAAAATTTGTTCCCTTATTTCTAACTGCTTCCTCAACTTTAAGACTTTAAGACTTTTGAACTTTCAGACTTAGTTGTGGATTTATCCTAACAACGTTGGACGTAACGTTTTGCTTTGCAAAATTGTACGTTCTTACGTTGTGGACCTGGGGAGAGTCGAACTCCCGACCTCTTCATTGCAAATGAAGCGCTATAACCAACTAAGCCACAGGCCCAAGGCCTTAGTCCAAAAATAAAAAGAGCCGCATCTTGCGGCCCTATGAGTTCAAAAATACTACTTCCTCAAAAATTTTTGAACTTATATTTCTTATTCGTCAACATCCGCAAGTGTTCCTATTCTACCTAAATACGGTTAATTCGTCAATAAGACAAATTTCACTTACCGATTAAACTTTTCAAAAGCAAATTTTATCGTTCGCCCTACATTTTCCACACTTCCAAAAGCAATCAATCCCACCGCCGCAAAGAAACAAAACACCTTCAATACAGTAAACCTACTCATAGCTTAATTGTAACATAGCCTCATACCCCCACCCTTTACTTGTTCACAATAACTCTCGCCCATATGTGGGTGATAATAGACTCGAACTATTGACCCCCGTCTTATCAGGACGGTGCTCTAACCAACTGAGCTAATCACCCTCATCTTCCCCCAATTCCGGTTAGTATAGCATGGTCTAATACATCTGTTCCAACTTATCTTTTAGTGTTTGTTTAAAGTAAGCAGTATCCATCCCGTTTACCTTGCAGTTTCCATCCATATCGGCCTGCAGGTAATCACCATCACCTACTTCGTCGATTCTGGTTGCGGCCGCCTTCACGAAAGAATAATCTCTTCCGTCCACTACCCCATCCGGAGCTCCCACTGTCTCACCTGTTACATCACCCGGCATCAAAGGATAACCGCTGAAATCATAGACCGGAGTAGCCGACTCATTATCAGTCATTACGATATTTCCGCCGGCATAGGCATAATAAACATTCTGGTTATTAACTCCATACTTACTCTGTAGATGCTTTGGCCCCTTAAAGAAAATAGCCACTTTTTCATAATAAGGAAAATCTGTCAAAGTTAATTGGCCCCTATAGACCATGGCGGTACTAATAGATGTGTCCCTAACCGGCCTCTGCCCTTGATATACCTTAGTCGTTCCATCCTGAGCAACAGCCGTAATTACCACCGGCCAATCAGTCGCACACATATTACCGGATATTACATCCCTGTAGGAGATCATATATTTCAGAATCGGCCACCCGGCGGTTGCTGGTACTGGAGTCGCCGTCGGTCTAACTGGTGTATTTGTCGGTCCGACTGGAGTACTGGTCGGTTGAACATGTCCGGCTACTGGGCAGTCAATTTTGTAATACCACAAAGATTCGGTAACCCCATCTTCAGGAGCAATCCTCACCTTAATCTTTGTTGAGGTACCAGGTCCAAAATTGAGGACAACCTCCTTAAAATCATCGTTATCATCCGCTACTTCAAACAATTTTGTCCCTTCATAGAACACTTCTGCCTTATCGGGTAATGCATACAACGCCCAAGAAAAGGTAAAATGACCCGAAGTCATTCCCACTTCATACTCTATCTCGCTCACCCCTTGTCCTGCCAGTTCATCGTTGCCACAAACAGGAGTTGTCGGTTGCGCAGTCGGGGAAGGTGTCCATGGGGTATTAGTTGGCCTCACTGTCGGTGTATTAGTTGGTTGCTGTATCCACGGAGTATTTGTTGGTTGCTGTATCCATGGGGTATTAGTTGGCCTCACTGTCGGCGTATTAGTTGGTTGCTGTATCCACGGAGTATTTGTTGGTTGCTGTATCCATGGGGTATTAGTTGGCCTCACTATCGGTGTATTAGTTGGTCTAATCCATGGCGTGTTAGTTGGCCTCACTATCGGTGTATTAGTTGGTCTAATCCACGGCGTGTTAGTTGGCCTCACTATCGGTGTATTAGTTGGTCTAATCCACGGCGTATTAGTTGGTTGCTGTATCCATGGGGTATTGGTTGGCCTCACTGTCGGTGTATTGGTTGGAACACTCCCCCCACCAATAACAAATCTAAGTGGAACAATATTTCCCACTCCTATGCTCTGGTCCGCCTGTCCCGGAAAATAACCCGCCGCCATATTCTCATAATTAGTATCCAAAGTAACTACCGCTTCTCCGTTCACTAGCGCTCTAAATTTGAATCTTGCCAAACACACATTTCCTGTCGCAAACTTAGTGTCATCAGTTTCCATAGATACACCGGCCAAGTTAATCGTTCCATTAGTCTCGTCTACTCTTTTATCCAACAAATCACTTTCGGCCCCAAACAGCGCCGAATTACAGTTTGCCCCCAAACCGGCCACCCCGCTAGTTAATATTGGCGTAATCGATTCAAACTTCAACAAATTTTTATCGTATTTTAGTCTAAAATCAACCCCGCTCAGCTTTTTCGTCCCAATTGCAAAATTCAAAAATCCCTCAACCGACTGACCGACCACTACTGCCTTATTTTGTGAATCAATTGGGTAAAAATTTACATCTCCCGTCACCGACGTCCCGCTAATTGTATAACTTGCCCCTCTCTTTTCCGACACCTCCAGGCTCATATCAGTTGCCCCGGGAGCAGGATTATATCCTCCCATTGTCACCGTATTAATTATCACTTTTCCGCTTCCGGCTTTTGCCCCCCTAAACCTCACTGTTGCCGCCTGAAAAGTCCCTGATTTCAAACTGGCAGGCTGTATCCCGGTAGTTATCAAAACCATTTTTAAACATTTGTTTGTTCCGTCCACAGAAGTTGGCAGCGTTTGAATTTGTTTAAAGGCAACACTCTTAAAAGCTGCAGTGTTCAGTTGCAAATCCTCATCCAAAGTATCAGCATTCAAAACCAATTCGTCACCATAACACACGGTCGCGTCAAGTGAGCTTACCTTCGCCAGTTCCGCAGATCCGGCAATTTGGTTACTCGTCACCCAAACTTGAACCGGCACCACCGCCCCCACCTTTCCGGTAATCATTTCCGGCAATATATTCACCCTGGCTCCGGCAAAATAAGCTCCTCTCCTTGTTTCCTGGCTCTTCCCGGCCAAATACACCGCCGCTCCCAACGCCAATAACAGGACCAAATAATACAAGACCTTTGGTTTCTTGTTCACAATAAGTATGTTAAACGTCTAATAATTAACTTTACCACAAACAACGTCCGGTTTTACAATAGTTAGTTTCTATTTAGAACAGACTTCGTCTACAATAATTTTCCGAACACCTGCATTGTTTTCAAATTCTCTCCGCTGCCAATTTCTCCCTTTGCAAGATAGCCCATCTTTCGATAAAAACCCCACGCAGTATCTCTGTATCGGAAAGCGCTTCTAACCAACAATTCAGAATATTTCTGTTTTTTTGCTTCATGTTCAATAAAATTCACAAGCATTTTACCAACCCCCTTACCTTGCCGTTTCGTATCAACATACAATATTTTTATCTCTCCCGGGTTACTTGTTTTCCCAAAAAATAATATTTTCGGTAAAAGGTTGCTCAGACCAACAATTCCGACAGCATTCTTATCTTCCACCGCCACCCAAAACTGCATATTAAATTCTGTCCTCCCATTAATCTCATTTGAAATTCTTGCCACATACTTATCCACCTCCTCCCTGTCAGTCCACTGTTCCAGAATACTTTTAATTTGTTCCAAATTCTCTGCTTTAGGTTTAATAATCTCCACCACATCAGTATAGAATAGAAAAAGGATGGTTACCAAATATTATCCCTACATTCTTCTTTTCACGTTACTACTAATAATAGTATTCCACGTTTTTGTCAACCGTCCCGAAATGCTCCAATCTCCAAGTTTAGGCAACCTTCACACCCACACCACCTGTTCCGACGGCCACGATGATTATGAAACCATGATTCAATCTGCTCTCGATCTTAATTTCAAATTTATCGCCATCACCGACCACAAAATTTGCCCCGAAGTAATCCAAAGGTGTCTTTCCGAAACCAGAATCTATTGCATACCTGGGCTAGAAATTACCTCCAATCGCACTCATCTTTTAGCCATAAATATCACCAAAACTATTAATCCATATCAGCCAATAACCAAACAGGTGGCCGAAGTTCACGCCCAAGGTGGCCTCGCAATCGCCGCTCACCCTTATGTTGAAATATTTAAATACACCCCCGACGAGTTAACCGGCTCTGGTATTGATGCTATGGAGTGTACCGACACTCCAAACGAGCCCCATCCCCTGCCATGTATCTTTACTAGCGATGCCCATCGCGCTTCCGCCCTAAAATTCCAATACTTATCCTGCATGGGCCAAATCAATACCTTCTCCGATCTCAAAAACGCCCTCTTTTCTTCTTCTTGTTCCCGCTCTTTTGTCCCAAACACCAATCTCTTCCCTCCCACCCCCACTCCACTCTTACCCTGAATTTCTCTTCAAAAACATCTCCACCACTGCTTTTGCTACATTAATTCCGGTTGCTTCCTCAAACCCCTTAAATTGGCACTGCCTATTCACCTCCAAAATATAACTATCATAATCTTCTTCTTTGAAAATCCCCCTTTCCTCAAAGGGGGAGGCTCCAACTTTAGTTGGAGAGAGGGATTTCGGACTCTTCATTATATCCACCCCGCAATAGTCCAGTCCGCAAACCTTTGCCACTTTCTCAGCCAAAATCCTGTCACTATCCGACAAATCCCAAGCCTCCACCGCCCCACCCAGGCTATAATTACTTCTGAATTCATTCCCTCTTGCCATCCTCTTCATCGCCCCGATTACCTTTCCGTCCAGAACAATCACTCGGATATCCCATTTTGTCGGCAAATACCTTTGCCACAAAAACATCCCCACATTAATCTCGTCCATTTTCATCACAAATTTCTCTAATTCCAAAAAGTTCTCAAACTTTCTTACCGATTTCCCCTGATACCCTCTCTCATGCTTAGCAATCATAGGCCATCCCAAACCCAAGTCTCCCTTGTCAAAGGGAGATTTAGAGGGATTTAATACCTGCTCTTTAGTATAAAAAATTTTAGTCGCGACTACGGGAATTTGATTCTCCAAAAATACCGCGTGTTGAGCAATCTTCCCCATTCTCGTCCACCCCAAATAACCCGCATGGTTAGCACAAAAAATCCTGTCCTGTAGTAATCTTATCGCCATATTTCTCCCCTCCGTATATTTTCCGCTTATCGTCCCCGCTACTCTAAACCACATCCCCAAAGTATTCTCTTTCGTCACCTCCTCCCCTTTGACAAACACCCTACTTCTCTCGTTCAAATCAAAGCTCAACTCCCGATAAAGCGCCCTGTTCACCTCCACTCCCAACTTTTTTGCCTCTTGCTCCAACCTATCAACCTCAAACTGACTTTGTTTCAGCGACATTGTAAATGTAATTATTTTTTTATTCATATTTTTATAATTTATACATTTTGACGAAACATAAAGATTTTTCGCGCGCAATCATGTCAAGCAAAGTGCGTGCGAAGCTGAGCGGAGTCCGCCTCTGGCGGAAGCACTGCAAAAATTTGATTATACACATTAACTTATAAACTTATTAAAAATTTAATGATTTCTTTCGGTACATCAATTCCCGTCGCTTCCATAAATCCCCTAAACTGTGGCCCCTTATTCACTTCCAGCACCACATAATCATTAGAATCCCCACTCATTTCCCCATCCTCAAAACTTCGACTTTTGACTTTCAGACTTTCAGATTTTAAGACTTTAAGACTATTAGATTTTGGCTTTTCCATCACATCCACCCCCGCCACCATCAATCCACAAACTTTTGCCGCCTTCACTGCCATCTTTTTTATTGACTCCGGCAAATCCGCCACTTCCACCTTTCCCCCCACCGAATAATTATTACGAAACTCCTCAATACTTTGGCTGCTTCTTTTCATCACTCCCAGCACTTTCTCGCCCAAAATCAGCAGCCGATAATCACCGCTGTTCGGGATAAATTTTTGAACCATATATCGCTTACCCTCTACCGTCTCGGATTTCCTCAATGCCCGCACCATCTTTTCCATCTCTTCCAGGTTATCAATTTTAAACACCCGGCTCCCCCTATCCCCCCCGCTCCCCTTCAAAATTATCGGAAAATTAAAATCCAACGCAAAGTCCGAAGCCAATAAATTTTTCTGATCCAAATCAGCTTTCGTCATCAGTGTTTTTTTTACAACATTGAACGTGGCACCACATTCACCGGAGGAAAAAAAATGCTGATCAGAAAACTGTGTCTTATTTTTCATCATCTCATACAGATACCACAAACTTCCGTATATTGTTTTTGGCACCCCTATGCCTGCCTTAGCCAACTCCAGCATTTGATAAGCCTTACAGGCATCAGACGGCCTCCCATTTTTTACCAAAGGGTCAACCACCGTTATGTCCTTCCCTTTCACAGCATCCAAAATTAAACTTACTTCTTCCCAGTGTTTCCCCGTCGTTCTGAAAAACAACACGTCATATTCCGAAACTTCCCAGGTTTCGTTCATCCTGGCCTTATCTCCTCTTATATATACCCCCTTACCCGCTTCAAAACAAACCCTATTATAAGAAACCAGATCCAGCTGTACCCGGAGTTTCCTCGCCGCCATCCTCAGCAGCCTCAGGTGATGGGTGATCTTTCCTCCAAAAAATATTGCTATTTTTTTATTTTTCATATATTAAAAATAATTTGAAAATGTAATTTTTAGAGCGTTGAACGTGGCAACACATTCACAGCGAAAAAAATTATATTGAAAATTATTTCGTTTATTTGAGTTATTGTTTTTCATTTTGTTTTTTTGCCGAAACCAAAAAACCCTCCAGATCTTTTCTCCCCAACAGAAATTTCGTTCTCAATTTATGTCTGTCGGCTACATTCACCGCCGTTACCACCTTTTTCCCTTTAAGCCAAAAAGTCAACCCAATCACCGGCCTGTCTTTATGCTTTCCCAAAGATGATCGATAATGCCGATAATACAACACCCTTTCGTCAGACAATAATCCCAAACTTTCCGCCAAACTTCTGTCAATCGAGCTTCTGAATGCTCCTGTATCAATCTTCGCTCTGACTTCTTTTACTAGCTTTTTGCCCTTCCCCAACTTAATTTTAATCATTTCCAAAGGTCCTACCGTTTTTGCTTTCTCCTTTTCTTCTACTTTTTCAAAAAAACTCTCTCCAAACAAATACTTTGCCAAAGTTATTCCGTGATCCACACTCCGGACATCCATCCCTTCAATCTTTTCAATTCTCGATTTCAGCCCTGCCTTATTACACAACTGAATTGACAGTCCCGGTCTAGCATTTACCTCCAAAATCATCGGCCCTTTTTCCTTATCAAGCACGATATCCACTCCTATAAATCCAAGTCCCTCAATCGACATTTGTACTTTTATCGCCGTCTCCAAAATCTCTCTCCAAAAAGGGATCTTAATCCCGTTAACTTTTCTTTTCCGTTTTTTCCCATAGTCATAAATCTTTTCAATCTGCCCCCCCTTGCCCTCAATCCCGAATGTTGTAATCCCGGTGGCCAAATCAATCCCGAGGCCTATCGCCCCTTGTTGCAGATTTGCCTTCCCTCCGCTTTTATCAGTCGGCACCCGCAGCATCGCCATCACTGGTACCCTATTGTAAACAATCACCCTCACATCCGGCGTCCCCGACCTGGTAATTGACAAAAATAATGGATGAATCTTTACTCTCTCCTCGACCAACACATAATCAGGCATCCCGTACAAGCTGTACCGTCCTCCCAAAATCTCCTGGCAATGTCGTTTTATATCTTTAGTATTAACCATCTCTCCGTTCATCTTTTGCCAATCTCCCGCCCACTTACCCCTTCTCCGGATTATCAGAATCCCCTCTCCTCCATACCCGGAAACCGGCTTAATCACAAAATTACCTTCTAGCTTTTCCCATTTAAACGCCGTCAGTTCTTCTTGATTTCTAAACCTGGCAATCAGCTTCGGTACCCCTACCCCCGATTTCATTAGAAGCCTCTTTGTTTTTAGCTTGCTATCGGCAACCATTCTCGCCCCGGCCGTATTCTTTCTCAAATACACCTTATTTCTCTCATTTTTTGTCAAAAACTGCTTGTACTCTTTCAAATTAAACATTTTTCTTTCTGATCGCCTTTTTAAATCTTTTTACCTCAGACAGTCTAATTCCGGTGTAGTTTCCTACCCCCAAATTTACTACCAGTACTATTAGTATTACCCATTCGGGGTTCAAAATTACCAATCTTTGCACTTCCGGAACGTTCATCGTCACCGCCCCAATGATTGCCAGCACCAACGTCCCAACTGCTAATCTCTGGGCTTCATTTCTACTCTTCACCAATTGTGTCCGCACAAATTCCTCACACAGCATTATCATAAATAGTACCGGAAATATCGAAATATTACTGATATCGATTATCTGTACCGAAGAAGAAATCAGCATCAGCCCAAAGGTCCCCACCGAAATCAACAATAAATTAATCGATCTCGCCGGCCAAAAGTGAAGTTTTAGTTTCCGCAAAGCCAGTCCTCCAAAAATTGATATCATCAAAATCATCGCAAACAACAATAGTCCCCCTATAATCCCTGTTGCCAAAAATGTCACTGCAATCATTGTCGGCATAAAAATCCCATACCCTGAAAGTCCAAACACATAATGCAGTACCGACACCAATGTCGCCACCAACGGTAGCAACAGCAGCATCACAATCAAATTGGGTTCGATTCCCTTATCTATAGCCATCCGAACCATTGTTTTCCCAAAATTCAAAAATCCAAATCCCGAGTTTTCCTGTAATTGCACCGACTCCAGTAAATATCCGTTACCGGATGCCGCCTGTATCGGTAAACACCCGAAAGCCAAAAACAAACTCAGCGCCAACACCGGAGCAAAAACACCAAAACAAATATATTTTCTCATGTTTTAGGGGGAAATTATAAATTAATATAAGGGATAAATTGTGGCGTATTATAACATCATTTTTCCCATTCAATACAGAAAAATTATATCAATAATCCTTGCAGTCAGTATCACCAAACAGTATAATTAGTTCATGAATCGCTTGCTAGCTGCTGTAGACATAAAAGATACCCCCCTTGGTGGGGGCAATACCCTCGGCGGAAGCTATCCGACTTTTAGCGTAATTGTCAATATCATTCTGAAAAACTCCATCACTATCGCCGGAACCGTCCTCCTCGGCCTTTTGATTTTCGGCGGTGTTACCTATATAATTGGTGCAGGTAATGGTGACCCAAAAAAAGCTGCCCAGGGGCAACAAGCCATAACTAGCTCGTTTATCGGATTCGGAGTAGTCGTTTTTGCCTATTCCATCATCCAAATCATACAAGTTATTACCGGACTTGAAATCCTTAATCCACTTTTTTAAACCCTCAATCGTCCAAGCCGCCGTTGACCCCGGAGGCGGTGGCAGCCCCATCATCGGCACCATCAAGCCCCCCATAGACGGCAACCCTTACTTTGAAGAAGGCGGTATTTTTCTTTTAATTGGCAACATCTTTAAACTTGCCGGCACCATCGGCGGTCTTTTCTTTATCATCCAGGTAATATTGGCCGGCTACGAATATATCACCGCCGGCGGTGATTCCAAAAAAACCGAAGCTGCCTGGGCAAAAATCTGGCAAAGTATCCTGGGGATTATCATCATTGCCTCTGCCTTCACCCTCGCCGGTGTTATTGAGCGTATTACCGGCATACCCATTCTTACTCCAAACGTCTATGGCCCTAATGACTAGACTTCTCGCCATCGCTTACGATCCCTATGTCGGCCCGGGAATAGTACCCAAGGATGGCACCCAAGCCACCACTAATCTCGAAAATACCGTCAGCGTTGTTCTTGGCATGCTTTCCGTTGTTGCCTTAATTTATTTTACTATCCAAACCGTCTTCGCCGGCTATGCCTTTATGTCCTCCAAAGGCGACGAGAAAAAACTCGAAGAAGCTCGCCACAAAATCACCAACGGCATTCTCGGTATCGCTATCGTTATTTTTGCCGTCGGCCTCGGCTCTCTTCTGGGCAAAATTCTAGGACTCGAAAACATCTTCAATCTGGACACGTTACTAAACGATCTTCATCTATAGATCATATGATAAATTTTCAACTCGTCAAACCGGCCTATGCCGTCATTTGCAACAAGCTCCTAAATCCCGACTGCGGCAGCTCAGTTCAGGTCAGTGACCCTATAGGTTATTTCGACCGCATTGTCCGGGGGATACTTTCTGTTTTTATGCTTGTCGCCGTTCTCTATTTTATTTGGCATTTCTTAATGGGTTCCTACCACTACATTGACTCAAGCGGTGACCCTAAAAAAATCGAAGAAGCCCAAAAACAACTCACCTATGCCCTAGTCGGGTTAATTGCCTCCTTCTCGGTTTTTGCCATCTTAAAAGTTATTGGTATTGTTTTCGGCATCACTTCTCTTCAAACTTTATCTCTTCCCGTACCAACTCTTTGATTTTAATTTGCAAACTGATACAATATTCTAAATAAATTATCAATTAATGTAAAAATAGAACAAAAACATATGTTCACCAAAATAAAAAACAAAATCACCTATGCCGTGATTGCCGCTCCCTTATACGCTGCAGACGACGGTAAAATTACTGTCGGCCCCCAAGAAGGATCTCAGTGGGGCGATCTTCAGGCTCTCACCGTCGGCAGAATTGTCTCCGGAGCCATCAGCCTGGTCATGCTTGTAGTTGCTTTAGTTTTCTTCTTTATTCTTATCATGGGTGGTCTCAAGTGGGTAACTTCCGAGGGTGACGAGAAAAAAGTCGCCGCTGCCCGTGCCCAAATCACCAATGGTCTGATTGGTCTGGCTATCGTCTTTGCCGCTTTCGCCATCATGAGACTAATCAACGTCATCTTTGGTGTCGATATCCTCAACCTCGAAATCAAAGCCTGGTAATTTGCTCTTAGTTGAAATTCAAAACCTCTCCCGACAAAATCGGGGGAGGTTTTTGTTTTCCCTGCCCCCCACCAAAATGTTATAATCACATATGTTAATCGCGTTTCTCATGTTATTTTTATTCCATCCTTCCACTATTCTCGCCCAAACTACTCAGGAATGGGCCACCAAAGACGCCCGCTGTGTTGGTAGCGGAGACTTCACTGATGTCGCCACTATTCAAGGGCTAGAGTGTCTCTTCTACAATGTCCTCCAGGTAATCGTTTTCTTCGCCGGTCTGGCTTTTTTCTACATGTTTATCTCCGGCGGCTACAATTATCTTTTCTCCGGCGGCGATTCCAAAAAAATCGCCTCCGCTTCCTCCACTCTTACCATGGCCATCCTCGGTCTGGTTGGTGTCATTGGTTCCTGGCTCATTCTCAGTCTTATTGAAAAATTTACCGGAGTCGCCATCACCAAGTTCCTCATCCCCGGCTAAATCCCAATTGTTATAATTACTTGTGTTCAAACGTCTCTTCGGATTATTGACTCTGTTTTTCTTATTAAATAGCTCTCCTGCCTTCGCCGGCTCTCCTGGAATCAATCTTATCAATGACCCAGCAAGTGCCAATTGGGTCGCCGATCCGGCCGTCAAAAACTGGATGACCATCATCCCCGAAACCCCCGAAGGTTTGGCCCGCTTTGAAAATATTTCCGCCTCAAATGTCGTCATCCGCATCCACGCCAACTGGACCAATATTGGCAAAAAAATGCTTAGCGACGATGCCAGCCAAACCCAAGCCGCCAACGATTGGTGCCGAGTCATAAATTCTTACGCTCCGGGCAAAACCGTCTACATCGAACCCTTCAACGAACTTGAACAGGATTACGAAAGAGAAACTTTAAGCGGCATAATCAGTCTTGATGCCGCCATTGAACGAGCCCATAGCTTTATTACCAAATTACAATCCTGTCTGACCAGAGGGCCAATTATCTCTCCTGCCCTGGACCCTCAAAACGCCAATTTCCCCAAAACCAGTGCTGCTTTCGGCCCCAGCTTTTCCATCATCTCCTATCACCCTTATCGGGAAGATACCGCCAAAAATTACAGCTCGGGTCCTCTTGCCGGCAAACAGTTTATTTTTACCGAAGTTGGCGTCGACAACGGCGGAGTTATTTACGACGATTGCGAATTTATCAAATTCTTTTGCGGTAAAGGTATTACTGCTTTCTGGCAGGGCCAAGGCGATATCCTTGCCTATACCCTCTTTACCTTCTCCCCCGGAAACTATGCCGGTAGTTGGCGGCTCACCAATCCCAAAGTTACCGATGCTCTCAAGGCCAATTGCCCCGACGACATCATCGAGAACTGTGCTATCGATCCCGATGCTACCATCTACAATCCCAATACATCCTGGGGTTATCCCCCCCCCATTGACCTAAAAGAGGCCGTCCGAGGCGTCCCAAACGAAGCCGACCCCCGACACCCCGAAGATAAGGCATCTAAATTTTATTCAAATTCTAACGAAATAAATTTTTCCACATGTACCTACAAAGTTTCTGCCAGTGAAACTATTAACCCCAAAGTTGCCAGTGTCGGCGTTTCCGGCGCCGGAAATACCTATCAAAGACAGGAAGTAAACGATATCGAACAAATCAAAAATGAAAGGAAGACTAACCCAAGCCCTAGAAATAGCTCTATCCATCTCGCCAAACAACAGCCTCCGGATTTCAACGCCACCCCCGAACAGCTCAACGATAGATTTCTAAACTACGGCAACCAGGGGGACAATGCTACTGTCCGATACATGACCGAAGACGATAAGTTATACCTCAAAGGAATCTTTATCGAAGATGCCTGCCGCTCCCTGGATGGTCTCCACGATGTTATTTCCACCGACGAACAACTTGCCTGGAGTTGCCCCGACGGCCCCAAAAACCTTTTTCCCAAACCCTCAGATGCCTCCTGCCGTCCCGTCACGGTATGTGAAGTCGGTTGGAATTATTACAAAAGGGGTATAAATACCTCTTACGAAAAGCCGGTAAATTATACCCTCAAAAAAATCCCTCTTCCTGGGGACGTCGTTGCCATCATGCTTCACCAATTCGAAGGCGGCGGTTATCAATCAATCTTTGGAAAAAGTTTCTCCCCCCTCTCCGACAGCGCTTATGATACCCTTTACCGGCAGATGCCCATAGTTCCCCGTGGTTCGATAAACACCCAAGTTTTAATCAAAGACGATGAAACCGGCGAAGAAACCAAAAAAGATCGGACCATCCCCCTTGGTTCTGTTCTCTCAAGCCTTCAGGTTTCATACGCTCTTGGAATTTTTAATCCTCAGGAAGATCATGCCTCTTTTCAAACCGAACCCAGTGAATGGGTTTGTACCAAATATCGCCCCGGCGATCCTTCTGTTGACAAGCCCACTCCCCTTACCCTCTGGATAAAAATTCTCCAATTTTTCGGCGTGGTCGAAAATGAGGCAAAAACTTTTTCCGGCGAAAAGGAGGTCACCCTCATTCTCCCCGCTAGCTTGGTCGACAATCTGAAAACCGATACTGGTTACCTCAAGCTCGGCCTTCCTGCCGAAGATCAGGAAAAATATGAATTGGATAAATCCCCTAATTCCAGTACCGGTAAAGAGGAAATCACCCGCGATTTTGGCCAGAAAGACGTCGCTGCCCGCAACCTCTTCGATCTTTACATGAAACCTGAAGATTGGAAAAAAGTAAATACAGATCAACCTTTATAATTTCATGCTAAAATATTTTATGAACATCAAAGCCACCCTTAATTGGCTAAACCGTCGCGAGCATCGGATAATCCCCAAAATTTCTCCCGTCCTAAAATTCCTTATAATCGCCTTTCTTCTCATTGGCAGCTCCATTTTAACTACCAAAATCAAAGCCCAAGAAGTCTCCTATCTCGAAAAAAAACAGGATGCTCGTGATGCCGGCGGCAACAATGAACGTTGGACCATGGAAAGCCTCGGCAGTATTTCAACCGGAGTAATCGAAGGTATGGTCGATAAAATCCCGGAAGGCATTTTCAAAGGCGAGGAAACCAGTTATATCCCGGGTGGCATGGTCGGTTCCATAAACCGCATGACTGCTTCCCTCTATATCCCCCAGGCATCCGGAATTCAATATATTGCTCAGCTCAAAAATAATCTCTTGGGAAAACCGGCCTATGCTCAGGGAGTCGGTATCGGTTTCAATGGTCTTCAGCCCATTCTCCCACTTTGGCGAGGTTTCCGAAATGTTGTCTATTTAATTTCCTCATTCCTATTTGTGATTATCGGCATTATGATCATGCTCCGGGTCAAAATCAGCCCCCAAGCCGTAATTACCATTCAAAGCGCCATTCCCCAGGTAATAATTACTCTCATCCTGGTTACTTTCTCCTATGCCATTGCCGGCCTAATAATCGACCTTTCAATCTTCCTCCAGTCTTTCGGTCTCGCTGTTCTTTATCAGGCTACAGGAAAAACTAATCTAGACGACAATCTAATTGACCAAAATTTTTTTGGCGGTATTCTAAAAGCCCTGGGTCTCAAGGAAGGTTGGACTTTCAAGCTTTTTTCCGAAGCGGGATTGGCCACTGTCGGCGACCTCATGCTCCGCATGGCCCCCAAGGCCTCTCTGGCCGCCCTGGGTGGCGTAATCGGAGCCATAGTTGGTGGATTAGCCGGACCGGCAGGAGCCTTAACAGGAGGAACCATCGGAGCTGTTTTCATGCTTTTGGTTATCGTCATTGCCGTCATGATCTGGCAAGTCAAATTTTATTTCGGCTTAGTCAAATGTTACGTCACCATTCTTTTCCAAATTATTACCGCTCCTTTTGTCATCGGCATAGGTGCTTTTCCCAATGTGAAAACAGGATTTTCCACCTGGTTACTCCAACTAGTCGCCAACATTTCCGTTTTCCCTATTTCCCTATTGTTTTTAGTTTTAGCCAACATAATCATTGACAATACCAGACACGAATACGGTATCTGGAAGCCTCAACTTTTAGAATCAGGTGGACTAGTGGGATTCATGGTAAATCTTGCCACCATCCCCTCCGGTGGTCTTTTACCCGTCGCTGTTGGTCTTGCTAGCCTTATGCTTCTTTCCAAGCTCCCCGATATGATCCCTCAGTATATTTTTATGATTAAACCATCTCCGTGGGGAGTGGCTATTGGTGAAAGCACAAACTTAAGCAAAAACCCAATTGCAAGATTCGGAAAATCCTTTATAGGTAATAAAGCTGCCACTAGTATTGCAGATCCTAAGACCGGTGCTTCAAGAGGAATTGTCGGCGGATTAATTGAAGGAACTCTCGGCCCAGGAAGCGCTCAGGCGGCTTCGGATGCAATCAGAAATGTCGCAAAATAAAAAACTCTATCTACTTTCTACCTAACCACCTGGCCACCCCCTTCTTTATTCCAGATTGCCCGGCCTCATTTGCCATTCTATACCCGGCTACTCTCCGATTTAATATCCCCATTCTTGATTTATCAATCCCAAAAAAGCGTCTCAGCCTTTCTCTCTCTAGAATATTTGTCCCAGCTACCAAACGAGTAATCTCTGAACCACCCAACAAATAGTCGTTTGTTAAATCAGGTCCGGGCTGAGTCATCCTTAAAAAAGGTCCTTCAAAAGGCCAAACTCCAGTGGACCCGCCTATCGCCATTGCTACTAATTCAGTTGTAACAACGGACGTTCCATTCTCACGTAACGCTCTTGTATCGTTAAATAACTCCTCCCTCCATTTCGTTGTCACATTATCAACTTCATTAATAGTCCTAAATTCAAGTGGTGCTTTTCCTGTCATATATAAAAACATCCCCCCCGCCGCCTTGATTTGATCTTTTCTCCAGTCAAAATATATATCTTTATCCACGTCATTCAAAACCACCCTTCTTCTTTGATATAGGGCCTCTCCCATCTTCACCATAACACCTCCTTCTGTCTTCACCTTTTGATCAAAAAAGGATCCTGCAAGAAGTCTTGGAATAATACCTAACCTCTCCGCTTCGCTTTGCATAGCTGCTCTGTTTCCACCCGCCACTGCCATTAGATATTCTCCCCACGGACCCCCCCACAACTCTTTTCCTAATTTTGCATGAAATTTCGTTTCCGGCCTCTGTATTACCCGTACAGCATCAGACTCCCAGCCCAATATCCGTTTCGTATCTGCCAGTGAAAAAACCCCGCCCATTTCCATAATATTCATTGCTGTTGCCACTGCCAACTCTGCTGATTCGAGACTTCTAAAACCAAAAGCGCTATTGCCAAACAAGTTAGCCGCCATACCCTTTTTGTAAGCAACCTCATCATCAACAAGCCTCTGAACACTCCTCGAATAATCTCCGTTGGGTTCCGACGAAAATACATAAACCCGGCTTGTTTCAGTTGCATAATAATAACTGCCGTCGCGGTTTTGTTTGGGAACTTCAACCGGAGAAGTTTCCATGGGCACCATTAGATCTCTCATAATTTCTCCGCATACCAGATTCAACTTCAATGCCCTGTGTTCAAATAAATACTTCAATGTCTTCTCTGGCAATCCCTGCATACTCAAGATCTTCTTACCAACCATTTCTACAGAAGTACCATATTCAGAATCATTTCTCTTGTTATAAACTGCCACGAAAAACTTTTCCGTAATCCCCAAAAGCTTTCTCCAGTCCTCAACCGAAATGGGCTTTATCCATTCAGGAGGTTTATATTCCCACATCTGCGGACCCCTTTCTCTAGGAGCTGAAATTCCCAAAAATGAATCTAAAAGCTCTCTTAAAGACACTTCTCTTACTGCCTCTTGCAATTCACCCTGTGCTTTTTGATAAGCTGCCAAGTCTCTAAAATAATCTTCTTCAGCCTCATCTCTTGGAACAACCATAGGCTCTCCGCCTCTCACCCTATCTCCCATCGCCCTCCCCACCCCTTCCGCCACCTGATCTGCAATATTACCTCCTACCACACCCCCCCCCATCGCCTCT
The DNA here is from genome assembly GCA_041659325.1 of Candidatus Shapirobacteria bacterium. Taxonomy (NCBI): domain Bacteria; phylum Candidatus Shapironibacteriota; species Candidatus Shapirobacteria bacterium. The sequence continues at coordinate 169,008 of JBAZYN010000002.1, read as the reverse complement.
GCTTCTGCCCCCAAATAAGCCGACACCCTCATCATTTCTTCATCACTCCTTACGTCCAAGTCTTCCAAATTCGATAACTTCACAATCGCCTCTCCCAAATTTAAAGCCAATTGTTTTTTTCCGACCTCACCCGCCGCCTTCAAACCTCTTCCTCGACTATCCAATTTATCCAGTATTGCCCTGATATCTAAATTATGAATTTCTAAATTTCTCACCCTTTCTCCAATTCCCTTCAATGGTCTCGGCAGCTGATCCTCAATTTTCTCAACCGAGCCTTCTTCCAACGCCGTCCTCAATCCATCATTATCTCCATATTTTATGGCAATATATGCCGCATCCGCCAAAATATCCAAACGCCTCTCCGCCAGATCCCTGTTTACTGTTCGCTGGGGATCTCTGCTTGCCTCAACTAATCCTTGGGCTGTATCACACCTCCACTCCCCTGGCGCCGCCAAACCATTTACCACGCTTATCAGCTCTGCATCCCTCCTCCTCGCCACTACCCCCCCTTGTAGATTTAAAGCATTATTAATCCTTTGTGCCACCCCATCTATCTGCTGCATTCTCTGCTGATCACCAATATCTGTCCCCCAAAAGGCTTTTTCTCTGTATAAATCAGGGATCTTTTCTATCATGCCAAAATTATAACACTATTCAATTTCTATCCCCTATTTTGTTTCTGTATAATATAGACACTATGAACAATCCCGTTTCCATCACTCCGGGCATCGACGCCATCGACCTCCATGTCCGCTCTTACCGTTCCGCCCTCAAAGGCACTCTCGAAATCACCATCAACTCTCTATCCAACTCTCAGCTAAAAATGAGGCCCATACTTCACCCAAACGGCGAAGACCCCCAAATTTTTGATACCGCCGCTTTTGTCTACTCAGTCTTCCGCCTGCCGGAAGAAATAGACCGTTCTCGAAAAGTTATAGTCGGCCAAACCCCGGGGGTTTTCAAAAACGCCGGCTTCCCCAACGTTGATTCCTGGCAAAAAATTTACACCCCCGGCCGCCGCCGCACCACTCATTTCAACCCCAACAGTCGCATTTTTGCCTCCTTTGCCGCCTCCATCTCCGACGTTGATGATCTTACTAATCTTCTTATCGCCTACCAAACCGAATGGAACAAGCTCCACACCATCCTTCACTCCAAATACAAAACTTATCTCTCTTTAAAAAAAGATCTAAAAAACAACCATCTTTTGGAAAACATCAATATCTCTACTTCAGACTGGCAAAGTTTCGTCAAGGCCTTAGGCCCAAAATGGCCTATCCGCCTCAAAAGAATTTACAAAAATATCCTCAACCTTCGCATCCAGCTTCTGGCCGGGTCCTGGGTTGACTATGCCAAAACCACCCAAAAATGGTGGAAAAACGTTGCTACCACCGTTTCTCCGAAATTTCACATATCCCGGCAAAAAATTTATTTCATCTCTAGCAACACCCATAGCATCATAAATCTCTTTACAGGCTTTGTCCTAAAAAACAAAAATCTCATCCTAGACTCTCTAAAGAAGGACCTCCCCGAACTCTACAAATATTGGGATCAAATAAAAAACCACCAGTACTTTATCGACCCAAATGACTTTTTGTACTTTGCCTCAAAATTCTATCTCTCCCTGCCTGAATTCAACAAAGATTATCTAAAATATCAGGAAAAACTTGGCGTCATCACCATAAAAAGCTCCCATTTTCTCGACATCAATACCCAAATCTTTCCAGTAAAAAATCTCCTCAAATCACCCCATCTCGACAATCGCCTGAAAATCACCAAACCCTCAAAACTAGCCGATTCCCCGGCCATTATCTTCAACATTGATTACCCCCTAGGTTTTGCCGCTTACCACGTTTTGAGCGAAATTCTGGAAAATGTCAATCGTATAAACGGAGTCTATATCCTCGGCAAAGCCGCTGTCCTAAACAGCGAAGTTGGCGACATTCAAATCCCCCGCATGGTTTTTGATGAGCATACCCAAAATTCTTATATGTTCAAAAACTGTTTTAATTCTTTCTTTCCCTTTACCAACAACCAGGGCTCCATTCTTACCAATCAAAAATCCGTCTCCGTCCTGGGAACCTTCTTGGAAAACGAAGCTCTCCTCCAAAAATATTCCGAAAACAATTTAACTGTTATCGAGATGGAATCAGGCCCATATTTAAATGCCATCACCGAAGCCACCTACGATCAGCAAACGCCCAAAAACACCATAATCGATCTCAACAATGCTCCCTTTGATGTCGGTATAATCAACTACGCCTCGGACACTCCCTATTCAAAGGCCAAAAATCTTGGCAACCATCATCTCCGCCTCGACGGCGCTGAGCCGGTTTACCTCGGCTCTCTCGCCATTCTTCAGCGAATAATCAATCTTGAAGAATCGACCACCTAACCTCCGCCTGAAATGCTATCTTTAATTATGTTTGATGTTTTTGTTGGTCTTTTTTTAATTGCTTTGTTAGCCCTAATCAAAAAATCACAACAACGTGATCGAACCACGCCCGATGGTGCTCCCTTTGTTCCTCTGGAACCCCTGGTCGTTGACCATATTATGGATTTGGCCAAAATTCAACCCGGAGAAATATTTTACGACTTAGGCTCCGGTGACGGTCGCTTGGTTATTGCCGCCGCTTTGCGTGGTGCCAAGGCCTATGGCATTGAAATTGATCCTTTTCGTGTCTGGTATTCCCGTCTTTGTATTTTTATTTTTGGTCTCTCCCATCGAGCCCATATTATCCAAAAAAGCTTTTTTGAAATTGACCTATCAAAGGCCAATATTATCACTACCTATCTCCTCCAGGAAACCAACGATAAATTGTATCCCAAGCTAATCAAGGAAATAAAAACCGGCACTCGTCTGGTTAGTGCTGCTTTCAATTTTCCTAAACTTAAACCGGTCAAAATTGATCCCCGTGGGCCCATTTATGGTCCTCTTTTTCTCTACCACTACAAGCCAAGAAAAACTTCTATCTCTTCATAAAATCCTCAAATTCATCCTGGTTTAAACTCTCTTTTTCCACCAATACTTTAGCGAGTGACTCAAGCTTCTCTTTCTTACCACTCAAAATCTTTTTTGCCCTCTCATAGGCCGTAGTTATCAGTTTATTAATCTCCTCATCCACCTTTGTCTGCATCCCGTCCGAAATTTTGGATGGTTCCATCCACATTTTCCCATAATCATTTGCATCCACCAGTGGGCCAAGGCTCACCGGCCCCAAATCCGACATTCCCCATTCAATCACCATATTCCTGGCAATATTGGTCGCATGAGAGATGTCTGAAGATGCCCCGGTGGTAATATCTCCAAAAGTCAGCTCTTCTGCTGCCCGCCCCCCCATTGCCATTGCCATTAATTTTACTAATCTCGATTTTGTTTCGTGAACTATATCCTTCTTTGGCGGAATCAGGGTAAATCCCAACGCCATCCCTCGTGAGACTATCGAAATCCTGTGAACCGGGTCCAGCTCCTCCACATAGTTAACAATTGCATGTCCGGCCTCATGATAAGCCGTCATTTTTTTATCTTCATCGGTCTGTGCCCTTCTTTTTTCTGACCCCAATTTTACCTTCAATGCCGCTTCTTCAATATCTCCCATGTCAATTTTTTCTTTGTTTTCTCTGGCCGCCTTAATTGCTGATTCATTTAACATATTTTCCAAATCCGCTCCACTAAAACCAACCGTCCTTCTTGCCACCCTATCCCAATCTATTTCATCAACAAAGGGCTTTTTTCTTGCGTGTATTTTTATAATTTCTTTTCTTGCCTCAATATCCGGCATTTCCAATATTACTCTTCTGTCAAATCTTCCCGGCCTCAATAGTGCCGGGTCCAACAGATCTCCTCGATTTGTAGCCGCCAAAACCACCACGGCCGTATTTGCCTCAAATCCATCCATCTCTACCAAAATTTGGTTCAAGGTCTGCTCTCTCTCTCCGTGTCCCCCCTCCAAGCCTCCTCTGGCCCGGCCAATCGCATCAATTTCATCAATAAAAATAATCGCCTTACCGGCTTTTTTCGCCGTCCCAAACAAATCGCGCACCCTGGATGCTCCCACCCCAACCAACATCTCCATAAATTCCGAGCCCGCCATTGAGTAAAATGGTACGTTCGCTTCACCCGCCACCGCCTTGGCCAAAAGCGTCTTCCCGACTCCTGATGGCCCTACTAGCAAAACTCCTTTTGGTGCTCTGGCTCCCATTTTCAAATATTTCTCCGGATGTTTAAGAAAATCCACCACTTCTTCCAAATCTTTTTTTGCTTCTTCCACCCCTGCCACATCTTTAAACGTCAAATTTTGTTTTCCTTTTATAAAAAGTTTGGCGGTTGACTTTCCAAATCCAAAAACCCCGCCCGCTCCTCCCCCGGCTTGTCTAGAAAAAAGCCAAAAAATCAAAATCAGCGGTAAACCCACCGTCAAAAGTAATCCAAATATTTCCCCCAAAAGCTTCCACCCTTTTTGGTTTTCTATTTGTATTTTGACCTGTGAAATATCTACTCCCTCCCTTTGCAACATTTCCACCGCCGAAGCACCGGGTTCCTTCGATACCACCAACACCCTGCTGATTGCCCCGTCTTTTATTTCCGAATCAGTCTGTTTAAGTTTTACCAAAATTTCATTATCTACCACCGTTATTTCCTCCGCCTCACCCTTTTTTATTGCCGCCACCGCCTCCGACAGGGGAGCTTTTACAATCTCTTCCGGATTCAAAATCTGAAATATCGCCGAAAACAGCCAAAAAGCCAAAACCAAATATAACATCCATCTCAAAATCTGTTTTGGCCCGATTTCAATTCGCTTTATTCTTACTCCCGGCGGCAACTTATCCAATACCTCCTTAGAAATTCCCAAATCTTCCAAATTTTTCCCACTCTTCTTGTCATCCTTTTTTTGCTGCCCGTCGGCTTTTTTCCCTTCACCCACCCCTATCAGTTTTTTTATTTTATCAACCAAAGATTTTTCCTTAACCATAGCTTCGATTATATCATTAGCGCCGCCCAGGTTTCTTCACTCCTTTATCACAGTATCCCTCTCTCCGCTCATAGACTAAACGTTTCTTATCAAGTCTAAAAGTTTCTCTCTATTATCGTCCTTGCCCTTCCCTCGGCCGCCATAACCTCCGGCGTCGGCGGCTCTCACCCAAAATTCATGCCCACACTTCTGGCATCTATAATTTATCCGGAATTTCCCTTTTTCGTAACTTGTTTCCGTAGGTTCCATCCCGCCGCCGCACTTACTGGCTCTGTCTCCGGGCAGTACCTCATCCACATGCTTCCCCCACAAACATTTCGGGCAATGATCCGTATACCCATCCCCCGTGACCTTCTCCCCGCACCGCTCACACACAAAATCTTCTTTTTTTCTTATAAAATTCCTCATACCAGATTATATCTCTCAATCCCTCTAAATCTCCCTTTGACAAGGGAGACTTTATAATAAAGTATGAAAAAAGTTGTAATCGAAGCGTTAAACCCACTACATGGAAGTATTAATTACTTAAAAGAGTTAAGGGGTTTGTCAAGAAAAAACAGAAACAATCCAACAGAAGCCGAAGAAAAAATTTGGAGAGAATTACTAAGAAATAAAAAAACCGGTTTTACTTTTTTAAGACAAAAACCCATTAATCGATTTGTTATTGACTTCTATTGTTCAGAATTAAATTTGGCCATTGAAATTGATGGTAATTCCCATGATAAAAAAATAGGTTACGATCAATCCAGAGATAAATTTCTAAAACAGATAGGAATAAACACTATTCGCTTTACTAACGATCAAATTCTATTCCGAATTAATCAAGTTAAAAACATTTTAAATCTCTCCCTTGTCAAAGGGAGAAGCGGCAAAGCCGAGAGGGATTAAAGCTTAGAAGCCTCCCTTGCCTGCCCACCTTCGGAGGGTCAAAGGGAGAAACATCCGGCCACCGCCGGACGTGAGGGATTGATTTTATCTCCCCAGTTCCACCCCCATTTTTATATCCATATCCAATTTTGTGTTAAACAAAAGTTTATTATTAACCATATTCGCCGCCGGCTGCACTTGTATCGGCTGCCATCCTAAAGGAAAAGAAACCAACGACACAAATCCCGTATCACCGTACCCAGACTGTTTCTGGATATACCCAAGGTACGAGAATTTATCCTTTATCCCCAAATCAATTTTACTTACGTATCTAATCTCTACAGTTCTTTTCTGCCCCACCGGTACCGGCACTAAAAATCCTATTTCTTTTTTATTATAAATTTGTGATATCTTCATCTCCCCTGCCCCCACCACCGATTTCTTTCCTGGTTGTGCCGAATCCGAAATACTCACCTCCGCCAGATTCGTATCTTGTGGTATATAAACCCTCAAATAATTTTTATAATCCCCACCCGGCCAACTTTTATTTTTCGCCGTGTTCTCGTAGTTAATTTTCAGCACCCTGCTGATGGCCATTTGGGTAATATCAACCGTCTGCTCAATCCCTCTGTATATATAATAATTGGCCTTGTTCACTCCAAAGTTAGATTCTGACAAATACAAATAATCGGCATAACACCGGTCAGTCAGGCACTTTCCCTGGTATATCGCCCCGTCCCACCCCAAATCTGCCGCAATTTTCGCCGCCTGCTTTTCATGCATTACCAGTTGGATTTCGTTTTTATCAAACTGCTCTAATATTTGGAGATATAGCTCCAGCATCTTTTTCGAATCCAAATTCCTGATTTCTTCAAACAACTGTCTTCCCAGTCCCCCCAAAAAGCTAGCCTTCTGTTTAGAGCCGGGGAAAAACTTATTTTCTGCATAAAATTGAGCTTGTTCATATAGGTTGTCTTTACCTATTTTTTCACCAAAATCAACCACGTAGATCGGCCCGGTAACATCCAGTATCGCCTTGGCCACCGCCAAATTAATCCCTATCACCCCATCCACCTTTCTTCCCGTCTCCTTCTCCAAAAACCACTCAATATCCTTATTGGCATCCACAAAATCCACCTTCCAGTTAGAATCTCTCAAAAACCACCCCGCCTCCCCCAGGTACTGTTTAATTTCCGCCGGCGGTTCAACATGGCCTTTCAACTGTCCGTCTGCCTCATAAACGTCCCTTATATCCAGGTTAAGCAGTTTTCCCCCCTCAAAACTCAGCATCCCCCACGACCCGATAAACCCTCCGCCTGCCCGAAGCTCATTTTCGTTTTGAAACAGTACCAGGTATTCTCTCCTTTTTCCGTCACTTCCCAAAAACTCTTTCAAGATATTCAGTCCCTTCCTTGAAGTTCCTATTACCGATCTGGCCATGTTTAAGCTTTTAATCCCCTTCTGCACTTCCGGTCGGAATCGGGCTGGCAACCAGTTCCAGTCACCATTAAGCCTAGCCTGCAGCAACCCAATCTCAGTATCAACCTCCACCATGCCTTTATTTAGAACTTCAAGTTCACTTTCCCAGGAAATCTCTTTATCATCAAAAATCGCCCCGCTAACTTTTTCCATTGCTTCCGCTATCGGAATCGCCTTTTTCTCAATCACCAACACTCCCTCCTCTACCTTTAGCCCAGTCTGTAAATTCCTAAAAGTCTTCATCCTATTTAGCCCCCAATCATCGATCTGGTTGTCGATTTTTTTCAAACCGGCAATCGTCGTCTCTGCTTTTTTGTCAGCCTCAGCGTATTTTTCTTCCTCAATATATTCCCTGATTTTAGAGATATTTTTAATCCCGGCCACCACCTTTATCCCCCACCCGACCGGAATCGAAAACATCCCCAACCCCAAAATAATCATCACCAAAAATCCGATCTTTTTAAAGTTTATTATTCCTGTCCCGCCTTTTTTTTCTCTCGTTTTACTACTTTCAACCTGCCTGCCGATTAACCCACCGAGGCGGGCAGGCCCGTCTTTTAGCTCGTTTTTTATCTCTATCCTTTCCTCGTCCTCTTCTATCACTTCATCTCTCTCCAGTGGTGTGGTTTGGGTATATTGTTTTGCCAAAGATTTAATCTCTTCACTATAAATTATCTCCTCCTTCGCCTTTTTTTCCTCTTCTTTCTCTTTTGCCCTTTTAAATTCTTCCTCTATTTCCTTTTTGTATTTTTCTGCTTTCCTTTCTTCTGCCTCCCTACTCACCTCATTCTTTCTTACCGTCTCTTTTTTATCTTTTTCTAATTCGTAATTCGCCTGCCCGCCGGGGTGGGTAATTGGTAATTCGTAATTGGTTTTTTCCTCCTCCACCATCACCTCAAACCTCGATAAATTCTTCTCCTTTTTTATTTTCTGACTTTCAGACTTTTGGACTTTCAGACTTTTGGACTTATTGGCTTTCGACCCCTCTTTCATTTTTTTCCTGCTTTCTTCATCAATTACCGAAAAAAAATACTGCAAAGTTTCCACCACTCCCTCTCTAAATTCCACCCCGGGATGCCATCGTAATTTTCTCCAGTTCTCTTCTATCTCATACTTACCTGGAGTCTCAAACTTATAATCCTTCTGGACCACCTTAAACTTAGTCATCTTTGCCTCATCAATCAACACCTTTGCTACTTCCCCCGAGTCACTCTCATTGCCAAATATCACATATTCCTCCTTCTCGGTTCCCGATAAAAAGCTTGCCCTCAAAACCACTTCGGTCAAATCCACAATATTCAACAACCTGAACTTTGTTCCCAAAGCCGGCAAAACCAAATTTTCATTCTTCACCGCCCCCGACACCGCCTCAACTAAAAAATTAATTCCGGTCCTCCCTCCCCCATCATCTGCCATCCCCGGGCCATACACCCCCCGTGCATCTATTAGCCTCCAGTTAATATTCGCCCCAATCAAGTCGTTTTTTATTCTTTCCGCTTTTTTTTGGTCGTTAATGCATATCTCTGTTAATTTAGCCGAGTTCTTCAAAACTAAATCAAAAATATTTTTATCTCCCTCAAAATCAAAAACATAATTCACCTTCCCCTCATAATCCCCTCTCCCCGCCACCCACCTAAAATTATCATTTTCCTCTATCCCCGACACATATTCTCCCACTCCTACCACATATATATCTTTAAGCAGCAATTCCTTTACCAAAAACTTCGCTCCAAATTTTTCTATTCCATAAACTATTGCCACTGGCCCCGACGAATTCATAGTTAATATTCTAAATCAATTTTCTCCACATTAGTTCCCAAAAAGCGTGTTGCGGTAATATTTCGGTATATATGCGGTTATTAACAAGTTTATTTGTCATTACATCATAGATGCTTAGGTTTGGAATACGTAAGAACGTGAAAAAAACGTAATAACGTCATCTTCTTGTTCCCCTCCTTTCTTCAAAGGAGGGGATAGGGGTAGATTTTGAATTTCATCCCAAAAATTTCGTCCCAACAAAAATATATTGTAGGGATTAAAGAGAAAATATCGTTATTACGACAAACCAATTAGTACATCAAAAACACCCCGTCATTACCTTGCTGCAAGCTTCTCGCCACGACTCTATATCAAAAAGGCGGCCTTTCCGGCCGCCACACATTACAGATTACAGATTACCGATTACTAATTACCAATGTCCCTATCATCAAAATACTCCCCAAAGCTTCAGTCATTACCGTCACTCCCGCCGCTCCGTAAACTCCAAAACGCGGTATCGCCACCAGGTTGGCCACCACATTAAACACCAAAACTATCACCCCAAAAACTAGCATGGTTTTCTGTTTACCCCTGGATATTAGTGTAAACCCGGCCAAATGACCAAGGTATGAAAAAAACACCGCCCCTAGCAAATACCTCAAAATCACCGCCGATTCACCATACTCAGAACCCGCTAGTACCGCAACAATCCACGGCGCCAAAAAATACACACTCGTTATCACCACTCCCGCTCCCAAAACCAATAGCCCCAAAGAAACTCCCACTAATCTTTTTTTGCCACCCGCTACACTTTTCCCCGACAACAAAGGAAATATACTTCCGACAAAAAAGTATGCCGGTTGCAATAGAGTAGAGTATATTTTGTACGAAAGTCCGTACCAGGCTACTTCTCTTACCCCCACCATCCTCTCGATCATCATTGAGTCCACTGCCCGGTCATACGACGAAAAAATCAGAAGATACAACCCCATCGGCCAGGCCAAAATAAACATTTTTTTAACAAACCCAAAATCTATCGGTTTTATCTGCTTTCGGTCGATTACAAAAAACACCGCCTTTAACCCCAAAGCCAGACTGATAGCTCTTGACACCAACACACATCCAAACACCAAAAACAGGTTCAATGGCCCGGAAACAGAATACAGCAGTCCCAAAAACATTACCGGAAATATTGTTTCCGCCAACACTTTCACCCACATCTGCATCCGAGTCTGCCACACGACCTCTATACTTCCGGCCACCGAAGTAAACCAAATCATAAGAAGTGCCACCCCCGCTTCAAGTCTGATACCCGAAAAACCCCGCCAAAAAAACACCAACCCCAGTCCTGCCACAAACGCCGATCCTGTCAATAAAAGTCGTAGCCACATAATCTGAACCCATATTCGTCTTTTCTCATTCTCGCTCTCAGCGCCCGCCGCCTCCTTAATCCCGATAATCCTGGTTCCAAAATCAGCCAAAGAGTCAATTAAAACAAATACCGAGGTGATCAAAATATAATTTCCATACCCTTCCACTCCCAAACCCCTAGTCAACAAACCCGTTGTCAACAGGCTTACTCCAATCATTACTACCTTCCCCAACACCTGGACTACCGTATTTACAATCGGCTTCTTCATCATAATCTATTCTACTTTACAAAATAGCCATCACCACCACCAAAAACCAGGAATTTTGGGGTAGCGTTAGCCAATAGTGATCAAACATCCCCGTCACCAATATTGCCACCCAAATCATTTTCTGGGTTAAAGCCACTCTGCCCCGGTTCAATCCCGATAAAAACAAAAACACCCATATTAATCCAAAAAACCCAATTTCACTTAGTACCAGAAGTCCTATGTTATGAACCGGTTGCAACCAAAAATAGCTTTCACTTTTTTGCATCTCCGGTAGCCTTACAATAAAATTCCCCAACCCCACCCCAAATAGCGGATTGATCCGCACCATTCTCATTGCCGACATGTTCAAGCTGATTCTTTTGCTCAGACCCTCTTTATCCCAACCACCCAAAAAATCACTACTTCGATAATTCACACTCACCACCGCTACCAATAAAACAAAAATCCCGATCAGCGTTATCCCCACCCCCACCACCTTCTTTTTATCCCGTGACTGCAAATAAGTCACCGCCATTATTACCAACATAGTTAGAATCCACACCAGTCTACTTCCCGACACTACTATCCCCACTACCGCCATCCAGGTAATCGCCCACCAAAAAGTCCTGTTTATCTCCTTCTTTTTGCCAAACCAGATAATCAGACTAACCAACAAAAATCCCGCCAAACTATTCGGGTGTGAAAAAGTCCCATAGGCCCGAACCAATCCCTGTCCCAAAACCGAAATCTGCGCTACCCCCAAAGTTGTATAGGCAAATCTCCTTTCTCCCAAAAAATATGCCCAGCCATTTACACTCGATCCGATCAAAACCTGCCCTAACCCCAGTAAACTTTCCAGAATTACCCACCAGGGGATAGCTTTGGTCAAAAATTCCTCCACCCTTTTTCTATCCTTTCGAAAAACTACCCAGGTCAATACCAACTGTCCCAACCTAAACCACTTATAAACCGCCACCATCTGGTTTTTTGCTATCAAAATATTAACGGCCACAAACATCAAAAATATAAAAAATTTAAATGTAATTTTGGTCTCTATTTTTTTCCCACTCCAAACATAAAACCCAAACCAGCTCACCCACAACAGATCCAAAAAATATAAAACCGGCGAAAAATAATCGACCCTTATTCCCCACACATAGCTCCATTCCGGCCAAAAATGTTTCCCCAGTTGGGTTGGAATAAAAAGGATAAAAAGAAACAAAAACAACCTCTCACCCCAAAGCAAAAACCTCTTCACGCCCTATACTACCATGCCCATCAACCTATTATCGCTTTACGCCTTTTTAATCACCACATGTCTATCTTCGCCCTCGCCCTCGGATTCCGACACCACTCCCTCGATAGTTGAACACGACATATGGCAAATTCTTCTTTCATATGAACTCATATTAGCCAGTGCCACACTCCGGCCTGTCTCCAAAACTTTTTCCGCCAAGTTTTTCACCATCGATTCCAATCTGGTTTTTTGCTCCTCTCTGTAATTATTTACATCCAAAAGTACTCTCAGCCACTCGCCCAATTTACTTTTTACCATCAAAGACAACACTGTCTGAACCGCCGCCAAATTTCTTCCCCTAAAACCGATTAAACTTGCCGGATTTGCCACCGTTACTCCCACTAGTACCTGACCTTCTTCATCCTCAATATCTTCTACAAAGGCATTCTCTACCTCCAGGTTCATCTTGCCAAGTAATTCACAGGTAAGCTGCAAAATTGTTTCGTTTCGCTCTTTGTTATCCATAGTCGCTATTTTATCACGCTTTATTCACTCTGTTGGACACCATTTGTTGTACAAGCATTACCGCCGAATTTACAAACCAATATAACAAAATTCCCAAAGAAAAACCCCAACCTATAAACACTGTCATCAGGGGCATCATATAAGTCGACTGTGTTCTCATGGCCGACATCATATCATCTTCTTTATCCTTCGTTTTTTCAATTACCTCCTTGTCGGTTTCTGCCGCCGGCATCATCATTTTGGCGCTCAAAAACTGCAATAATCCCGATCCGATTAAAAGCACAAAGGGCAATATTAAACCCACTCCTATTCCATCTTTAAACAATTCTGAGGGAGTTTTAATCAAGCTCGATCCAAAAAAATCTATATTGAATTTAAAGCTATCGTCAATTTTAAATTGCTGCAACAAATGGTTATTAATCTGCTCCATACTGCCTTTTCCGGCCGAATACGAAGTAACCATATTAAAAGCCGAAAAAAATATCAGCAAAACTGCGATTTGCAAAATCTGCGGCAAACACCCTGATAGGGGATTTATCCCTTCCTGCTTATACAAATCCATTTGCGCCGTTGCCAATCCCTTCTTGTCACTCCCGTATTTCTCCTTAAGTCTATTTAGTTTTGGCTGCAAATCCCTCATTTTGTTTGCCGACTTTAAACTGGGCAAAACCAGGGGCAGCAAAAGCAATCTGATCAAAATTGTTACCACCACCACCGACCAACCCAAATTTCCAAATAGGTAATAAAACCCAAAAAGTGCGTTAACAAACGGTGCTGCAAAAATATTCATAATGCTCCTATTTTAACAGATCGATTCCGCCCTTTCCCCGGGGATTACATCTCACCACCCTCTTCCCCCCCAACCACAATCCCTTAACCACCCCATATTTTTCTACCGCTTCATATGTATATTCAGAGCAGCTAGGTATCATCCGGCAGATATACCCACGTGAAATATATCTCTTATAAAACCTCAATATTATTAGGATTAATTTCTTCATTTCTAATATATTACCGATTACCAATTACAGACCTGCCTGCCGACAGGTAGGTTACCAGTTACTAATTACTGGTTACAGATTACCAAATACTTTTCTTACCTCCCCCTCCACTTCCTCAAATTTTTTTCCAAGCAAGGTCTTTTTCGCCAAAAAAACCCCCCAAACTCCCACCTTTATTTTATCCATATTCATCCGTACCCCTTCTGCCAATAGCCTTTTTATCCTGTTTCTGTCAACCGCCCTCTTGGAAATCTTTTTGGAGATAATAAAACCAAATTTATTTCCATTCTCTGAGTTTAAGTAATTCAACCCAAACAAAGGGGACTGAATCATCCGTCCTCTCAACCTGACGTCCTGAAAATCCTTTTTTTTAGTCAACCTATCTTTTTTTTGGAGCACAAACTATTTTACTCTATTTTGCCAATCTCTTTCTTCCCGCTGATCTTCTTCTTTTAATTACATTTCTGCCGTCCTGAGTCGACATCTTTCTTAAAAACCCCTGTTTTCTTTTTGTGCTTTTTACTTTTTGTTTTCCTTCTATCATAAATCCTATCTTAACATATTTATCACCAATTACCGACCATCAATTACCAATTACTGATTACAGATTACTGATTACAATAATTAAATTTGAAGTTGATTTGACACATTGTTAATTGTGGAAAACTCCTTTATCATCATGTGGATAAGTCAACCATCCCCCTGGTGTAATGTTTATATTTTATCGATGATGTCGTTATTTTTTAACTATCAAAAAATTAATGCCGCCTCTTCACGAAATTGAGCGAATTTGGAAAAATGCAAGAGAAGAACTAAAGGTCGTCCTGGCTCCGGCCGTCTACCAAACCTTTGTTGCCAAAACTCAGCTCATTGCCCTAAAAGAAAATCAGGCTACCATCGCTTGCCCCAACACCTATCTTGTTGATATCAACAAAAAAAGATACTACGATCTCTTCAAAAGCGCCCTGGATAATCAAACAAAAACCAAAAACTCTCTTGATTTTATTCTTCAGGAACCAATTTTAAATAGCGACGTCCTCGCCAACTCTCCCTTGTTCAACTACGGTTCTCAAAAAAACCGTTCCCCTCTCTCCAATCTTCATCCGAAATATACCTTTGAAAATCTGGTTGTCGGCAACAGCAATAATTTTGCCTACGCCGCCGCCCAGGGGATCATAAAAAATCCGGGTCTGGCCTACAATCCGTTTTTTATTTGGGGTGGAGTCGGGGTAGGCAAGACTCATTTAATGCAGGCTATAGGCCACGAGCTCTTAAAAAAAGACCCCGACTTAAAAGTCAAATATTTTCCCGCCGAAACTTTTGGCAATGAGCTAATAAGCGCCCTCAAGTCCAAAGACATGAACAAGTTCAAAGACAAATATCGAAACCTTGATTGTATTCTGGTCGACGACATTCAGTTTTTGGCCGGAAAAGAATATATCCAGGAAGAATTTTTTCACACTTTCAACGCCCTCCATATGGCCGGAAAACAAGTCGTATTAACCTCCGACCGTAAACCCGCCGACATTGACAAAATCGAAGACCGACTTGTCTCCCGTTTTATGGGCGGTCTGACCGTCGACATCCAACTGCCCGATTTCGAAATGCGTGCCGCCATCATCAAACAAAAAGCTGAAGAAAAGGGGATAAAAATCGATTCCGATGCCGTTAATTTTATGGCCGACAGCATCACCTCAAACATTAGAGATATCGAAGGTAAGCTTCAGGAAATCATTATTCAATCTATCTCCCAAAAAATAGACGAAATCGATCTTGAATTTGTTCAAAATTATTTTTCACCTCAATCCCACAACTCCTCCTCCCTCACCAGAAATGACATCACTCCCCGGCATATTATCTCTGTTTGTGCCAAACATTTCGGCATAAAAACCGGCGACCTTTGTGGTTCCAGTCGCAAAAAAGACCTGGTCACTGCCCGCCACTTAACCGCTTTCCTTTTAATCACCGAAATCAACCTGCCTCTCGAAGAAGTTGGCCGGCTTTTAGGTGGTCGGGATCACACCAGTATTATGCATGCCCGGGACAAAATCCACACCGACTTATCCACTAATCCACAAACCCGTTCGGTTATCAACCAAATCAAGTCCGCTTTTTAGTCCGTCTCTGGTTTTCCACATTTTGCCCCCACTTATCCACATTATTATCCACAACTTTTCTTCCCCTTTTCCCCCGAAGTTTACCCAAACCTAAACCGCCCTTATAAGACGCCACCCCCGTTTTTATCAACATCGTCCGTAAATTTCAAACTTATAAACCTTTTTCCTAGCTTGCCTCAGACTGTTTCTTCACTTACCCACCCTCTCTACTAATAACTACTACTATTTTGTAAACTAATCTTTGTATTTTATTTACCGCTTCAAACTTCACCTCCTTAAGTCTTCCTTTTCCTGTTAATATAAGGCATGAAAATCTCCCTTTTGCAAGAAAATCTAAACACCGCTTTGGGGCACGTTTCTCGCTTTGTTTCTTCAAAAACCCAACTTCCTATTCTTGGCAATATCCTTTTGTTTACCGACAAAGGCCGTCTCCGGCTTTCCGCCACCAATCTTGAATTAGGCATTAATTACTGGATTGGCGCCAAGATCGACCAAGAGGGGAGTATCACCGTTCCCGCCAAAGAGATTACTGAATTTGTTTCATATTTACCTACCGGAAAAATAGACTTAGATTTGAATCCAAATAATTTACTCACTTTAATTTCGTCAAAGGCCGAATCCAGTTTTGCCACCACTCTGTCCGCCGACTATCCCGAAATCCCTGGTATTAATCCCGATACTTCTTTCGAGTTGGATTTGACCGTTCTCTCTCAGGCTATTTCCCAAATTGCTTATTCTGCCGCCATCGACGACACCAGGCCGGTCCTAACTTCAATTCTCTGTCAATTTACCCCCGAAAGTCTGAAATTAGTTGCCACCGACGGTTTTCGCCTTTCCCTAAAAGAAATAAAAATTGTCAATCCGATTAAACTAAAACCGGGCGTTGACAACCTTACTTTTCTCATCCCCGCCAAAAGTCTTATCGAAGTCACTAGACTGGCTAAAAACACTAAAACTATCCGCATTGGCTTAACATCAGACGAACACCAGGTAGTCTTTGTCCTGGACGATCTAGAGATAGTTTCCCGGCTCATTGAAGGGGACTACCCCGACTACAAAAGAATCATCCCCGACTCCTATGCCACCAAAATTTCTCTCGACCGCGAAGAATTACTTCAGGCCATAAAAATCGCTTCGGTTTTTGCCCGAGAGTCTGCCAATGTGGTTCGTTTTTCCGTTAAAAACAATCTTCTTGAATTAACTGCCAACGCTCCTCAAATTGGTCAAAACAAAGCCTCAGTTGAGGCCAAAATTGAAGGGGATCCTTTGGAAATTGCTTTCAATTTCAAATTCGTCTCTGATTTTTTAACCAACACCAAAGGCTCGGGGATAACCATCGAACTTAATGAATCTTTGACCCCGGGATTTTTTCATGACCAGTCCGAGCCGCACCTGACTCACATCATTATGCCTGTCCGTCTTCAGGACTAGGGGATTGTCGCGATTATTCCCACACAATTACATGCGTTTCCGGACTTATCTCGTTTTCTTCCAACCATTTCTCTACTTTTTCGATACCGGCACTTTTTTCACCTTTTTCAAGGGATACTTTTAATACCAAAGGTTCTGTATATTTTTCCACCACAAAACCATCTCCGGTATAGGGCAGCAATTTCCACAAAGGATAACTTTTTTCAAAATCGATATTGCTGCTAGTTGGTGTCGGTGCCAACGAGGGAACGGTAGTTTTCAAAAGTTCGCGACTGTCGTTTTGCCTTTTATTGCCGGCTGTATATATTATCCGGGTTAGCAGCATTAACAAAGCAATTACAGCAAGAATCGTAATCAAAAGATAATCTCCAACCAGGTCTTTTAGTTTCATTTATAAAGCCCTTCCTCTTTTAGTGCCGGAACCGCCATCGTAACCACGACCGGACCCGACAACAGCTTGCTGTTTCCCTTAAAAAAAACATAGGGCAACAAATAATCACTCTCAGGTGTAAGGATATATCCAAGATAGCCTCCCGTAATGTTAACTCCCCCAATTGCCTCCTCATATGAAGACATATCGTAATCTTTTTCTCCGTCAATATCAACTATTTTGTAGTTTTCGGGAGGAATCCTCTTTAGTTCTTCTTCCGTTTTGACCGTTAACGAATCCTGTTTGCTAGTTTCATCAAAAGCCAAATCAACCGAAAGATTGAGCAAGTTTCCATCAGTAGAAAATCTAGCAATGATCGGAAATCCCGCAAAAGAATACACGGGATACCCGCCAACTTGGTAGTTGCCATTAATTTTTACAATATCAGCCTTTTCTCTTGAAGAAGCCACAAATCTCGGCCCCGCCAATGTTTCGTACTCAGTTCTTTCAACCGTCACCTTTATTTCTGGTTTAAGGTCAAAACGCTTTGTTACCAAATCCTTTAATCTTTCTCCGATCTCTTCAACCGGTATAGTCCGGACTACTTTAATCATCGGATACACCAATAAATTTTTTGAATATTTAATGGTTCGGCTTGTTTTATTGATATCCAGAGTGGTGTTATTTTCCGTATTGTTGTAAACCAAAAAACTTTCCTGGTCTACCTCTGCTTTCCCCTCAAACCCAAAAGACCTTGCTGTTTTTTCGATCATGGCATCATCAACCTGTTGGCTGCTGATTTTGTAAACCGCCATCTTTTTCTCTAAATCAAGTTTTGTCACTCCCCAGGAGACCGACTTTGGACGCGCGGTGCTCGGGTCGTTTATTGGTTCCGTTGTCCCAAGCGATATTTTGCCGGTTTCTGGTTGTTTGGTTATTGTAGACTTCTCCCTGAAAAACGCAATTCTAATCATTCCCAAAACCAATATCGTTGTCACAACAATTAAGAAAATATTTTGCATCTTTTTATTCATAGGTTAGGGGATAGAAACCAAACATTCATAATAATGACTGCATTTCAGAGGTACTGGTTTCGGAAGCCAGTCGTTAATTTGTCCGCCGGTCAGCTCATAGTGAAGATGGGGGCCTGTCGAGTTGCCCGTGTTATCAACGTAACCGATTATTTCTCCTTGTTTAACTAATTTTTGCTCCGTAAATATTAAACGGGGCATATGCGCATATCTGGTTATAATTGAGACCCCATTACATACCCCCATCACGTCAACATAAAATCCATAACCACTTCCTTTTCCGCCCCCCGGAAAAGCCAATCCGTCATGTGTCGCATAGATTGGGGATCCGGATATAATACTTATATCAATTGCCTGCGTTCCTCGGTGAGACCACTGTCCCAGTGGTCCCTGGGTTACCACTCCGGAATCTGTCGGCCATATCCCCGGGCAACTTTCGGGAATAACAATACTGGGATCTCTTGTGGGCAACGGTAAATTCGGAACAAATATCTCCCAAGGCTCGTTACCATAATCATACACTTCTACTCCCGAAGGCGGCCCCCTGGTTACCTGAGCCGACACATTAATCGAGGTGATAAGAGAAAATGTAATTATGCCAATAAAGACCGCCACAATCACCTTACTAAACATTAGAGCCATTGTTGCCGCCCACCACCCGGCAAAGGCCATAGGAACGGCTGCTATCATCACCCCCAGTGTCGCTCCGGCTCCCAATAGCCACCCAAAACCTTTTCCAAATTTGTCTTGAAAAAACTTTTTAATCCCCAAATTCAATCCCAAATTACCAATTATTCCCGCAATTGGTTTAAAAAATCTATCAAGAATCGGCTTTATAACTTTTTTAATTCCCACCACCGCTAGGGCGCCTATCAAAATTATTTGCCCCACCAGTGGCACTGCCTGAAAAGCCGCCACTGCCCCCGCCAGTGCTCCGGCCGTCCCGCCCCCAACCACCGATCCCGCTTTCACCCCTCCGCCGATAATCCCCCTCAGGATCATCGTCAATCCCTGTCTCATTCCGTTTTGTCCTATCACCACCAGTGATTGTCGGACAAACTCTCCCATTGCCTGCCCGCCAATCTTTTCGATCACCGATATTCCGGCCTTTTCCAAACCAATCTTTTTAACCAATCCGTTGGTAAAACTGCCAATCGAGTTTGAGAGTCCGGTAAATTTTTGGGCAAAGTTCAACAGATGTTGGACTTTAGGGTTATCTTTTATAAACCTCATTACCCCGTCAAGCGATCTTATCGCCGGAGACTCAAAAGGCACTTTTAGCCCTCCAAGTCCATCCTTCAACCGATAATATTGATCACTGAATTTTTTAAATTGACTCGGTGACATCCGGACGATTTTTGTAATATTGGCTAAATCACCCCACGCGTTATTAATTACCCCCGGGCGTAAATCCCGTCCTTCTGCAAAAGCTACCGCCTCATCCTTATAAGGCTCTATGCCGGATTCTGCTCCCCGAAATCGAGCCACAAATCCGGAAAACTCGTGTACGGCATTCATTTGGTTAGTCGTCAGCACAACACCCCTATTTGCTCGAACTATTCCTAGTTCTATTTGATTTCTGATCTCTTCCTGTCTGATTATTTTTATATTTTCTCTGTCAGACATTATCAGCCAATCAACTTCCTTTCCGGCCTTCTTTACTGCCATCCTAACCATCGGTATTTTTTCCGCAGGTATCCCAAGCAGGACTACCACTCTATCAGTAAGGTTTCTGGCTAGTGGTTTTTTGGTTGTACTCTCTTCAAGGGGCAGACCTTCAATAACAGCCGCCTCCATTTTCGGCCTTATCATCGATTTAAATGATTCTTCTCTTGGAGATAATTTGGCCGCAATAGTCTTGTCTGTTTTCAATACCGTCACTAGCCTGTCGGCGACCTGATCCGCCTTAGCCTTATCCCACTGTCTGCTTCTTTCCTCCGCCCTCGCCATCGCCGATACTATCGGAGCATCGCTTTCGGGGATCTCCAATATAGCGCCAACCCTTTTTTGTATCCGCGAAAATACCGTCCGGGGATCTGCTTTTCTCGCAGCATTTTCTTCTACCACTGCTGCCTCTATCTCTGTCATCTTTGCCTCTGCCTTTGGCCCCATTTCAACAAACACTCTAGTTATCGCCTCAACTTTTCCAGGACTCCATCTTTGCAATTCCCTCGCCACCTCCTCCTCTACCGCCATCCCGATTGCTACTCCAGACCTGGAATCAGGATCGATTTTCTCCGCAACCTTACCCGCCACTGTTTCAAAATTACCGTCAGCTACTGATTTTTGAATTTCTTCCTTCACCACTTTTGTGATTTCAGCCGCTCTTGCTTTCACCGTGTCCCGCACCGCCGGTATTTGAGCCAACGCTTCAACCACAGACTCTGCCGCGCGGCCATAATTCACTTCCTCCATTGCCGCTACACTGGCGACACTGACCGCTTTTTCGACAAGGCCAACCTTTGATGGCGGTAAATCAAGATTATCAATAATTAGTTCAGACAATTTTGGCGTTCCCTTTACGCCGCCTCTATCTGTTTCTGCCGCATCCACCGAAACTTCCCCCAATCTGTTACCACCCATGACCTGTTCCGTAACCTCTTTTCCAACCGCCTCTCTTAGCCCCTTCTCTTCCTCCGCAGTTACGTTGGGTTTGACTTGTATTATTTGATCTACCAAATCTATTGTTATTTTCTCGATTCTTGGACCAACTTCTATTTTGGCGGTAATATCCTTAAATTTTTGTACCACAATCTCTCTGGAATAGTCTCTTATGTCTCCTTGGGGCACCACACCTAACGCTTGTTCTGCAATTTTAGGAATGTCATCAGAAAGTACCTTATTTAAAACAGTTTTTTTAACTATCTTCTCAGCAATTCCTTCCGCCGCATCTTTATCCACTCCGGCCGCCTCCAACTCTATCTCCAATTCCAGTCTCCCATCAGTCACGATTTTTTCAATCAGACCTTCTTTCGCCCCACTGGCTACATTTTCCTGGTGAATTTCGTATCGTCGTTGTAAAAGTGCCGTAATTTTTCTACCACTCTCCCTTTCAACCCTCCTTGCTGCTTCGTCAGGTGTCAAACCCGCCTGAAGGTGTCTGTCATATTCCTCTAGTAGCGCTCTCATTTCCGCCGCTGGCATCCTTGCGTTGCGGAGATCTTGTTCGGCAGTTGAAAAGGCTTCTTCAATTCGCCGACTTAAAACCTCCTCCTCGACTGTTGCCATCAGGTGTTCTAGCCTCTCTACAATATCCTCAATCGGCCCGGGCTTTTCAGCGTTAATTTTAATTCCGACCGCTTCTATCGCTCTTATTAACTCCGGATCACCCTCAAGGTTCCTGTCTTTGCTCCCCAAAATCAGTCGAAGCCCGTCAATTACGTCGCTTATTGTTCTGAATCTGGCCGTCGTCTGTCCGAATTTTCTTCTCTCCATCACCAAAGATTATAGCAATTTCAGCCGGATCAGTTGCTAAACAACTTATCATAATCCATTTTTGTTTTCCCGTCATCGGTGGCGGCCTTAACCTCTTCCTTCGGCTCCTCAAAAACCGGTTTTGTTTTTTTTGAAAGTTGTGGCGGTTGGGGAATCTTTGGTTCTTCCTGGTTTAAAAAAATAGGCCTTTTTGGTTCCAAAACCAATGGTTTATTACCAACCGTTTCACTTTTTATAAGCGGCCCAGTCTTTATTGGTGGTGGGCTAGTTTGCCCCGCCGTTTTTGCCGGGGTGTATGACTTAAACAAGTCCTGATATTTCGGCAAGCTAGACGATGTTTCTGCCATCCTTTTAGCTTCTGCCTCGGCTTTCTGCCTTTCTTCTTCGGCAATTTTTTTCCGGTGTTCGCTAATTTCATTTTTTTCCTGTTCCGCCATTTCGGCCAGTCTCTTTTTCAGTATTTCTTCCTGCTCATCTGGTTTGTTTGTTTCCACCACCGTCTGATAAATGGTCCCCATTGCCGGTTTTCCCTCCGCAGGAGTCTTCTCTTTCGGTATGGCTACTATTTGCGGTGCTAGTTTAGTTTTGTCCAAGGCAGCAGTTTCCTGCTGAGGCTTGCTTTCCATCTCAGGTTTTTTTATTTCCTCTACTGGTTTCTTTGCTTCTGTCGTAGGAATCAGCGCCACCGGTGGCTCGACCGTTGGCTCAGGTATCGGGCTTTGTCCAAAACTTTTCCCCTGGTTTTTCATCTTCAGAATCTCTTCTGGGTTTGACGTAATCAGCCGGTGCTCATCCTCAGATGCTATTACTCTGATCGCTACATGATTTTTTCCGGCAAAAAATATTCCCTCGCCCTTATCGGCCGTCAACAGCAACTGTTTTTCCCCCTCCGACAAATAAAAAACATCGCCCACCTGATCAATCGCCGCACTGTGCTGTTTTAAAAGAATCTGAATGGCACTATTAGTTACAATTTCTTTTCCGTAAGGAGTGGCCAGAAAATCGTCAACGTCCTGTGTAATTGTTGTTACTCCGATGTAATATTTTCTCCCTCGCTTTACAATTCCTCTCAAAAATGCCGCCGAATCCTCATACTGCATGAGATACCACGCCTCATCCACTATCAATATCCTTCTTTTTAGCGTCTTTTTTACTATCGTCCAGATATAGTCAAGAATAATGTGCATTGCTACCGGCCGGAGAGCATCTTCCAAATTTCTTATTCCGAAAACCACAAACTTATTGGTCAAATTAACCGTCGTTTTTTGGTTAAATATTCCCGCAAAAGATCCCTTGATGTATTTTTCAAATCTTGCCGCCAGGTTTTGAGCCTGCTTGTCCTCCATCCCGATAAGCGATTTATACAAATCTTCCACCAGTGGCGGTTCCCTTGTTTGGGTTTCAATGTCAGGCGTGATTCCCTTCATTTTGTAGGCATCCATTGCCGCCCTATCCAAAATCGACTCCTCGATCGGATCCATAGCCCCGATCATTATTTTAAAAAGTTTATGAAGCGCCAAAATCTTAGAATTGAGCGCGTTTTCTCCTTCTTCCACCACCAATGACAGGTCAAAAGGATTTATTTTGGATTCCTCTCCGTAGCCAAAGGCAATATATTGCCCTCCCACTGCTTCGCATAAATCCCTATATTCATTTTCCGGATCGATTACGATAATCTCTGTCCCCAACATCAGTGACCGGATCGCCTCAAGTTTAATCAAATATGATTTTCCTGCTCCGGCTGAGGCAAAAACCACCGAATTATAGTTTTGCATCGAAAACCGGTCAAAAATCACCAACGATCCGTTATGCTCATTAATCCCATACATTATTCCCTTGTCGTCAGACAGATCAGACGAGACAAACGGAAAAGTTGTTGCCAGAGAAGTTGTATCCATGTTTCGGGTAATATTCAGCTTGTCAGAACAAAGGGGAAGTGTGCTCATAAAACCCTCTTCCATTTGCAAAGTAGCTTTTTTGCTGATTATCATCAGCGCTCCCAATGCCGCCTCAAGATTTTTATTAATCCTGTTAATTTCTTCCTTTGAGGTAGCTGAGATTGTCACATATAGTCCAAACTGAAAAAATCTCTCTTCTCCCTTCACCAGATCGGCCTGAAGATTTAGGGCATCCTCAAGCTTGGCCTGTGTGGACGGGTCTACGACCCGGCCTCTTTGGATATCTGTGTTAATTTCTGCCTCCATTTCCGCAATTTTTCGCCTTAAGTCATCCAAAATCTCTTTTCCATCGGTTGGGTAAATAAACATCGACACATTCAGAGACGCGTCGAAATTAATCAAAGGCGACAGCCAGTTAATTCCAACAAATCTCGGGTATCCGGTAATAAACAATGTCCTGTAGTATTTACCATCAATCCTTATATGTTCAAAATCAACTTCCAACGATCCAGGCGCAATAATATCCTTCGTCGACACCAATCCGTCCACAAACTGCCTCTGTCCGGGTTGTTGCTTCTCCGTGGCGGTTGGTGCAATCGGAGCCACCTCAGTCTTCTTTTCTGGTTTTTTAAAAAAATTGATCATATTTTTGCATTAACCACCGGCGTACCGTAACTCAGCGTCTGAATCTTTTGGTTTGCGGCCGTTTCTTCATTGTAAAGCCTATAATACAATTCGATTAATTCTTTTGTATTCAACACTTTTATTTCCAGTCCCAACCGCGAGAACAGTCTTATCAAATGGTCTCTCTTTGGTTCCAGGCTCGCTTTTGCTTTTTCCAAAATATATTCTTTGGTAAACGGCAATCCGGAGCTACCGCTTTGTTGTTTCATGAAAGGCAAGCTACCCACCATCTGTTTCGAGGCTGACTTAATCCCAAGCTCTATTATCGAAAAGGGAACCACCGCATAAAATGATTTTGACAACACATCATTCTTTCTTACTGTCTCTTCTATAAACTTCCGATACTGTTTAATTCGCTCCCGAAGTAGTGTGTTGACCTGTTTCCCCTCCGCCTCCTTTAGGTTATTGAGATACGAGGTCACATCTTTTGTGGATGTCTGGATTACGATTTGAATCGGAAAATTCAATGAATTTAAAATCCCCCCATAGGCAAACACCAGGGCCGACTGCTCCCTTTCTGACAAAAGATCAAAATTAACCGAGGACAGTTGCATCACCATGGCACACGAACCGTCCTTCAAAAGAACAATCCCATCAATCACATCCTCAATCGGCAGATGATCTTGAGTTGTTCCTTTAATCGCAATCTTTAATGGGTCGACCGGCATATTATTTTAATAATACCTTAGTTTCAAAACTTTATTTAGCCAATATTTTTATTGGCTGAACTAATTGTCCCGTTAAATCAAGTGAAATCCTGTCAAAATCATAATTGTCCTTTTCGGTTGTTATCAAATATTTGCCGCTGGTTAACTGTGTTGACGATTTAAACTGTCCCAACGGATTTGTTTTTAGTACTCTCGCCGGATTTCCCTGCGAATCCAATATCTCCACGATTGCTCCCTCCACTATTTTTCCTTCCTTGTCCGTTACCATCCCCACGATTAAATTAGGTAGCTCCGGGATGTCGGGCATTGGTATTGCTCCAAAAACCGCCTGGCCGGTAGCCTTGAGTTTTTCTGTTTTCAAATCAAGTTTGGCCGCCGCCTCTTTCCAGCCCTCTCTTTCGGATGCTTCACTGATTGCTGTCTCGCCACTACCCTGCCCAACCGACGCTACTTTCGAAGCCTCCATTGTCTTTCCCATCGCCACCTTGTCCGCCACCGCCCCAAGCTCCTGTCCTTGATTGCCCTGGTCTATCGTTTCCTTTTTAACCGAAGGCAGTGATTGGATAAACTCCCTCACCTTATCCTGGCTTTTCATCGCCAAAGGCGCTTGACTGGCTTCGGCCGCTTCCCGTTCTTCCTCTTTGGCTTTTACCATGTCAATATCAAGCCAATTCTGATTAGCCCTTTTTTTATAAAGAAAAATCGTTGGCGCATATATTGATTTTAAAAAAGCCCCAATCCATGTTTCCAGAGGCCTGTCCTGGTAGGGAACAAAGGCCAGTGCCAATCCTCCTCCTGCTGTTATCGCGATCAGTGGCCATTTCACAAAAAATATCAGCTTGGTGCTGTTTATCAATAGTGCCAAAATTACTCCGGCGGCCGCCTTGGCAAACTGTTTCAGTGTCATTTCTCCTACCAATTTAAATTCGTAGGATGATATCTGTTGTGGAATCGCGTGCTGACTCATCACCAAATTTTACCCTATCAGCACCTGTTTTATCTAAAGGAAACTTTGCTTAGCAAATAAAGTATTGTCCGTCGCGCAACTTACTGCCCGCCCAAAGCATTGTATAATTTCTCCATGTCTCATCTTGTTATTGTCGATGGCCATGCTATTGCTCACCGTGCCTATCACTCTATCCCACCCCTTACTACCAACGGCCAGCCAGTAAATGCCATCTATGGTTTTTACTCCATGATTTTGTCCTCAATTGAAATTTTAAAACCAAATTATCTGATGGTTTGTCTCGACTCCCCGGGTCCCAATTTCCGCAATCAGGAATTTATTGGCTATCGGGCCAAGCGTAAACCCGCCGATAGGGAATTAATTTCCCAACTTCCGCAGTTGCCGAGTACTCTCAAAAAAGCTGGCATTTCCCACTACGCCATGGGTGGTTTTGAGGCCGACGACTTGATTGCTACTCTTGCCATTAAATCTCTCAAAAAAAAATCTAAACTAAAAATTACCATCATCACCGGTGACAAAGATCTAATGCAACTGGTTGGTCCGCGGGTTAATTTGTTTGTTCCAATCCGCGGCCTTTCCGAAACAAAAATTTACGAACCAAAAGACGTCAAAGAAAAATTAGGTGTCAATCCCAATCAGGTTATCGATCTCAAGGCCCTGATGGGGGATATGTCCGACAATTATCCCGGTGTTGCCGGCATTGGCCCTGTCGTTGCCGTCGATCTTTTAGAAAAATACCAAACTTTAGACAATATTTATGAGCATCTAGGCGAAATCAAACCATCTATCAGGGAAAAGCTGGAAAAGGACAAAGAAAATGCCTATTTATCCCAAAAACTCGCCACATTAGTTACCAATATTCCTCTAAAATTTACCCTCAAATCCGCCCGTTGGACTGAAAAAAAATTTGAAGACCTTCTCCCCTTATTCCAAGAATATAATTTTCGTTCTCTCATCACCCGTGCCACCAAAAAGCTCGGTCTCAAACCCAAAAAATCTTCCAAAAAAATTATAATTGACTCCAACCAGGCCAGCCTTTTTTAACCATCACCACGTCATTGCGAGCGAAGCGTGGCAATCTTTACACGCCAGAATCTTTTTGTGCCGCCAACAGCCACTCTATCGTTGCCACCACATACCCCAATCTTTTTCGATTTTCTTCCTCTGACGCCTCTCTTTCTTTTTTAAAACCCTCCGGTTCTTTCGCAAAAATAAACGGGTCTTCCCATTCCAACCAATCAACCTTCTTTACTATCAATTCGTCTTTTAGTGGCAAAATAAGCTCCGCTAATACCGTAAAATCAGAAGACTTCACCTTTTCTGCCGCCGTTTTCAACAATCCTGCTCTTACTGCCAAATCACACCAGAAAAAATCCAGTTCTTTTCCAAAAAGTATCTTTCCCAAATTGGCTGCCATTGATTCAATTGCCCGATAATTTATTGGGTGCGTCGACCAGGCAAAATCCGATCTTTCGTAAAGTATCGGCCTCTCCTCTTTCCTCTCCTCTTCCATGTCTTTCAAAAATTCATTTTTATGCTTCACTATCGCCAACGCCAATCTGTCCGGGGTGCAAACATGAATCACCTCATCTTCCTCACTCCTCTCCAGGGCCGTCCTGACCGCCTTCATATAATGATCTCCCACCATTGTTCCCGGTTCATTTTTACACAGCTCAAAAAACCCGTCTCTTCCCATTTTTTCCACCCGCCTCTCCTGAGTTTCTTCCGTCTTTGGGGTAATGCTAACTACTGCCCGGCTAAATATTTCCTGCAAGGTTGGCGTTATTTGTTCCACCAAGTCAAATATTATTCCGGCAGTATCATGGATGGAAAAAACGACCGTGTGTTTCATTGCCTCTTATTATAACGTTATGTTTTCCGCTCTAAGTTATAATCAGTCATGAGAATCGCTCTTGTTCATGATTATCTCAAAGAATACGGCGGGGCCGAATCAGTTTTTGAAACACTGTCCGACATTTTTCCCGGTGCTCCCATTTACACGTCCCTTTACTGCCCCTCCAGTTTTGGCCCTCACCGTGCCCGCCTGGAAAAAAAATGGTCACATCGTATTCACCAAAGTTTTTTTCAATACCTTCCCTTTGCTTCAAAACTTCTCAGCCCTCTCCGTTTTCTTTCCCCTCTGGCTTTTAGACTTTTTGACTTTTCGACTTTTGACTTAATCATTACTTCTGCCACCGGCGCTTTTTTCCCCAATTCTTTAAATAAAAAATCCGCCGAACTAATCTGTTATTGTCACACCCCGCCCCGCTATCTTTATGGATTGGCCACTGCCCGCGACGTGTCAAAATATCCGCTTTTAAATTTACCTCTCCAGATCCTTCTTCACTTTTTCCGTCTTTTAGATTTCAAATATGCCCAAAATGTTGACCAATTTATTGCCAACTCCGCCACCACCACCGCCCGTATCCAAAAATTCTATCGTAAGGACTCAATAATAATTAATCCCCCTGTCGACTTACCCGTTTTGAAAGTCTCCCTTGTCAAAGGGAGAAGCGGCGAAGCCGAGAGGGATTTAAACAAGCGTTTTTATCTTACAGGAGGAAGATTGGCTCGCGCCAAACGCTACGACATCGCCATTCAAGCCTGCAACGCACTCCACCTTCCTCTCAAAATTTTTGGCCGTGATTTTGCCGGTTATGAAAGTGAACTAAAAGACATTGCTGGCCCGACTATCGAATTTTTAGGTGAAGTTACCCAGGCGCAAAAAAGTGAACTGTTGTCCGGTGCCAAAGCTTTTATTTTTTGTTCCGACAACGAAGATTTTGGCATTGTTCCCGTTGAAGCTATGTCTTATGGTTGTCCCGTAATCGGTCACAACAGTGGTGGTACCGCCGAAACCGTCATTGATGGCAAAACCGGTGTTCTGTTTGATGATTTAACTCCGAAGTCTTGTATTTCCGCTATCAAAAAGTTAGACAAACTCAAAATATCATCCCAAGACTGTATCTCCCGGGCCCAAAATTTCTCCAAAGCCAAATTCGTAGAAAAAATAAAAAACCAAGTTTTATCTTGAATTCAGCCACCTTTCCGCGTCCATTGCCGCTCTGCCCCCATCCCCGGCCGCCACAATTGCCTGCCGATATATAGTATCCGAACAGTCGCCGGCGGCAAATATCCCCTCTAGACTGGTCATCCGTGAATACTGCGTGTTTTTCCCCACCACCACATGCCCATCTTCTCCCAATTCCACCACTCCTTTCAAAAATTCGGTCGCCGGCACCCGGCCGATAGCCACAAATATTCCATCAACCGGTAAAACCCTTTCTTCACCCGTCACATTATCTTTAATCTTGATACTCTCTACCTTCGTCTCACCCCCAATCTCGACCACTTCACTGTTCCATATTTTTTCAACTTTTGGATTATCAATTATTTTCTTCTGTACCGATGGGCTAGCTCTAAATTTGTCCCGCCTGTGAATTATATAAACCTTACTGGCGATTTTTGCCAGAAATGAAGTCTCTTCGCAGGCCGCATTCCCTCCGCCAATCATCGCCACCACCTTGCCCTTATAAAAAATTCCGTCGCAGACCGCGCACCCGCTCACCCCTCTTCCAATTAACTCCTTTTCTCTCAATAGGCCCAGCCACTTCGCCCCTGCTCCGGTTGCCACAATCACCGCCCTTGTTTCGATCTTTTCCCCGCTCACCAGCTCAACTTCAAAAGAGCCATCCGCCTTTTTTTCCACCGACTTTACTATTCCTTGTCGTACTTCTGCCCCTAGTTTTTTTGCCTGAGCCATCATGTCCATCATCAGTTTTACCCCGCCAATTCCATCAACAAAACCAGGGAAATTCTCTACCACGGTTGTTACCGTTAGCTGCCCCCCGGGCTGATTTCCGGCAATTACCAAAGTTTTGAGTTGAGCCCTCACCGTGTAAATCGCCGCTGTCATTCCCGCCGGCCCCGAGCCGATAATTACTGTGTCATAAATATTTTCTTCCATAACTTCGATTTTACCATTGCGAAAAATTTTTTCTAATTCTTGATACTGGATACTAAATACTAGATACTTGATACATATAACAACATGAGCCGCAAATCACGCCAAGTTTTCGGTTTTATTCTGAAACTAGTCACCAATAAGTCCCGATTTTTCTTCTGGTTAGTTATCCGCTTTATCTCAGCCATTCTCCCATTGGTTACTATCTACCAGTTTTCCGGAGTTATCAAACTCATAGAGCAGCACCAAAATTTGGCCCAAATTTCCCTGGCCGTTTTTTGGATATTTATTATCCGTATTGCCGACAACTATCTCCGTCTTTTATCAATCACCAAATTAGAATACGAAATTGCCAACATTTCATTTGATATCCACAATGTTTTTTTAACCGGTATTCATTGTGAAACCAAAGAGGATCGCCACGCCGCCGTTCAGGCCGTTCGTAATTTTGCCGATGCCTCCTCTGTCACCCTAAATCTTATCAAACAGCCTGGCATCGACAGTCTTGTTTCTGTTATTTTTATCCCCGCCATTCTTATGGTTCTTGATTTCCAGATTTTCACCGCCACCATTGCTTATATTCTGGTTTATTACTTTATCGACTACTATTCTACCCAAAGGTACGCCAATTTAAAAGATATTCTCAATGGCAAAACTGAAGCCTATTATGCCAAACTCCAGGACAGCGGCGATTTTGACCTGGAACAAAAAACCTGGACTCGTCATTTCCGTCGTCTAACCGCTTTTGGTTTTGCCGAATGGTCTCTTCTCCAGAATACTGCCGTCTTTTTCTACTCGGGTATTCTTTTGTATCTAATCGGCCTTACCGTTTCCGGCAGCCGGCAATTATCCGACCTTGTGTTGATTATGGGCTATGTTTCCCAAACCCAAGTTCTCCTGAATTCTTTTTCTTCAATCCAGGACAACATGTCTGATATGCGTGTCGGTCTGGAACGTCTGGCCAAAAACAATTCTATCTCCGCCATCGATCTGGACGACCTGACTTAATGATGTTTTCAATTCGTAATTCGTAATTTATAATTGATCTATGCCTGAATTACCCGAAGTCGAAGTCATCCGCCAATTTTTAGATCAAAAAATTAAAGGTCTTATTGTCGCCAAAATAGATATTCTTACTCCAAAGTCGTTTATTGGTAATCCCGAGCAAGCGAAGCGCGTCGAGGGGCAAAAAATTATCAGCATTTCTCGCATCGGCAAGCAATTATCATTAATTTTGGACAATAATTTAATTCTTTTATTCCATCTTAAAATGACCGGCCAAATCATCTTTTCCCCTCTCTCTCCCTGTCCGCCTGTGGCGGAAAAGAGGGGATCGAGGGGAGATTTTGTTTTTGGTCATCCTACACCATTCCGAAGCCTTGGCGAAGGATGGCCTAACAAATCCACCCGTCTCGTCCTCAAACTCTCCCCCCCTGCCTGCCCGCCGTCAGGAGGGTCAAGGGAGGGGAGAGGGGAGAGTTTTTTATTTTTCAACGATCAACGCAAATTTGGCTGGGTCAAACTTCTCTCTCCAGACGAGCTTGCCAAATCCCAATCCAATCTTGGCCTCGATATTTTTTCTCCCAAATTTTCTCCTAAGTATTTTTTTGCACAGCTCCAACGATCTTCAGCTCCCGTCAAAACCGTTCTTCTCGACCAATCAAAATTCGCCGGCATCGGCAATATTTATGCCAATGATGCACTTTTTTTATCCGGCATTCACCCCTCCACCCCCTCCCGTCAAATTTCACGCTCCAAAGCTCTATCGCTTTTTCGCTCTCTCCTCTCCATCATGCATCAGTCTGTTCTGGCCGGCGGTTCTACCGCCAAAGATAATGGCTATATCAAACCCGACGGGTCCAAAGGTTCAAACCAATTTCATTTTCGCGTTTACCAAAGGGCAGGGCAGCCCTGTCCAAAGTGTAAAACTCCAATAGTTTATACAAAAGTCGGCGGCCGCGGCACCTTCTTTTGCCCTAAATGTCAAAAAGAATAAAATAATAATTATCAGAGTGATACAATTCTGACTATGCCGGGAAGAATAAAAAGCTTAAGAGCGGGGGTGGAAAATTACGCTCTTAAATTTCTTGAACAAGGAAGATCAGGGTGGGACATAAAACACACAAGAGCAGTTGCCTTTTACGCCGAAAAAATAGCCCTCTCTGAAGGATTAGACGCAGAAGTTCTTTATACAGCCGCTTGGTTACATGATGTTGGATACTATGGATTATTTGAAAATTCTGACTCGACACAGCACTCCCAGATTATGGACAAAAAACTGCTCCACATGACAAATGGAGCAAAACTCGCAAGAGCATTTTTCCAGATGTCCGAAATTACTCCTTTGTATACCACCGAACAAATAGAAGAAATCATTCATTTGGTCGAAGTACACGATAATCTTGAAGTAGTCGGGAAAAGCAGGGAGGAGACAGTTTTAGTAGAGGCGGATACTCTTGGAGCAATCGATTTACAAAGGCTATCTCCGACTTTTAAAAAAGAAGACGGATTAAAATATATAGATGGTTTAAAAAAGAAAAGAATCCCTAAGTTTAAAACAGATCTTGGGAAACAATTCCTTTCAAAGCTTCTTCCGGCCTTCATTGAATATTTTGAAAAAATGGAATCTTAGTTTGTCTTCACCCACCCCAACGCCCCAACGGTTCATATCAAGTAAATGGTTTTTGGTACAAAGAACAGGCGAGCCCTGCCAACGGTTATAATAAACCT
The DNA here is from genome assembly GCA_041659325.1 of Candidatus Shapirobacteria bacterium. Lineage (NCBI taxonomy): Bacteria > Candidatus Shapironibacteriota > Candidatus Shapirobacteria bacterium. Next base: position 136,254 of record JBAZYN010000002.1, on the reverse strand, counting down.
ATGATCAAAACTATCGTTTTCGATGTCGGTAACGTGATATGGGATTACGAAGTTCCTTGTCAACGCTTTCATGTCAATCTTGCCAAATTTTTAAATATTACTCCTGCAACTTATCGCCGGGAATATGAAAAAGTTTACCAGGATTTCGAAACTGATCAGCTTCGGCTCTTATCCTGGTGCCGCACATTTAACCCGAATGTTAGCCAAAAACAATTAGATGATATCTTGAGCAAATTTCTATCCCCCACAATTTATAAGAAATATTTAAACCGTGATGTCGTAAATTTAATAAAAAAACTAAAACCTTATTATTCCCTGGGTTATCTTTCCAATGGCGAAAATTACTATATTCCCTACATCTATCGACCACTCAACCATCTTTTTCAGTTTCATATCATCTCTTGTCTGGTAGGTATCCGCAAACCCGCCCCTCTTATTTATCAGGAAATATTTAAATACGTCAACTGTCACCCAAATGAAGTTATTTTTATCGACGACAAACCCGAAAACATCGCCGGAGCCAAAGACCTGGGTATTAATGCCCTCCTTTTCATCGGATATAGCCAACTTTTCTCCGATCTCTCCCAATATCTACCAAAAGAAATTATCTCTACCTTACCAGCCCCAACGGTTCATACCAAGTAAGTACCTTTTTGCACAACGGGCAGGTTGGCGGTGGTGTTTTCCCAAAATGAATATACCCGCAGTTAAGGCATTTCCATTCCAGCTCTTTCTCCTGATTATAAAGTGTCCCAGCATCCATATGTCGAGCCAGGATTATGTATCTTTCTTCGTGTTTTTCCTCGGTTTCCTTTAGCTCCTCAAACAGTCTGGCTGCTTCTGTCTGGCCCTCTTCTTTTGCCATCTTTTCAAAATCAGGATACATCGTTGTCCACTCATATTTTTCTCCCTCTGCTGCCATTTTTAAATTTTCCACCGTCTTGCTTGAGTAGGGAAGTATTTCCAGGTTTCCGCTTATCATCACTTTTTCTGTAATCATCTCAAAAAGTTCTTCGGCGTGGACTCTTTCATTGTCCGCTGTTTCCTCAAAAACTCTGGCAATCCACTCGTACCCTTCTTTTCTGGCCATTTTGGCAAACGTTAAATATTTATTTCTCGCCTGGCTCTCCCCGGCAAACGCTTTCAAAAGATTTTCTTGTGTCTTTGTCATACAAACCATTGTAACATCCTGCCTGCCCCTCCATTTCAAAGGACGTTTATAATTTATTCTGGTAAATTATATTACGTCCTGCTACAATCGTAGTATATGGAATGTAACTGTAACTCCACCAAATGTCATCTCCTTGGCAGTCTTGAGCAAAAAATCATGGATATTCTTTGGGCCTCCAAAAATCCCCTCAAACCCCAGGAAGTTTTGTCCAAACTCAAGGAAAAGTATGCTTATACCACCGTTATGACCGTCCTCAAGCGCATGGCCGAGAAAAAACTTGTCGGCCGCAAACTTGTCGGCAAAGTTTACTTTTACTCTCCCAAAAGCACAAAAGCAGTTTTTAGTTGCCACTGCCTCGAAGACCTGTTCACCCGTCTTTTCAAAACCTACGGCAAACTGACTGTCGATTCTTTCAAAAAAATCGCCAAAACTTCCGGTTACAAACTCTAATTTTCTGGCTTGACAATCCGCCCGGATAATACTACACTCGTAGTAAGTGACCACCAAACCAATCTATCTTGACAACGCTGCCACCACTCCCATTGACCCTCGGGTTATGTCGGCCATGCTGCCCCACTTCAAAAATAACTTCGGAAACCCCGCCTCCCTCCACTCTCTTGGTCAAAAAGCCTCACTGGCCGTAGAATTAGGTAGGGAAGTAATTGCTTCTGTTATCAATGCCAATCCGGAAGAAATTATATTTACTTCTTCCGCCACCGAAAGCAACAATACTGTTCTCAAAGGTATTGCTTTTGCCAATCGCACTCGGGGAAAACATATTATCATTTCTTCAATCGAACATGATTGCATTTTGGAAAGCGCCAAATGGCTCGAGAAACAAGGTTTCGAAATCACCCGTCTTAAGGTTGACAAATTAGGTTTTGTAAATCCAAAAGATGTCAAATCTGCCCTCCGCCCCGACACTATCTTGCTTTCCGTCATCCACGCCAACAACGAAATCGGCACGATTCAGGATATTGCTCAAATTGGCAAAATATGCCGTAATCACAAGGTTTATTTCCACACCGACGCCGTTCAAAGTTTTGGGAAAATCCCCCTTGACGTCGATGCTATGAATATAGATTTACTCACCGCCTCCTCTCACAAAATCTATGGCCCCAAAGGTGTTTCCTGTCTTTATATCCGCAAGGATACCAAAATCGAGCCTCTTCTTCATGGCGGGGGCCACGAGTCAGGCTTACGCTCTTCCACCGTTAATACTCCCTTAATCGTCGGTTTCGCCGAGGCCGCCAAACTTTGTCTTCAGGAAATGGAAAAAGAAGCCAAACGTCTTTCTGCCCTCAGGGACAAATTAATTTCCGGTATTCTTTCAACCATTAGCTACTCTTGGCTAAACGGTGACCCTGTTCAAAGATTGCCAAACAATGTCAATATTTCTTTTGCCCGGGTAGAAGGGGAATCGCTTTTAATGGAGCTGTCGTTTGGAAAAATTTATTGTTCTACCGGTTCTGCCTGTTCTTCAAGAAGCCTTCAGCCAAGTCATGTCCTGTTAGCCACTGGCCTGAAGCCCGAGAATGCCCATGGTTCCCTTCGTTTTAGTCTTGGCCGTTGGACTACTGCAGACGACATTAATCGTCTTCTCCAAATTTTGCCCAAAATTGTCAACAGATTTAGAAACATTTCTCCCTACAAACTATGATCACTTCCTCATATTCCCCGCAAGTTTTAACACACTTCCGCCACCCTCACAATTTTGGCTCTCTGAAAAAACCCGACAGTATCGGCCAAGTTGGCAATCCCGTTTGTGGTGATGTTATGAAAATTTATCTAAAAATCGGCCGGGACAAAGAAGGCGAAAAGATTATAAAAAATATTAAATTTGAAACTCTTGGTTGTACCGCCGCTATTGCCACCAGTAGCGTCGTTACCGATCTGGCCAAGGGTAAAACTTTAAAATCTGCCCTCCAAATTACCCGGGATGACGTTATTAAAGTCCTAGGCCGCCTCCCCGCCACAAAAGTTCATTGTTCGCTTTTGGCCGTCGATGCTCTCAAAAAAGCCATCAATATTTATCAAGCTAAACCACTTGACAAACCACTAACAAAAATACTACACTTGTAGTAAGCAGGTGGTTCACGAAATATTTTAGTTAATATTTAAAAGGGAATAAAATGACCGACAAAAAAGTCTGCGATTGCGATTGTTGTTGCTGCCCGCCCGCCTGTGACTGCGGTTGTGGCGACAAAAAAAAGAAGTAGTTTATAATAAACACCACATGCTGTTTATAACCTTATTTCTAACAATAATTTTAACCGGTCTGCTTTTCGCCGTTCCTGCCTCTGCCCAATGTCCTGTTTGCATTGTTACTGTTGGTGGAGGTATGTATCTTGCCAAAAAATTAGGCATTGACGATCTTCTAATCTCTGTTTGGATTTCTGCCCTCAACGTTGCCATCACTTTCTGGATGGCCCCAAAAATTAAAATAAAATATGTCAAAAATCCCTATTTTCTATCGCTCATTATGATGGGTTTAACCCTGTTTTATTTCCAATTTACCGATCAAATTGGCGGTGTCACCAACCGTGTCCTGGGTGTCGACAAAATTGTTCTTGGCCAATTTGTGGGCCTGTTGACCATGTATTTGGGAAACTATTTATATGACTTTACCAAAAGAAAAAACCACCATCGCACTCTTTTTCCCTACGCCAAAGTTGTTTTTCCGGTCGGCCTGGTCATCGTAACCACACTTCTTTTTAAATTATTTTTCCGCCTCTAAGCAATTAGTTGCTAAAATACTCCATGATCAAAAATACCGACCTTCAAAAATTCATGTCCAAGGTTAAAGATCTCGAAAAAGGCCATCAGCTTGATCTGTCTTCCGACGAAGACTTGTCGGTTGCCATCATGAATCTTATCTCCATCGAGGAACACATGTTTTTTACCGCCCAAAAAACCGGTAAATCCCAGTATCTTGACATTCTTCATCAAGCCCGCGAGATGCGCAAGGAACTTCTCAAAAAAATAATCAAAGATTATGAGGGCGAAGTCTGGTGTATTAGTAAACACTTGCTCGCCACCTCTATGCGTTTAATGGAAGTTGGCACCAAAGCATTGACGAAAGGGGACAAAAAGGGAGCCGAAGACTTTTTTAAAAAGGCCTATGATCTCTACAATCTTTTTTGGGGTCTGAATCTTGGTATGGTCAAGCCCGATTCAAAAAGCCTGACGGCAGACGATACTAAAAACAAGCCTGTAGAGGTCAAAAAATCAGACTTTCTTGGCAAAATCAGTGGTGTTGTCGGTAAAATCCTTGATTGCTGTCGGGAATAATTACTGGCCTGACAAATTCAATATCTTCAGCCCCGTCTCTTCGTCAAACTTCTTTTTGAGGCTCGCTTCAATCGGTGTAAACAAAATCTCGCATGCCCCGCCAATTCGGGCTTCAACCAAATGCCCGCCCCTCATTTCTCCGTCCGGCCGCCCAACACTTATATGGGCATGAATTACCAGTTCATTTTCCGGCCCCAAAAATACATTTCCCAAAAGGGATATCATCTCCAGTGGCTCCTCGAGCACAAACGAGCTATATTTTTTGTCCACCACGCTATAGTGGGCAATTTCCGCCCAATCCGGCGCCCCAATCCCGCTAAACCAACCGTTTTTTATCCCCTCAAGTTCACAAAACTTTTTTAGCTCTTCTACAATCTTTTCTCCTTTCACGATTTTAACAATCATTCCCTGATTAGTTTTTTTGTATTCCATAGTTCTTCTTAAATTCTAACATTCCCGCCCTTACTTGTTTTAAATCTTGTCCACCCATCCCTTCTCTCGTTAGTAAATCAACAATTCTCTCCGGTATCTTTTCGTTACAAACCATTTTTCCCGTGACCTCAAAATTTAAATCCCAAAACCATGTTCCAAAAAATAAAATCCAATCCGCCTTGGTCACAAGATATTTTGTTTCAACCTTTATTTTATCCACAAAACTGTCAACTATAATTTTACACGGCTTCCCTTTTGAATAACCCAACCTTTCGGCCATCCCTGTCAATCTTTCAATCACTCTTAGTATTGCCAGCTTATCCGCATCTCGAATTAACTTTGCATACGCATTCCCTCCTAAATACTCTATTCGGCTGTGATGAAATATTGCTTCCTCAATTATTTCGTTACTAAAACCGGCCTCCTTTATCATTTGGCACCCCAGACTCGCGTGGTCAACCCCCGATACTTGGTCAGAAAATGTATTTTTATGTGCCTGCAGAAACCTCCCTATATCGTGTAAAAAACATATTAACAAACCCAGACTAAAATCCCACTTCTCGTCTGGTGAGCCATTCATAATGTCTTCTCCCGCGGCTACCACTTCTCTGGTGTGTGTTGTCTTGCCTACCACCTTATCTTTCACTCCTTCGCTTTCGGCTGCATCAAAGTTTTCCATCATTACCCCTGTTGCCCAGATCGTTACCTCTTTCGGAATATTTTTTCCGATTACCAAGTCTTCCAGATATAGTTTATTAACCAAATCCAAAACGCTTTCTCTGTTCACAATATTAAACTGTTGTCGCTTTTTTCAGTTTTCCGAAATCAATAACCGTTATCCTTTTCCCTTTATTATCAATTATTTTCTGTTTTTCCATTTTCAAAAGTTGCAGTGTTACCGTCTCCCTGGTCAGTCCTGTCATACTGGCAATCATTTTATGAGTTACCGGAAACTTAATAACCGTAAAAAGATTTTCCTTTGCCCCATATTTTTCTGCCGCCGAAGCAATAAAACTTGCCACTTTAGAATACGCATTCCCCGAGATTAGCTGTTCCACACTAACATTTAAATCTAAAAACGCGCTCAATATGGCCTTCATTAACGTGCTGCACATTGTGCAGTCGCTTTTAATAAACTTAACCGCCTCTTTTTCCGGCGCTATCCACATTTCCACCGGTCCGATCGCCTCAAAATAATATCTGTTGGTTGATCCTGTCATCGAATAAACCAGGGAAAAATAAAACAATGGCTTAAACATCTGCAAGATTATTTCTTTTCCGCTATCGGATAGGGTATAGACTTTTACATATCCTTTTTTGACAAAAACCAATCCGGGAAATTTTTCTCCGGGGCGGACGATTATTTCTCCGCTTTTGTAGCTTTTTAGCTTATATTTACCAAAAAATGATACTAATTTCTTTTTAATTTTCTCGTCCATCGTCTTTCTTTTCAAAAATAGACTATGGCAATTATACCCCCCACCAACTCTATTATGAAACACCTATTACAGGTTACTCGTCTCCCTGTATGGTTAAATAATCCACTGCCTCTGTCATCGTTTTAAACACCGGGATCTTATTGTCGGTCGCATATTTTCTCAAAAACTTTCGATATTCCACCATCTTCTCGAAATCCTTACTGGTTGCGCCACCACCATAGTGGTATTTTTCCCTTTTCAAAATATTTTTTTGGTGCCTTTCCCAGGTTGGAATTACGATAGCATCAGGTTTTATCCCAAAAAAAGATGCTCCCACAACCCACAATCCTAGTTTTTTTGCTTGCATTGTTATTACGTCACTTTTTCTATCAACTTCATCGATAATCTCTGTCCCCTCTGCCCACCAGGCTCGTTTTGGCGCCGCCCCGGTTTTGGTCCACAAAATATCCCCGTCAATCCAGTGTTTTTCTCTTTGGTGTTTTACAAAGTACGTTTTCCCGCAGCCCGACGGCCCCACGATAAACAACCCCCTTCGATGAACTATATATTTCTCCATAAATTGCTCAAAGACTTTCTCACCCCTTTTAAAACAAACCGGATCTATCTTTCGCAATAACTCTCTTTTTTCGTTTATAGACATCATAAATACCTCCCGGTCCACGATTTCTCGCATTTTTTAATATCCTCTACTCTCCCTTGAGCCACAATCTCCCCTCCATTTTTGCCGCCTTCCGGCCCCAAATCTATTATCCAATCCATCTTTTTTATCACTTCAGTATTGTGTTCTATTATCAACACCGTGTTTCCATTGTCGATCATCATATTTAATAAATTTAAAAGTTTCTCTACGTCGGCAAAATGAAGGCCCGAAGTCGGTTCGTCCAGTATCAAAAATTCTCCGGCATCTTTTAGTCGGCTTGCCAGTTTTAGCCTCTGCGCCTCACCTCCCGATAATGTATCCAAAGTCTGTCCCAACTCCAAGTAGTCCAGTCCCACCTCTAAAAGTAGCTTTAATCCTTCTTTAATCACTTTTGATTCAAAAAACTCATTAGCTTCGATAGCTGTCATCGCTAAAACTTGAGCAATATTTAAATTTTTATATTTAAAATTTAAAACCTCCTTTTTGTATCGTTTACCCATGCACTTATCGCACCTCATCCTTACCTCACCCAGAAAATTCATATCCATATCGACAAAACCCAACCCCTTACATTCTTCACAAGCCCCCTTTTGGCTGTTGTAGCTAAATTTCGAAATACTCTCCGAGCACTTTATGGCAAATAATTTTCTGATTTCATCAAAAACTCCCACGTAAGTCGCCAAACACGCCCTCCGGTTATGTCCGATTGGCCTCTGGTTGATCACTGTCACTAAATCCGGATATTGAGTCTTAATTTCTTCCACTAGCGAGCTTTTCCCTGCCCCCGATACTCCCGTCAACCCCACCATCATCCGCAGTGGTATGTCAACATTAATATTTTTTAAATTATTTCTTTTGGCATTAACAATTTTTAAATAATTTATTGGTTTACGCCCCTCCTTTATCAAGGGAGGGGTTGGGGGTGGGTTTAAGTATTGTGCCGTTAATGTTTCACTTCTCAAAAACTCATCTTTTGTTCCTGCAAACACAATTTTTCCTCCCATCTTGCCTCCCCCTGGCCCTACTTCCACCATATAATCAGCCGCCTCGATAATTGTTTTATCGTGTTCTACCACCACTACTGTGTTACCACCATCTCTTAATCTTCTCAAATTTTTCACCACCATTTCCAAATCTCTCGGGTGTAGTCCCGCCGTTGGTTCGTCTAACACATATATTGTTTCGATCAAATCACTTCCAAGTTGTCGTGCTAGCTTAACTCTCTGCGCTTCGCCTCCCGACAACGTATTTGTCTGTCGGTTAAGCGACAGATAACCAATTCCCGCGTCTGTCAAATACCTAAGTTGCTCTATCAACCTCGGTTTTATCACCGTTGCGTTTCTATGATCAATTTTTTCAATAAAATTGACTGCTTCGCTTATCGGCATATTCGCCACTTCGCCAATATTTAAGCCGTTTATCTTTACTGCCAAGGATTCTTTTCTTAATCTCCACCCCTGGCATTCCGGGCAGTCAACATATCTAAAATATTTAACTTCTTCACTATTTGCTTTTCGATAAACACTTGTTCCCCTCCCCAAGAGGTGAGTCACCACTCCCTTAAACGTCCAATTAATCACATTATCCATCCCGCTTTTATCAATCACCACCTGCTTTTTGGCATAGAGAAGCTTTTCCCTTTCTTGGGTCGTATAATCCTTTACTTTTTTATCCATCTCAAAATAATTTGTCGCCCTAATAATTTTCCACCACATACTTCCCACCCGCCAATTGCTATACAATATCGCCCCCTCATTCAAGCTTTTATTCTCATCTACTAGCCTATTGATATCAATCTCCATCGCCCTTCCTAAACCCTTGCATCTTGGACAGGCGCCCAACGGATGATTAAACGAGAAATACGACGAATCAAAACTAGGTTGACCGACTCTCGAATACAACAATCTTAAGTAGGTATAGGCCTCTGTCACCGTCCCCACCGTCGATCGCGGACTGGGATACACTCTGTCCTGGCTAATAATAATCGTCGGCGATATCCCTTTTATTTCGTCTACCTGTGGCCGGTTGCTTTTTGAAAGATATCTTCTCGCCAAACTGCTCAAACTCTCAAAATATTGCCTTTGCCCTTCTCGGGCAATGATATCAAAAGCAATCGTCGATTTGCCCGACCCCGATACCCCCACAAAACACACAATTTTATTTCTCGGTATGGCCAAATCTATATTTTTTAAGTTATTCTCTCTCGCTCCTTTTATTGTTATATATCTTTGTTCAAGTCTCCCTTTCCTCAAAGGCCATGCCTGCCGGCAGGCAGGGAGAAACGGCGTAGCCGAGAGGGATTTTGTATTCATTTATTTGACAATTAAATTTAATATAGGTTATAATAGCCTATTACGTAACGTCATAGTCAATAGGTAATCTATGAATACTCTCATTACCGCCGGCCAGCTTGCCAAACTGGCCGGCACCACCAAAAGAACCATCCTCTGGTATGACCACTTAGGTATAATTAAACCCGTTAGAGTTTCCACCGAAGGTTATCGTTACTATTCCGAATCTCAGGTGTTGGAGTACCAAATGGTGTTGTTGTTAACTACCCTAGGCGTTAGTCTGCGGGAAATTAGTCACAAAAATAATCTAAAAAATCTTTTTGAAGAAAAAAAAGACTCAATCAAAAATCAAATCAACAATCTTCAATTCAATCTAAAGAATCTGGAAAAATTTATGGCCAATCTTGCTCTAAACAATACCCTGATCAAACCGGAGATAAAAAATCTCCAACCTTTTAATGTTTATTACATAGAGAAAACTGGTCCCTATGTAAACATCGGCAAATATTGTCAGGAATTATCTGGAATGTTTAGTAAAAAAGGTAAAATTTTCACTACCCTCGCCATTTTTGACGATCCCACCTATCAGCCCAAAAAGTCCTTAATTAAAATTGCCGTTTTAGCTGCTCCGGGAATGTCTGTCAATCCAAGCTTCAAAAATGTCGTCAGATCTACGAAGTTTAACCCCGGTAAAGTTATTACCTTCACTCACAATGGAGCCGGTGAGTTACTGTCGCTTTTTTGGAAAGAGCTCGAAAAATATTGCCGTCTTAATAAAATAAAAGTCAATAAAAATATTCCCGATTTCGAAATCTATCGTCATGTTAATTCCGACCACAAAAAACAGTTTTTCGAAATCTATCTACCCATCTTTTAGTCTAAGTACTTTTCCCGGAATATTTTTGACTATCAAATTATTCTACAAATATAATTTATCAATCAGGCCGAAAAGTTTTTTCTTAATTTACTCGTCCAAAATAGCCAGATACCTTCATGCTACAATTGCTAAAACTTTCTAAAGGTTAAATTTTTATGAATCTAAAGGACTGGCTCCTCCCAAAAGAAAAAATATTTTTCACCTATCTTGAAGAACAGGTGGACAATGTCGTCGTTGGGGCTGATTGCTTGCAAAAATTAACCACCGATTACTGCGACGTAGGCTTATCTCTAAAACAGATGAAAAAGATAGAGCATCACGGGGATCAGATTGTCCATCGCTTTTACCAGAAGCTTAATCAAACCTTTATTACTCCCATTGATCAGGAGGATTTGACTACTCTGTTTTCAGTGTTTGATGATATTCTGGATAGAATGTATTCGGTCGTCAATCGCCTCTACCTTTACCGCATCACCGAAATCCCACCCGAAATAGGAAAATTTGTCCATATACTTGTTTGTCAGCTAAGCCAAATTAAAAAAGCTGCTTTTCGAATTCGTAAGATGGCCGGATCGGAAATCGATCAATGTTGTATTGAAATTCACCGTCTCGAAAATACCGGTGACCAACTTTACGACCGGGTTTCGGCCGATCTTTTTCTTCGGGAAAACGATCTGAAAACCATTATAAAGCTTCGGGAAATATATAGCCTTTTAGAAGAAGCTATTGACAAATCAGAAGATGCCGCCCTGGCTATTCATCAAGTCATCACCAAAAATATTTAAATTATGTCTGTATTCTTTGTCCTGGCTATTATTTTGGCTTTCTTTTTTGCTTTTTGGAATGGTCTTTCTGACGCCGCCTATTCAATTTCTACGATAATTGCTACCCGGGTTCTATCCCCTCGTCTGGCGGTGCTTTTTTCAGCCGTCGGTAATTTTACCGGGCTATTGTTCGGAACTGCTGTTGCTCAAACGATTGGCCGCGGTATTGTTGATCCGAATCTGATAAACGACAAATTTCTTTTTTCTGTTCTTTTGGGAGGTCTCCTTTGGGACATTTCTACCTGGTTTTTTGCTCTCCCGATTTCGGAGTCCCATGTTTTGGTTGGATCCCTGATCGGAGCTGGTTTAGTATCTGCCGGCTCCGCCGGCGTTAAGTTCAACTCGATTCTCGATAAGGTTTTGGTTCCTATGATAGGTTCGCCGGTGATAACGTTCATAGTGGCTTTTCTTTTAATCCGTCTGGTCTCTCGGATTTTTGTTTCTACTCACCCCAAAAAGGCCAATCGTATATTTCGTTCACTTCAGCTCATATCCTCCTTTACTACTTCGGTTAGCCATGGCGCCAATGATGGCCAAAAAGCGATGGGGATTGTCACAATTTTATTATTTAACGCCGGACTAATCAGTAGTTTTTCTGTTCCGCTTTGGGTTATGCTTGCCTGCTATGGTCTATTGTCACTGGGAACCCTCTTCGGTGGTTGGAAAATTGTCAAAACTATGTCCAAAGGCATTACCAAGCTCAAACCCTATCAGGGTTTTTGTTCCGAGGCAGCTAGCACCCTGGTTTTGTTCTCGACCGCCCTGATTGGCTTTCCGGTCTCTACCACTCAGGCAGTTTCCGGCGCTATTATGGGTGTTGGTGCTGCCCGTCGGAAAACTGCCGTTCACTGGACTATGGCTCGAAAAATTGTTATTGCTTGGTTTCTAACCATGCCGGCATCCGCTCTTCTCTCTGGTTTAATCTATTTTATTGTCTCCCGGCTTGTTCCCTAGATCCGGCCAAAGAGAATCTGTGTATCGAACAAATCCATTTGTTGGCCAATATCAAAATCGTGGGTAGACACAGTCGAATTTCTCGATCAATTTAATCAATTATTATCAGCCCAATCTGAAACCGACGGTGTCATTTTGGCCGCTCCAACCTCCTCCCATTTTCCGCTCACTCGTTTGGCACCAACCCTTCTGTTCCTCGTCCTATTACCCTAACTCCCATCCTTCCTTATCCTCACGAAAAATAGGCGATATTCGTAATTTGTTATATCAGACCCCAACAATCGTTAACTCCTCTTCTGCCCTGGTCACCCCCGTATACAACCATCTCCTCCATTCTTCGTCATCCATTTTGGCAAATCTTTCCTCGAATAAAAGCACTTTTTTTGCCGATCCGCCTTGGGCTTTGTGCACCGTCAGCGCGTAGCCAAAGTCAAACAAATCAACTTCCTCCTCGATCGGTTTCCCCTCATAGTTTCTGGAAACCGGATTATCGAATTGGTCTGCCGCAATCAATCCTTCAAATACGCTCTCATCCTCCATTACAATTTCCGCCTGGTACCATTTTTTTTGACCCTTATTATCATACTTTGGCTTTATGGATTTTATCTTTCCTGTCATCCCGTTAAAAATATTTTTCTGCCAGTTATTTCTCAAACATATTACTTTGTCTCCTGCTTGCGGATCCTGGCTTTCAAACATCTTTTTCTCCCTAATGGCTTTGTTTAGCTTAATCCGGCTTTGGTTGTATCCCACCAGGACCATCAGCTCATCATTATAGTTATCAAGCTCTTCTTCAATTAGGTAGCCGGTATCGCTTCGATACCTGTCCATTTTCTTTACTTTGGGGCTATAGATTTTGGTCGGAATTTTCCCCTCCAATCTCGCCATCATCGATAACTTAATAATCGGATTATTTTCCGCTTGTCTATGTATTTGTTGGAGTTTCAAAATAGGTCTGTCCATCAGGTTAAAATGTCCCTCAATTGGCGGCAATTGTCCATGATCTCCCACAGCCAAAATCGGTAATCGATATGATTTTAAATCCTCCCAGATTTTTTCATTTACCATGCTTGCCTCATCCACCACTATCAAATCAGTTTCCAGTTTTTCTCTTTTCGTCCACCCAATAATCCCTCTTTTTTCGTCAATTATAGGGCAGTATATCAGCGAGTGGATAGTGCCCACGCTGTCACCTTTAAGCTGTGTGATGTGCTCGGCTAGTTTTTGTCTCAATACCATCGCCGCCTTTCCGGTAAAAGCACAAAATGCCACTTTTTCGTTGGGTCTTTCTTTCCTTATCCTGTTTCTGATTTCAGCCACCAGTGTAGTTTTCCCTGTTCCCGCATATCCGCCCAGAGTTACAAAATCCGCCCCCTTTTTTCTCCACCACTCCAATATTACTTCAATCGCCCGCACCTGATCTCTTGTCGGCGAAAAATTATCAGAAGTCATTATCACTTAATCGGCTACTCCACTCTTTTATAAGTTCAAACCCTTCCTGCCAAAACTGCTCCGACTCGATATCAATCCCGACATTTTTCAAAATCAATCCCGGATCCTCCGACCCGCCGGCTGTCAATATTTTTTCTATTTTTGGCACAAAACTTTTTCCCTCTTTTTTATATCTTGAAAAAAGTGAGTACGACAAAAGCTCTCCGAAGCTATATGCGTAGCAATAAAAGGGAGTTTCGACGATATGGGGGATATAGGACCACTCACTTCCAAAAACTTTGTCCACAAAAACACTTTCGCCAAATTGATCCTCTAAGGTACTCAGCCAGAGCTTCGACAATTCGTCGGCACTTATCCCTTCCTGAACTGTCTCGTGTGCCTTTATTTCAAAATCAATAAAATATGACTGCCTCATTATAGTTGCATAAGAATCCGCTATTTTTTCAACCAACATCTCCTCTTTCTCTTGCTTACCCTTAGTTTCTTTAAACATTTTTTCAAACAAAATCATCTCTCCAAAAGTCGACGCTGTCTCTGCCAATGTCAATCCGGCGTGTTGGCTAGACGGATAGTGGGAGTTGGCATAAAGGCTGTGAATTCCATGGCCCAATTCGTGTGCCAAAGTCGTCACATCTCTAAATCTTCCGGTATGGTTCAGCATTACATACGGAGTAACCGCCGGTCCGACGTTAGCACAAAAAGCTCCGCTTCTTTTTCCCACTCTCGGGTGCGAATCAATATGATTTTCTTCAATAATTTTTCTTCCAAAATCAGCAAATCTTGGGCTAAACTCCTCAAACGCCCCCAAGACCATTTTCTCCGCTTCCTCAAAACTTATTACTTTAAGACTTTTAGACTTTAAGACTTTCAGACCTGCCTGCCGGCAGGCATGGCTTTCAGACTTTTTACTGATGGGTGCATACAAATCAAACCTGCTTAATTTTTTAACCCCAAGTTTTTTGGCCTTATACTCAAAATAGTTTTTAAAAACCCCTTTGTTTTTTGCCACCACTCTCAGCAGCACCTCAACCGATTTGTCACTAACTTGGTTGCCAAAATTTCTCATCGAAAGCGGGGAGGCATATCCCCTGATTTTTGCCTCGTAATCCCAGTCTTTCGCCACTGCCTGATAAATCAAAAAAAATTTATCCAGATTTTCTTCATGTTTCTCTAAAAGTGCCCGGTATGCCGCCTCTCTTAACTCTGCTTTTGGCGAGTGGAACAAAGCCGTCAGCTCCGCCTGTGTTTCTATAACTTTCTCAACCATCGGCTGATCCGCCTCAGGCAAAAGACTATCAGACCTGCCTGCCGGTTTACCCGCCGGGGTGGGCAGGCATGGCTTTTCGACTTTAAGACTTTTCGACTTTAAGACTTTTAGACTGTATTTAAACTCCGTCTCTATTATCGTTCGCAGATCCGCCAGCGCTTCAACACCGCTCACATCCTTGTTGTCAACAATGCTTTCTTCCTTCTCAGACAAACTATGTTTTGCCGCTTTTCTTGAATAATCCAAAACATATTTCAAATCAGGTACCCCGGCAAACAGCCTTTGGGCGTTTACTTCATCCAGTCCGCCGTTAAACCCTTTTACCCAATGATAAATTTTCCTTACCCTATCCGTGTATTTTAGGGAGATATTATTAGCTCTGCTTTTTAATATTTTAGCCTTTCGGTCCTTTTGATCGGTTGACTCAATCAGCTCCGGCAAAGTTATCAATCTGGATAATTTTTGGCTGAGGGTCTCGCAATATTCCGTTATTTCCCGAAATTTTTCCAAGCTCATCCCGTTTGACAATTCCGCCACATACTCGTCGATTTTCTTTAGTGCTTCTTCGATTTCCCTCTCAAGCTCATCAAACTTGTCTCTTGGCAATATATCATCAAGATTCCATCTCACTCCGCTATGCGTTTTCACAGTCTTATTCTAACAGGTAGACCTATATGTTACACTCTTACCTGGCGTGCAAAAAATACCTCAAGCTTTAACCTTTGCCGATGTCTTGTTGACCCCCCAAAGATCTGCCGTCAAATCCCGCAGTCAGGTGTCCCTAAAAACTCACCTCACCCCCAAAATAGAAATTAACTTTCCGGTTATCTCTATTAATATGGATTGTATTACCGGAGTCAATATGGCTCTCGCCATGGCCGAGTTTGGTGGTACTAGTTTTTATCCCCGCTTCGCTCCGCCGGAAATTCAATCAAAGGAAATAAAACAAATTATTGATGCTGGTTTTATCGTTATCCCTGCGGTTGGTATCAAGCCCGGAGAGCTAGATAGGGTATCCGCTCTTGTTTCTGTTGGTGCCAAAGTTATCACCATTGATGTTGCTCATGCCCACCAGGAATCATGCCTTGAATTTATCCAAACTGTCAAATCAAAGTATCCGGATCTGGAAATTATCGCCGGCGCTATCGCTACTTACGAAGGGGCCAAAGATCTTTTTATCGCCGGCGCCGACTCGGTCAGAGTCGGTATAGGTACCGGGTCGATCTGCACCACCCGTATTGCTACCGGTTCTGGTATGCCCCAAATTACCGCCGTTTTGGAGGCCGCTCGGGCCGGTCGTGAATTTGGTAGGCCCATAATTGCCGATGGTGGTATAAAAAACTCCGGAGATATCGTTAAGGCCCTGGCGGCTGGTGCCAATGCCGTTACTGCCGGTAAGCTTTTAGCCGGTACCGACGAATGCCCTGGTTCTGTTATCGACTCCGACGGCAAAAAATACAAGGAATACAACGGTTCCACCTCCCGTGCCGAAAAAATCCGCCAAATGGGAAAAAATCCTGCCGAAAAATCAGCCGACTATGTCGACTTTGTCGAGGGTATCGAGGGCTGTGTTGAATACCGTGGCCCCGTGGCTGCCATTCTTGGCCAAATTGACAAGGGGGTTCGTTCCGGTCTTAGTTATAGTGGCGCCTTCAATATCGACGAACTCCATCAAAAAGCCCGTTTTGTTCAGGTCACCAATTCCGTTACCTTCGAAAATAACAATCGGGGAGTCATTACCCGCTAAACTATCCTAATGGTCGTTAATCCGGATTTTAGTTACGAGCGCTCACTCCTCCCTTCCGGGGTCCGCTATCTTTTAGGTATTGACGAAGTTGGCCGTGGTCCTTGGGCTGGTCCTGTCACTATTGGCGCCTTTCTCCTGGATCTTGAAAAGTTCAACCCAGATGAATTTATCAAGCTCGGTGTCCGTGATTCCAAAAAAGTTACCAATAAAAATAGACAAAAAATATTTTCATATTTTCAACAAAACAATTTCACCTTTCAGGTTGTTTCCGCTTCATCTTCAAAAATCGACGAAAGGGGAATCGCTCCTACCATCAAAGGTTTAATTTTGTACATCCTTGACCATTTTCGCGGCCAATTCGATTTCTGTCTGGTCGACGGAAATTATCAATTCAACAACCTCTCCCTTGTCAAAGGGAGAAACCCCGAGTTTAACGAGCGGAGAGGGATTAAATCAATTGTCAAAGCCGACTCTTCCTGCTTTTCTGTCGCCGCCGCCTCAATCTGTGCCAAAGTTGTCCGCGACCAAAAAATGGACCAATACGATCAAAGTTACCCCGGTTATGGTTTTGGTCAAAACAAAGGTTATGGCACCGCCGCTCATTTTTCTTCTTTGCAGAAATTAGGCATCTGCCCCATCCACCGCAAAAGCTATAAACCCATAAAATCACTATTTTCTCCAATAGATTTTCACCTACCCCCTTAAACTTCTTACCTTTATCCCGGCCGAGTATTTACTGCTCCCCTGTCTTGACCTTCTTTTTAGCCACTGCTTTACAAGCATCCTGAAAAATTCACTTTTGCTAGCATATCCCCCCTGGGCTACTCCTTCCTCGACCGCCTCAACCAACTGTTTTGGCATTGATATGTTTACTATCGATCTCATATATTAATAATAATTATATCTCATAAGGCATCATATATAATCACTAAATTGTCCACTAACAAAATCAAAAAACGGTCGCTTTCAATTTTTTTGATATCTCAGCATTATTCGCCAATCCAAGTCCTTGACACTAAATATCAAATCGTCATAGTATTAAACTATGAAGATAAAAAATCTATTCAATCAATTTGGTTTAACACAAATCCCGCTAATAATTGGTCTGGTTATCATGGCTCTGGCCATCCCCATCGCCACAAAACTGTCTCAATCAAATCAAGACACCCGTAATCTCGCCGCGGGTTGTGTTTCGACGACTTGTGATGGTGCCACCTCTGAGTCCAACTGTTGGTCCCATGCCGGTAGCGGTTGCGCCTGGATAAGCGGTAAGTGTCAATGTAATACTTCTACAAGTGGAGTTACCATCACCGGTAATTGTGACAGCTTTACTGTTACTGGTGGTACCGTCAATCTTGCTATCGCCAACTGTAAGCAGGAATATTATCCGGGCAAAACCAAAGAGCAGTGTCAGGCAGACGCCCAGCAGGGTGTCGGCTGTGCCACTACCACCAAAAGTTATGGTCCCGGAAAATACAGTCTTACTTCAAGTGTCAAATGTGGAGTTTATCAGGTTGATGCCAGTGGTAATGGCTGGAGTTGTGCCAAAAAAGGTTGTAAGTGGGACAGCGCCACTTGTAGTGGTACCACCACCGTTACCTCCACTCCTACTCCTCCCACCACCAAATTAAGTTGCAGCGCATCTTGTAGTGCCGACGCCCAATGTTCCACCGGCTATTGTGCTATCGATCCAATCGTTGGTGCTATGGTTTGTCGAAATCGAAATTGTCCGGATTACGCAGACTGTCAGTGTCAGGTTGGCTGTAATCAGTCTTGTAGTTCCGATGCCCAATGCTCCACTGGCTACTGTTATACCGACACCATCACCGGCACCAAGCGATGTCGTAATCGAAGTTGTCCGGATTACACCGCTTGTAGCTGTCCTACAACCATCACCCCGACAAAGACTCCCACACCTCCGACTACCAAATTAAGTTGTAACGCATCTTGTAGTTACGATGCCCAATGTTCCACTGGTCATTGTTACACCGATACCGTTACTGGTACCATGCGATGTCGAAATCGAAGCTGTCCTGATTATCCGGCCTGTGTGTGTTCTCCCACCACCGTTACTCCCACCATTCCCAGGACCACCATAACTCCGACAAAGACTCCCACGCCCCCGCCGCCAAAGTATCCGGTTTGTGAAGACTGTAAATGCACTATGTCATATAGAGAGCCGGACATGTCAAACGGTGGCGATGTCAAGTGTAGTTACTTACCGATAGGGGCAGGCTGCTGTAGCTCCTGTGACCGTCTCGTTAGGGTTACCGATTTTACCGTTAGCAACGAGAATCCGGCCCCCGGTGAAACCATTACCCTCAAGGCTAATGGTGTTTCTACTCATGCGCCATTAACCTACCGTTTTAATTACTACAGGCAGGATGCCATCGACTCTTTGGCTGTAGCCATCGGTTACGGCTGTGCCAATCATGATGGCAGTAAACTATATCCGG
Source organism: Candidatus Shapirobacteria bacterium (assembly GCA_041659325.1). Taxonomy (NCBI): domain Bacteria; phylum Candidatus Shapironibacteriota; species Candidatus Shapirobacteria bacterium. The sequence continues at coordinate 117,413 of JBAZYN010000002.1, read as the reverse complement.
TCAAAAAGATGTCCAATCAATACTGGACCCAGATCGGTACTATTGTTCCTACCCAAGACATGGTCGTTTCGAGCTTAAGCATTCCTTTCAAAAATGCTAGCTCAGCTGCCTGGAGCGCCCACGTCATCATTACCGATAGCGCCGGCTTAGTCTCCGACAATAACTACGATCTTGATTCCAGGCCCAATGAGGCTCATCACATGTACAACCTCCCGACCAACCCGGTCGCTTGTTCCAAGGGGGGCCAAAGGTCAATGCTGGTTACCAACAACACCAGAAAGATTGACTTTGACTTTGATGTCAGGCCAAGACTGCTAAAGGGTGTTACCTACAAAGTCTGGGGCGCCACCGATGGTGACGGAGTCTATGCTATGAGTTGTTACGATCGCTACAAGCCGGTAGAAATCGAAGTCTACAAAAGCAACGTCACTGCAGAAAACGCCGGTGATTTGGGCAAAGCAGGCTCTATAAACAGTCGTACCTGGACAATCCCGACCACCGCCGAAATTGGTAGCACCTATGTCGTCATGGTTGAAGTCGGTGATCAGGCCTCCATCAAAAACTATCGGGTCCCTGCTACCACTATCTTTGACTACGCCGCTGCTGTAATCAGAAAAACTGTGGTCGTCAGATAGCCAGTTTCGACCCCGGCTCTAACATAAGGATTAGAATTGAACTAAAAAAGCCCCGTCCAAGACGGGGCTTTTTGGTTTAACAGTCGGTTTTTTATATCACTCCCCACATCAAAAGCTTATCGCCTTCTTCGTACCATCGGTCTCCGATATCTTTTCGATAATACATATTTGGTATTAGGATGTTATCGATTCTTCCATATGCCTGCCTCTGGGCATCTCTCATCGTCAACCCCGTCCCCACCACGATCAGCGCCACTCCCGAGCCTCCCGTCACCACCCATTCCCCTTTAACTATTTTTACGTCCTCGATGTGAATCCCCTCATAGTGATCCATTTTTTTAAAGACAATAGTTGCTTTTTTGGAATAAGAATTAAAGGTTTTTTTGTCTCTAAATGGATAAGGGGGGACCACTACTCTTACCCCCACCTGAAATCCTTTTCTCACCTTCAAATCAATGTCTTTGCCGTTTGCCAAATCATAGAAAAATTGGCCGATTGGCGTAATCATCGAATCATATTGAATGCTGATAGTCGGATATCCGAATCTTGATGTAAATTCCAGCGGGTAGATCCCGTTTCCGTTTACTATACAGTTTAAATCGATATATCCTACATAACCTTCTTTTGCCAATGTTGGTTCCATTTTTAGCAAGGTGTTATCAAAAAGTTTGTTCCCATCACTCCAAAACATACTGGTTCCCATCTCTCCTGTTGCCGGTCCGATATTCCCCGGAAACAATTTCTTGTGTTCAAAATTTATATTTATTGGTTTAATAAACTTGTGGCCGTTAAAAAAAGCCCCAACCGCCACCTCTACCCCTGTCACCCTCTTTTGTAGCTGAAATTGTTTTATTTCTTCTGACCATACTTTTTTATATGATTGCAGTACTCTCACTACATCGCCGCCATCCTTCTCCATCCCCACAAACAGTAACCGCTTAATGTTTGCTGCCTCTCCGCATGGCTTAATCACATACTCGTCAGGATTTTTCTGTACATAATCAATCGCCTCATCAAAGCTAAAAAAATCCTGGTAGGGAAGAATGTTTACCTTGTGCCTTTTTAATTCTTCCTGTCCAAACGAGCGGTCATCCTCCAGTCTGTCTGTATAATGCGTTCCCCCGATTACTTTTTTACCCCGCTCTCTCAGTTCATGAGCAATCTTCCCCTGTCCCAAAACGTCATCAAAGACAATTACATCCGCCCACTTAACCTCTTTTTCCCAGTTGTTGGTCTTTGGTACAAACCCGTCCCCGATTTCCTGCTCGCTCTTTTCTTCAATAAAATACTTCGCTTCGTGCCCTTCCTTGATAATTTGCCAGGCAATATCCGAGATTAATGCCTCCTTCGAAATGAACAAAAATTTCATTTTTTTCTTGTTTTATTTTTTAAATTGTTAATCTAATTTCTCTCAAAAAAATCTATGTAAAAGCAAGCATATAATTATTCCGTCCAATTGCAATGTATCAAATCCGTGCCTGAAATATATATGGAAAATCAGCCAGCTTTTGGCATCAACCCAAACAATCCTTGAAACTCGACTAGCTTTTGTCTAAAAGCTATCCGTCTCTTTATTTATAATTTTTTATCTCTAATGCTATCTCTGCTGCTAAACCAATCAGCTCATCTGCCGTCAACCCCGAGTCGGGAGATCTGCCGATAGAGATAAACTTCTCATCACCCAGTACCAAATAAAGACTGTTGAGCGCTCCATCCTCCTGCCATACCAACAAGTTTCTCATCGGAATTTTTTCGCTCGTCTCTGTCTTTCTCCCCATTGATTCATGGCCCTTCTTTTGGTTTTCAATTGTTAAATATTCCAGGGATATCACCACATACTCATCGCTTTCGTTTAGAAAATACCGACAATTATAAAGTCCGCCAATATCTGACGGCTCGATTCTGGTTATCGTTTTTCCCAACTTATTCTCCACAAATTCCCTGGTAAACTGTCCGCAAATATCCTCCACTATATAATAACTTTTATCTTCTCGAGATGGCTCGCCGGGGTATTCTACAAAACAATTATTAAGCCTCTTGCCCTTGTCTCCATATCCTTCAATTTCCACCGCTTCTTCCGTGCAATTTCCGCTTCTCTCCTGAGGTTTGGGTACGTTTTTTGCCCCCTCTGCCGTACCTGTCTCTTTTTGCAAACATCCCCCGGCCATTATTCCAATGACCAAGATTAAACCTATTCCCATAATTTTCTTCATTACCTCATTTTACCCCCACAATCTTTTTTTTGTAATATAATCGACCAATGAATCGTACACCCGAAGGCCACTTGCTAATAATCACCGGGCCCTCCGGGGTAGGCAAAGATGCTGTTGTTGACGGATTTCGTCGTAGAAATCCTGAATATAAATTTTTAGTCACCAGTACCACCAGACCACCTCGTCGGGATTCTTCTGGCAATCTAACCGAGGTTGATGGTATTGATTATTTTTTTGAGACTCGTGACCAATTTCTCCAGGGGATAGAAGAAGGGGACTTTGTCGAATATGCCCAATACTATGGTGACCGAAAAGGTCTTAGGCGCAGTCAAATTGAACAGGTTGCGAACGGTGGCAATATGATTTTAAGAGTTGATCCTGTCGCCGCCGCTAATTATGGAGCTATGCTCGAGAAGCATGCTCCCGATCTGGCTAAAGTAATCATTCCCCGTATGACCAAAGTTTTTATCGGGACTCCTGACCTATGGACTCTAATGCGCCGTAGAGCCGCCAGAGACCAAGGCGGTCGCCGTCAGCTTATAGACAGGCTTAGGGTAGACTGGGAAACCTGGATGTCTGTCAGGGGTGAATATATAGATCAAATGGTTATAAACTACGACGGAAAACTGGAGGAAACGGTACATTTTGTCGAGGCTATTATTGCACGAAAAATCAATAAATAAACATCTCTATTTTTTCATCTAATCCCACTTTTCCTGTTACAATCTCATATGCCTGAATTTATTGGCTTTGATCCGTCAAGATTATTTGGTCAGGAAAATCGGGAAGCCGACAGAAACCAGGTAGAAGTAATTCTTATACGTGGATAAGATGGATTAGAAGACCTTCCCGAGGGCATTGTCAATACTATTGTCAATACCATGGACAAGGTTTTTGATGTCAAAGTTTTTGATCCTCGGTGGAGGACTGATGAAGATTTGGATGAAAAAGCCAGACGTCTGGATATCGTCGTTCAAGAAGCCATCGACGGAGGAAAACAACCCCTAGTCGTTGCAGTAAGCGCCGGCGCGGCCTTGATGATGGCTTACTTGCTCACGCCGGAATACCACCACAAAATCCGCCACGGTTATTCAGTTTCTGGTTTATTAAACCCTGATTTAAATAGCCTGGACTTATCCCATCTAACCACTACAAGCCCCGGTTTTGAACAAGTTGCCAGATTTTTAACTAAAAATCTCACTCAAGAGGTCATAGAAGCCCTTCACTTACCTGAAAAAATTAGTGCTTACAATTCTCCGGATGATACTGTTGTCCCTCAACAAGCCTCCCATCCGTCTTGGATAAAAAATGAAAATTTCCACAATATAGGTAGGGGGGATCATCTTGAGTCGATAGCCAGAGCCCTCATTCCCGACATTGTCAGCCAAGTTCGGGAGTTAAAACAAAACGCCAGATTTGATTAGTGAAATCATAATAAACAAGCTAATTAATCTCATTTTACCTCAAAGTCCCTATAGGTTTTAATCCAAATTTTTCCACTTCAGTCTCAGCGAATTACTTACCACCGAAACACTACTCAAAGACATCGCCATCCCTGCAATTCTTCAGCCAATCTTATCTGACTATTATGTCCCCATGGGGGATACCCATAGCACAAGTGACGGGATATGTTCCGGGGGTTTGAGGAGTGAATTCAAAAACATTAACCTGGCCTTTTTTAAATGACTGAATTTGGTTGTTTAGTCTTGGTATAGTAATGCTGCCCATACAGCCCCGACCGTCCTCGGTCGCTTCTACCTCCAACCTGACGGGCTGACCCGCCTTAACCGTCATCTGGATAGGGACAAACCCAAACGGTGGGCCGTAGGTGGCTTTTACTACTTGGACAGGACCAACCGACTCTGCTTTCTCAAAAGAGTGAGACAAAACAAATCCGCCGATAGCAATCGCCGCTAACAAAAAGAATATATAAGTAATTTTCATATTTTTTATTTGTTAATTAGAGTTTGATAATTATTTTTAAAGATTTTTGGTACAAAGTGCATCATGTCCAGACTGGTCAGTGTCTTTTTTGGCAGTCCGGCAATGATAATATTGTTGCCAAAGAACCCCTTAATAATGTCAAACTTTTTTTGAATTAGTTTCTCTGCCATCATCATTCTGGCCTCATCATAGCCAACGTAGGTCGAAAGGTACTCAACCCCATCAATAATATAGGTAGTCTTGGCCGGGTTAATTAGTGTATTCAAGGATTGGGGAATATTATTTCCATCATAAAAATAGAAAAGTTTTAGGTCTTCCAAGGGGGTTTCGGCAACCAATAGATCATTATTGGCTTTTGTCAAACCATCAAAGTTGGCTTTGTTAAAAATATGGTATTCATCCAAAATGGTTCCGGTCGGTGCTAATATGCCAACGACTTTTATTTTTGGTAGTCCAAAGAAATCGGGTATTTCAGAGCCGATGCCTTTAATAAGACCTTCTTCCTTCATCATTGCCGCCTCTTTAGCCCCCAAAACCACGCTCCCTTCTCCCGAAATATCCGATGAACCTTCAGAGAGTCTAATCGATTCGGCTAACACATCTACCCCCAAAAACAGTTTTGGGAAATTTCCGTCAAACGCAATCTTTGAAGAATTTTCGATAAGCACGCGGTTTATTATTGTTCTAACTTCCGGTTGTTCCTGAACATATGCCGCCAATCCGGATCTGGCCTCTACTTGCGTCCCTCCCATTTGGGAAGAAAATCTGGCAAATTCAATAAAAACACCCACAAAAACTATCACCATAACAAAGGGCGCCAAACGGGAAATCCAATTGAATTTACCGGGCTTGAAAAATTTCAGAGTCAAAGAATTGGTAACTACCGACACCGAGGACAAAGCCATGGCCAATCCGGCTAGTTCAGGTTTAAGAATTAGTCCCATAAAAGCCAATGCCCGCGCCGCAATCGGTATACCCAAAACATTATAAAAGAGGGCGAAAAACATATTTTGGCGAATTTTCCCGACGGTTTCACGGGATAAGCTTATAGCCGTTAAAACTCCGTTTAAGTCATTAGACATAATCACAATACCACCCGACTCCATGGCGATATCAGCCCCACTTGCCATTGCCATCCCCAAATCTGCCTGAATAAGAGCCGGAGCGTCATTTATCCCATCTCCCACCATGGCCACCTTAAGGCCCTTGTCTTGAAGTTTTTTGACCTCTTCTGCCTTATTCTGAGGCAAAACCTCTGCCAAAACTTTAGTAATTCCCACCTGTCGGGCGATAGCCTCAGCAGTCCGGCGGTTATCCCCCGTAATCATATAAACTTCTATGCCCATATTGGCCAATTTAGAGACCACTGAGGCAGAAGACTCCTTAACCTGATCAGCCACCGCAATTAATCCAAGCACTCTTTCTTTGTTGGCAATTACCATTGCCGTTTTACCGTCGTTCTCCAGTCGCTCCATATCATAGCCGGAGGTCAGCGGAATCCTGTTGACTTCAAGTAGTTTCCGGTTTCCCACAAAATAAACTTGACCGTTAACTATCGCCCTGACTCCATGCCCGGGAATTGCCAAAAAATCATCAACGGCAAAATTTATTGCTCCGTTGTTTTGTCCATAACGGACAATAGCTTCTGCCAAAGGATGCTCTGATTTTTGTTCAATCGAGTACAAAATTGAGAGTACCGACTGATCACCCGGGAGGCCTGCTTGACCGGTAGGCAGGTAGTTAATAAAGTCGGTCACCTCGGGTTTTCCTTTTGTCAAAGTCCCGGTTTTGTCAAAAACAATCGCTTTTATTTTTTCAGCCATTTCCAAAGGCTCACCCCCCTTGATAAGAACTCCGTATTCGGCCCCTTTACCTGTCCCCACCATAATAGATGTTGGAGTGGCCAATCCAAGGGCACAAGGGCAGGCAATAACGATGACGGCCACAAAAGCCAGAAGTGAAAAAGTCAGCGAAGCTCCGAGTAAAAAGTACCAGGTGACAAAAGTCAAAAAAGCAATGATGATCACCGTGGGTACAAAAATAGAGGAAATTTTATCAGCAAAACCCTGGATTGGGGCCTTGGAGCCCTGAGCATCCTCGATTAGTTTTACTATCTGGCTTAAGGCTGTATCGGCCCCGACCTTGGTAGTTTTAAATTCGAAAGAACCGGTTTTATTAATCGAAGCTGTGTAAACCTTAGACCCAATTTGTTTTTCAACCGGCAGGGACTCCCCGGTCAGTATGGATTCATCCACGGCAGAATAGCCGCTTATAACCTCACCGTCAACCGGAATCCTTTCCCCCGGACGAACCACAATTGTGTCGCCCACAACTACCTGTTCGACAGGAATGTCGATTGGTTGGCCGTTGCGCATTACCCGGGCTGTTTTTGGCGCCAATCCCATTAGTTTTTCAATCGCTTCCGAGGTTTTTCCTTTGGCTTTGGCTTCCAGGAATTTACCCAGAGCCACAAACGTGACCAAGAATGCGGCCACTTCAAAGTAAAGGTTTGGAATCTTGGTACCATTAAGTCCGACAGCCGATCCGGTTTCAACCAGGTATTTAACGAATTCATAGATACTATAAACAAAAGCAGTACCGGTACCTATCGCAATCAGGGAATCCATGGAGAAGGTCCGCATCTTTAGCGCCGACCAAAACCCGGCAAAAAAATTAGCCCCAACATAAAAAAGAACGGGGGTTGTCAATACCAGCGAAATTATCCCGGCATAAGGCATGATTACCGACTTTAGAGGAATTGCATTAGTAAAATCATAGGCCATAAATAAAATCATAGGAATACTTAGAATAAAACCCATTACTAATTTTTTAAGCCAATACCGGATTTCATGAGCTCGTTTTTCTTTTTGATTCGTTTCTTTTTCCCCGGGAAGTGACGCATGATAACCAGCCGATTCCACCCCTTTGATTAAATCCTCGACTTTAGTAATGGAAGGGTTATAAACAATTCGGGCTTTTTCTGAGGCAAAATTAACATTGGTCTCACTTACCCCCGGGACTTTTTTAAGCGACCTTTCTATTAATCCGGCACAGCTGGAACAGTGCATACCACTCAAACTTAACAGAGCCACTTGAGTATTAGAGACGGTAGCCGGTGTATCCACCTTTTGGGGTCCGTTCATAGCTTCCGTGGGCAATTCTGATGGTCCGCTACTTTTAACAGGAACTGGTTCGCTCCCCTGGGGAATTGCCGTATATCCCGATTCCTTTATATTAGCCACCAAATCAGTTATTTCAATTTTTGCAGGGTCGAAATCGACAATTACTTGTTTTTTTTCCAGTGAAGCGGTTACCGAATTAACCCCCTTTTGATCTTTCAGTCCCAAAGCAATCAATTTAGGGCACGTTGGGCAATGCATACCGGGAACCGATAAAATCACCTGCTTTGATTTTATTTTCGGCATCATTTTATTTAAGACTGGCCGTATAGCCTATTTCCTTAATGGAACTAATAAGTGCTTCAGTAGACGTTTTTCGTGGATCGAAACTTACCACTACAGTTTTACTATCAAGTGAAGCAGAAACTTCCTCAACCCCTTCCATTTCCATCAGGGTTATTTTTATCAACTTGGGGCAGGAATCGCAATGCATATCGGGAACGCTAAGGGTAATGTTTTCATTTATCATATGTTTTTTGTAATTAATTTAATAATAATTATCTTCCTCCACAAGTGCTGTTACCAGCAGATCCACCACCACACCCGCAACCCTTGGCCCCGGAGCCCACCGGTTGAGTATTAACATCGGTTCCGGTTGATCCGGATGCATCCACCACCTCCACCGTGCCGGTCACCATCCCCATCCAGCAGCTGAATTTATAAACCCCGGGCTTAGGAGAAGTAAATTCTTTGGTTGAAACCTGGCCGTCAACCAAATCAATTTGCCCATCAAACAATCCGCGGGAAATAATAGCGTTAGTACAGCCGCTGATATTGTTTGTTGAAACCTCCCATCGGGTGGGGGTATTAGCTCGAAGGCGGATGCGGTTGGGGGTATAACCGCTTGATGAAGCATCAATTTTGACGACCTGGGTGCCGTTAACCAAAGGAGGTAATTCACCCAAAGATTTACCCACCTGGGTAGTTGAGGGGCTAGAAATAAGATCATCTACATTAGATACCCCCAAAACCGAAAGCTGAGTGTTGATATTAAAAGCCGCAAAAAAGAGAACCAGCATTCCGGCAATCAAAGAAAACTGCCTGGCTGATTTAGGATTACTACAGAACTTAACACTGCTTAGACCTATTGCCAATAGACCAGGTACTGTACCCAAAGCAAATATCCCCATAATAAGTGCTCCCTGAAGTGGGTTACCGGAAGCCAATGCCAAAGCTTGGGTAGTAATTGTAAATCCACACGGTAAAAAGAAAGTTAATGCCCCCATTAAAAAAGGCCCGAAGCGGCCACGAAAGTTCGACTCATCCGACAACTTTCCTGTTAAAGATTTTGGCAGGCGGATTTGAAAACGCTGCAAGGCCTTAACCCCGATCATTTGTAGTCCCAACAAAACCATCACCAAAGAAACTGCGATAACCAGCATGGCCGAAAACACTGGTGATAACCGAAAAAAATTACCGGCTGCCCCCAAAATCCCCCCAAAAGCACCATAACCCACAACTCGGCCAAAATTAAAAAGAAAATGAGGCTCAGCCTTTTTTAAAGTTGAATCATTTTGGCTATATATCGAGAGCCATTGCTTACTTAAAGACAAAATTATACCACCCACCAAAGCCGCACAGCTAGAGATTCCGGCCAATAGTCCAAACAAAAAAAAGACGGGCAAAGAAGATTGCCCATTAACTGAAATCAGAGAAGAAAAACCAGTTTTAGACAAGAGTATATAACCAATTATAAAAGCTGCCGCAATAACTATTGGAGTATAGGAATTGGTGGTGGTTTCATTTGGAACAACACATTCGCCGTCAGCCGCCGCTCGCTTTGATTTTTTAAAAGGTATCGACGAAAAACAATATCCATCCTCCTTAAATATTTTATTCAGGTATTCCGGTGTAATTTTGCTATTGGCACGATGCTTAATAACCACCGCTCCCTCAGAAAGGGAAGCGTCAACTGCCTCCACCGAATCTTCTTTGATGATTTTCTTTTCAATCAATATCTCACAGGAGGCGCAATGCATCCCCTGAACGTAGTATGTGGAGGTTTGCAACGAAGTTTTTGATTTTAACATACTACATAGTGTAGTATGTACTAAAAATACTGTCAAGGGGTAAGTTTATTGACAGTGATCCGAAGGCGAAAAGGTGTTGTTTTGGGGGCTTACTACGCTAAGAAGAGGCTGGTTATTGGAAGTCATCAGTATCTCCACACATTTAAGCAAATGCTGGCAATCAAAAAAGATATTTGAGTTTTTTACCATTAATACTCCCGACAACATAACCACCAAAACAAGAGAATAATAGGCCATCGGAATCTTTATAAACTGTTTTTTTTGGCCAACCAATATTTTAATTCTTTCACTTTGGCTGTTAAAATAGCTGACTCCTGCCGCAGCTGGCTCAAAATTTCGGTTTTGAAATTTCAATAAAGCCGAAACCAACGGTAACTTGTTATTTATTTTATTTTCAGAAAACAAGTCGGAAGACACCTCAACCAAAGTCAAATAATTATCAATCAACCAATTTTTTAAAGGAATTATCGGCAAAATAGATTTAACAAAATTAGCCGTAAAAATTTTAAAGGGGTGTAGGTTATTTTTATGATTTACTTCGTGTTGAACTATGGCAGTAATTTCTTCCTGGCTGTGAGTTTTAAAAAGGCCTGAAGAAACAAAAATTTTTGGTTTTAAAAACCCGCAAGTAAAAACAAGACCATCGTCTGATTTGAATTTAAAAAACTGTTCGGTTGACTCAATTATTTCTAAACCTTTAAACAATAAGTGATTAGACGAAATACTCTTTAAAGACTTTATTAATGTTTTGCCGAATCGTACCATCAGCCCTATTAAAAAAATCCCGGGGACAACATTCAGCAAAAACAGTCGGGAGGTGATTAACCCCACAACATTATTGTCGAATTTAATGGCATCCAAGAAAAATATTATCTGCATTATTAGTGCCGGAACAATTTTTTGCGAGGCAGTAATCAATAATGCCGTATACAGCAACCCCGAAAACAAAATCAAAAAAAAGTAAACATTGGAAATAAGGTTTAATCTCTTGTAATTCATTCTTGAGACTCAAGATATTTTTTTAACAAAACCACATCTTCTTTGTTGTTTTTTACCACGTCCACAAAATTTGCAATTGCCGCTTCACCGTAAGAATTCACCAGCCCTCCGATAATCCCCGATAGGTTTTTTTTAATAAATTTTTCTTTGCACGAACACGGCGAGTAGAAATATACTTTTCCCGTCATTTTCCGCACCACAATTCCCTTATCGGCCAATCTTTTTAAAATTGTCATCACTGTAGTGTAGGCATAGCCATTTCCCAATTTACCTAAAACCTCTGCCGGTTTTAACGGTTTTTCTGCTCCCCACAAAACATCCATTACTTTGGTTTGCAGTGAACCAAGCATTTCTGCCCCCTTTTGTTTCATATACTACATAGTGTAGCACTAGATTTTAAAACTGCAACCAAGAGCTATAATTGCTTATGGCAAAAATAAAAATCACCAAAAATGGCCCTTACTTAGTCTCCGACCATTTACCATTAAATCAAGATATTGTTGAATACGACCAAGATGGAATTCCTCTAAAAACCAAAAAAGGAAAAATTATTCCCACCGGGGAAACATATGCCCTTTGCCGCTGTGGACAGTCCCAAAATAAACCTTTTTGTGATGGTTCTCATCATAGCACCAAATTTGACGGCACCGAAAACCCTGAGGCCAAAGAGAAGTATGACAATCAAGCCAATCAAATTACCGGCCCGGATTTAATATTAAAAGATACCGCTTCTCTATGCGCCGGTGCGGGTTTTTGTGATCGGGCTAGTGGTACCTGGAATCTAACCGAAAATTCCGATGACCCGGAATCCAAAAAAACCGCCATCAAAGAAGCTTGTTGTTGCCCCTCCGGCCGCCTGGTTGCCTGTGACCGACAAAACAACAAATCGATCGAACCAAAATTAAAACCTTCCATCGGAATTTCCAGTGGTGGTCCGCTTTGCATCAAGGGGGGAGTCCCCATCGAATCTTCTGATGGTTCCACTTATGAAATCCGCAATCGGGTCACCCTTTGTCGTTGCGGTAAATCAAAAAATAAGCCCTTTTGCGACGGCTCTCACTTCGACTAATTACCTCCTATCTTCTCTTTTCGATCAAAATTATTCTTCCTCTACCGTAAAAACGACATTAACAAAGCTTTTCCCTGCTTGTTCCTTCGTACTATTTTCGCCGATATTAACTGCCACGTTCATCTTCTCTTTGTTAAAGCCAAGCATAATTGCCCCGCTTATATTAACCTCGCTTTCTTTTTCCCATCCCTGCCCCGTTAGCCCTCCAATATATTTTTCCGCAATTACCGCCTGCTCGTCATCTGTGATATAAGAAACAGTGCTACTTTGTCCCGACGAAGAGGACATAATAATTTTGGCATCATTACTTACAATCAATTCTTTGGGAAAATTATCAGGTAACTTAGCCTGCCCTCCGGCTGAATACTGTGTTTGCCCTTCTTCTGTTTTTATGGTAATATCCTCGCCCTGCGAATCAATATCCACCTTTGCCCCTGTTTGTGCCTCGAATGCTCTTTCCGCCATTTCTTCACCGATTTTTTCATTAACCGTTTTTCCCGGGGTACAGCCAGAAAGGGCTGCTACCGACAATATAACCAAACCCAAAACAGTTACTTTTTTCATATCAATTTGTTTAATTACTAACACTAAATTATAAAAGTTAGCGGGTAATAGTCTTTGTTGGTCCTGCCTTGGCCGCTTGTGCCTTATAAAGGCTAAACATCACCAAGCTTGACACCACCACTATCACCAGTAAAAACGCCACCACTATCATTCTGGTTTTTTTATTTTCTTCCATCACCTTATTTTATCCCCCTCATCCCAAAAGTCAAAAACTCAAAAACCGCTATCCCTTGAAATCAGCCACTCTTTGGGCGATGGCCATGCTCACTTTTTTGTCCAAAACACTGGGGAGTATTCTGTCCACTGCCAATTCGTCTTTGCGCAAATAATCTGCCAGTACTTTTGCTGTCGCAATTTTCAGTTCATCGCTAATTAGTTTAATTCTATTATCCAGCACTCCCCGAAACAGTCCCGGGAAAACCAGTACATTATTTATTTGATTGGGAAAGTCACTTCTACCGGTCCCGACAATAAACGCTCCGTTTTTAACTGCCTCATCCGGCATTATTTCCGGAATTGGATTTGCCATCGCAAAAATTATTGGTTTATCCGCCATCGTTCCAATAAACTCCGGCTTCATTATTCCGCCGGTACTTACCCCGATAAATACATCCGCATTTTTTAATACCTCCTCCAGGCTGCCTTCAACATTTTCCGGATTAGTCATTTCCAGCATTTTCATTTTTTCCTCGTTTAAATCACTTCGGTTCTTGGCTATCGCCCCCTTAGAGTCGACCAAAATTATATTTTTAATACCGTATTTAACCAAAAGTTTTGTGGTTGCCATTCCTGCTGCTCCCGCCCCGGCAATAATTACTTTAATATGTTCCGGTTGTTTTCCAACCAGTTTTAAGCTGTTAATTAGTGCCGCCAAAACTACAATGGCCGTTCCGTGCTGATCATCATGGAAAACCGGAATGTCCAATTCCGCTATTAGCCTTTCCTCAATCTCAAAACACCGCGGCGAAGAAATATCCTCCAGATTTATGCCTCCAAAAGTCGGAGCAATTGCTTTTATTGTCTTAATAATTTCTTCTACATCCTGAGTTGCCAAAACAATCGGATATGCGTCTACCTCACCAAACTCTTTAAACAACAGCGCCTTGCCCTCCATTACCGGCAAAGCCCCCAAAGGCCCGATATTACCCAATCCCAATACCGCCGAACCATCCGATATCACTGCGATAGTATTACCCTTTATCGAATATTTACCTGCCTCACTTGGGTTTGCCGCCAAAAAAGAAGACACTGCCGCCACCCCCGGGGTATATGCGACTGCCAAATCATCCTTGGTTTTTATCTCCGGAAACTTGCTTCTAATTTCAATTTTGCCCCCAAACTTCAAATGTTGTTTTAATGCTTCTTCTTTATAGTCCATCGCGGAAATAATTTCTAACATACCCGGCCAAGACCGAGAAGATTAATTCTACCAATTCCCGGGCAATTAAATCCAACTGCCATCTACTTTGGTAATTCTTTTAATTTCCATATTCACATTTTACAGCAAAGAAACGATAAATTTAATCGTCACGACGTTGACCAAAGCAGGTGAGTCCGGGATTTTTCTGTCCTAATAACACTATTTAACAATATTTTTATTTCTATTTATCACAATATGGTCAATATTTATTGAATCAGGTCTTTCCAATATAAAAACAATTATTTTTGCAATTTCATTTGGATCCATAAAGCTTGAAGTATCTTTCTCTTGTCCGTTTTTTGAAAAAAATTCAGTCTTCATTCCCCCCGGATAAAACCCGATTACTTTAATATTATTTTTCTCTGCTTCCATTTCTTTTTTTAACCCTTCACTAAAACCGCTTACTCCGTATTTACTCGCCATATAAACCGATTCGCTCCCGTATCCACCGGTCATTAGCCCTGATGTCGACGACACATTTAATATCGTTCCTGAGTTTTGTGAAATCATTTTCGGCAAAATTAGTTGAGTCATATATATGGTTCCAAGTAAGTTAGTTTTGATGATATCTTCAACATTTTCCGGATCATGCTCCTCGAGCTTTTGGTGAGCGCCTATTCCGGCGCAGTTAATCAATATATCGACCTTATCTATCTTTTTTTCTAGTGCTTTAATTTGTTTATAGTCCCGCAAATCACAAATTAAGTCAGAATTCTTCCTTCCTACTACAATTACCCGACATTTCTTTTTTTTTAATTCTTTTACTATCTGTAACCCTAACCCGGAATTTCCTCCGGTTACAATCGCTGTTTTGTTTTTTAATTCCATAATACTTGATTTTATCAAACCATTTAATTCGTGCGGCGAACCATTCACGCAGTTAAACCTATTTTAACGAACTTTATCCGAGTTGCAACGCTCCCCAAATCATGGTTCCAGCCGCAACAAACCGAACGAAATAAACTTTTAAGGAGTGTTTTTCTAAAAGTGTTGGTTTCCAAATCGAAAGAATAAAAACAATAATCATAGAAATCGGTAGGGAAATAATCACCGAAGACAACCCGACATTGCTTTCATAAGCTTTGAAAGCGGCAAGATCGCCAACTCCACCAATAATGGCCAACACCCCTACTCCCAAGTAATCTTTAGTTTTAGTCCGTCGTAAGTCATGTTTGAATTTTGGATAAAGAAAGACAAAGGAAAAAATGACAGCCATAATGCTTATCCAAAGTATCGCCGTCCAATAAGTGGTTTGGTCTATGGCGCGGTTAATAAATATCGATTGGATGGAAAGAACCAACATAAAAAAGAGGCCCAAACCAATATTTTTAGCAAAAAATGACTTAATGGAAAACTTTTCATCCATTGAAGAAAAAAATCCTGCAATAAAAATAACAATGATTATACTCAATGATTTCAATGAAAAAGTCTCTCCCAAAACGAGAAACCCAAGCAGAGCTGTACTGTCAACCCGTAAATTGAAGAGTGGAGACATAACCGAAATATCTAAAACTTTTAGTGCGGACAAGTAAAGAGCATTTCCGAGCGCCAGGAACATAGCGGCAAGTAGAATATAGGTCCAGTTAGAAGGGATTCTTCCGCCGTAGATATAAGATACAATCGCCATAACAACACCACTAAAAAAGGTGACAAAAAATGAGAATTGATAAGTGTTTTTAAGTTTATATTCACCGATTAACTTGGCGACAATAGAATAAAAACCATAAGCGATAGCGGCAACCCAAGCAAAAAATATTGACGACACATTCAAATTATACCAGTCAAAACTACTCTGTTTGCCCCCTTTTAGCCCTATAACCGAGATTGCTTTCTTTTAAGAAATACAAACCCACCTATTCCGAAAACTACCAGACCGGCTATCGGTAGAGTGTAGTTTTTCCCGTCGGATTTATCAACTGTATTTTCAGTCAAAGTCGATCCAATGTCAGTGTTCTTGTTTGTCTCCGCTGTCGGCTTGTTACTTTCCCACAAAGCACTTTCACTTGCCACATCAAATGTCTTTATTTCTCCAAGCCCGGCACTGGTAGCCGACAGCATTTCCCCCGGATTGACCGATTTTTCATCATTTGTGACTTTAGACTTAAAAGCCACCCCCCCCTCAATCACCTTCAGAGTTGACATATTTTCTCTTTCTTCCAGCACAAAAGTCGTCCCCTTAATTCCCGCCACCGCCTGACCCATATGGACCTCCATCGTCCCGTCTTTCACCATTTTTTTAACATTCGCCCATATATTCCCGGCCAAAAGTTTTAATTTAGAATCTTTTTCCGGAGGAGTGTCCAAAACTATTTCTGACTCCGGCTTCATTTCAAAAGTGGTCATATCAGGGAAAGATATTACCGCCTTGCTGTTTTCTCCTGTTTTAATATGACAATCAACATATAGAACCCTGCCCATTTTCAGTACATCCCATGCCTCAAGGTCGGGAGGGCAGGCGATTTCTACCTGGCCTGATACATCAGACATTCTTATTCCCGAATCTCTGGGCGGTTCTCCAGCCTCCTGTTTTTCCTCTTCCGCCTGTACCACCCATTCACTAGTTCCAAACTCTACTTTCTTTACCCAAGGAACATTATTAGAAGAATTATTATCCACATGCTTGTCATTTGCCTCAGAGACGGACTCGCCCGATAGTTTTCCCTCAAAAGACAGTACTACCTGATTATCGATAACTGTTCCCTTGGCCGTGCCCACAAAAACAGAAGTACCACTACCCACCCGTATTCCGTTACCTGTTTTTCTTTCATAGGAGTTTTCATTGCTTTGAGTGAAATTTGCACTGATGACACCGGTTTCCTTGTCATAGTTCCCCTTCAAACTAAGCTCCATTTTGCCGACAAAGTGCTGACTACCGCTCTCCAAATCGATTGGTCTGGTATTAAAAAAATTAATTTCTCCGTCTTTTACCGGGACAATGATTGATGCAAAAAAAGTCTTATCGATTCTTTCAAACGGGTCAGCCTCGTCCGTCATCCGGATTTTGCCCCCCGCCAAAACAAAATTACCCTGTGGGTGATCAACCGCATGTACGGAGTTAGCAACCAGTACAGATAGCACGCTCAAAATTATCAACACCAATTTCTTCATATCCTCAAAAGCCATTGTATCAAATTAAACAATCAATTTTGAAGCCTCACCGAAAGTTACCACAGCCCTGATAATATATGAATCTATTTTTTGCTTCCCAAAAGTGAAACTATCTCCTCTGCCACCTCCTCTGCCGATTTATTTTCAGTTTGAACTTTAACCTCAAACTTTGGTGACCGATGAGATTTTAAACATTTATCCACTCTCTCGTGTACCCACTTAGTCACTTCCAAAGAATCATTTCTATTGCTATGCCTTTTTAGGATGGTTTCCCTGTCGGCCACCAGGCAGAAATGATAAACATATTTGTCTATAGCTTTTAAGCCAGAAACAATTTCATCAATGTACATTTCATTCCAAACACACAGAGGCATTATTAAATTTTTGTTGTACTCTTGCTTAAGGAGTTCAGCTGTTTTTACCGTAAGTATTCGCCAGGCCGGTAAATCTTGAAAATCTTCAGGAAAGCCCATTGGTTTGCCTATCTTTCGGAGCATATACCCCACCTCTTCCGCATCATACAAGAGACTGTTGGGGATCTTTTTTGCCAGAAGTTCGGCAACCGATGATTTACCAACCCCAAAAGAACCATTAATAAATACGATCATCGCCATTATTATACTAAAACCAACAGATCCTCTTCTTTTCTACAGCTAGAACTTTCTCCGCTCAATCAAATTATCTACTCTTTCCTTTATCACCCTAAACGAGTCTTCTGTTATTTTAATTTTTTCTAAATGTTCTTTTATGTTTCCATCAAGGTCAGCAATCTCCCAAATTTCAAAATTATCCGAATTAAATCCAAAATTTTCAACACAATATTGGTAGTACTTATTATCAAAAAATATGGTTAGGTCAGCCGAGTCAAGTAAAACCTTTGAGGTTTGCGCCCAATTAGATTTTTGAAAGGGCACTAGTTTATAGACTTCATAAAGTCTCTGCGTTAACCAAGAAATTGGTCGATTATTATTTTCGGACGCGCTTATGCCTGAGGAGATAACTGAGACATTGGGTAATTTTTTTGAGTTAAGATATGCCTCAGCCAATCGACTTCTGTAAATATTTCCCAAACATACGAAATGAATTATCATTAGATTATTATATCAGTGTGGCGAACCATCGATTTATAGTGAACCTGTTGAATTACGTAATTAAAACCTATTTAATGAGTTCAACTTTGGTAGCAACTCCTTGTAATATCTGATTTTTTCTAATTTTGTCATCGCTGCATATCTTGGAGAAGATGAAGGCAATGTCACAAAATTAATTTGAGGGAACTTTATTTTTATTTCTTTGAAATTATTCTTAAACAATTTTTCCGCCATCCGACTGGAAAAAAAGATCGTTTCTATATTGTTTTCCGTAATAATCTTATTTATAACTTTTACATTAAAAACCATATTGATCAAATTATTATCAGCGTTCGTATTTTCGCTTCGCTCACATTGAAGAATAATGTCAGTTATCGCCATTTTTAGCTCTGTAAATAGATTTTCCTTTTCTTTTTTGTTTGTCAATTTGATCCCGTAAACTTCTGTCATTATTATCCAAAATTGGTTTCTTTTCGATGTAAAAAACCAATCATATGATGGGTCATCTACTTTGGCTGTAAAAGTTCCCAAAAACAAAAACTGACAATTCTTAGGCACAAAGCTTCCAAACGGATGAGTTTCAACCATGGCTAATTATATCTTGTCGGTCTACTTATCATCCAACCCGTAAACACATTTTTACGGTGATATACTTCACTCGTCATGAAATGCTATTGGTTAATTTTTACTAGCACACTTCAAAGAGCACTGATTTATCGGGCTAGAATTTTTACATACGCTTTCATCAACACTTCTACTCCTCTGGTCATGATTGCTATCTGGAGTAAATATTATGCTTCCGGTGGAAAAGTTAGAGGATTCACTTATCAGGAATTACTCGGCTACTATATTGTTACCGTGATAGTTACCCTTATTAGTTCCCGGGTCCAAGTCAATGTTACTGATGATATAAAAGATGGCGAATTATCTAATTTTGTAATCAAACCTTTTAATTATTTTGCTTATCGTTTATCTTGGGAGATAGCCTGGCACACCGTTAAGTTATTGGTTTTTGCTGTTCCTCTCATATTAATTCTATTGATCGCCAAAGTTGATATTAAACTAGCCCCGGATATCTTAACTATCTTATTAGGTCTTGTTGCTGTCATCGGCTCTTATTTTCTCAGTTTTACCATGTCGATATTAATTGGAACACTGGCTTTTCATCTTACTGAGACAACTGGCATAAGCAACTTATCGGATATGATTAGAATTCTCTTTACCGGTTCCGCTTTCCCTTTAACATTTTTTCCATTAGTTGTTCGTCAGATCATTGACTTTACTCCACTTAAATACACTATCTATTTTCCAGTCCAGGTATTAATTGGAAAATATGCTCTCCCCGATATCTTAATTGGACTGGGCATTCAACTACTTTGGACCATTATTCTGTTTTTTCTTTATAACCTAAATTGGCAAGCAGGTATAAAAAAGTTTTCCGGAGTCGGGCTATGATTAAGCAGTTTTTAAAAGACGGTAAAACCCACCTAAAAATATTTCTTTCATTAGCCAAACACTCGATCCAAAGAGACATGGCCTATCGTTTGGACTTTATTAGTAACTTAGTTTCCAGTGTTGGATGGGTCAATTATTCTCTGGTTTTAATCTTAGTCTTAAACTCAGTTACTGGCGGTTTTGGCGGCTGGGACAAAAGCCAAATGTTGTTACTTATTGGTTCCTGGATGATTAATAACGGTCTGGCTTACTTTTTCTTTTATCGCAACATGAAACAGGTGGTAAATGATGTTCACAAAGGTGACCTTGATTATGTGCTTATTAAACCACTAGACAGTCAATTCTTCGTTTCTTTCCGCCGGGTTATTCTCAATGCTATGTGCGGGGTGATTGAAGGTTTCATTGTTGTTATCTATGCCTTGACCGCTATGAATGTTGCTCCATCACCTTTTGATGTTATAAAATATTTTATCCTCACCGCTGTTAGTTTATCCCTTTATTATTCCATTTGGTTCTTTGCCGCCTCTCTAAGTATTCACTTTATTCTTGCTGACAATTTATTTTATGCGGTACCCGATTTGGCTGAAGTTTCCAAATTTCCTGGTAGTGCTTATCCAAAAAATTTGGAATACGTCTTTTCTTCACTTATACCCATAATTTTGTTTACCACTTTTCCTGCCGAAGCTATCATGGGCCAACAATCTACTCTTAAATTTTTCTATGCCATCGTTGTTGGAATAATCTTTTTCTGTTTCACGCGGTGGTTCTGGTTTTGGTCGCTTAAACGTTATACTAGTGCCAGCTCATAACTATGCCAACTATTAAAGTAAATCATTTAGTCAAAACCTATCGAACCGACAAAAAGGAACCCGGTTTAATTGGCTCATTAAAGTCCTTTATCAAGAAAAAAACAGTTTCGGTCGAGGCCGTTAAAGATGTTTCATTCGAAATTGAAAAAGGTGAGTTGGTTGGTTTTATTGGTCCCAATGGGGCCGGCAAAACCACCACCCTTAAAGTCTTAAGCGGTTTACTTTATCCAACATCAGGACAAATCTCAATCTTGGGCTACACCCCCTGGGAAAGAAAACGGGATTACTTAAAAAGGATGAGTTTAGTTATGGGTCAGAAAAATCAACTTTGGTGGGATCTTCCTGCCCAAGAAACTTTTCAGCTTAATAAAGAAATCTATCAGGTTCCTTCTGATTCTTTTAACAAGACACTAAATCGTTTATTAGATATGCTCGAGTTTCGCCACCTCATGGACATCCCGGTTCGAAAATTGTCATTGGGTGAAAGAATGAAAGCCGAATTGATCGCCGCTCTGATTCATTCTCCTGAAGTTTTATTTTTAGATGAACCCACTATTGGGTTGGATGTCGTTATGCAGGAACGTATTCGTAGTTTTGTAAAAGATTTTAATCAGGAATTTAAATCAACTATTATCCTGACTTCTCACTATATGGAAGATGTTAAAGCCCTGTGTAAACGGGTGATTATGATCAATAAAGGCCAGATTGTTTTTGATGGCTGTCTAAAAGATCTGGTTAAAAAATATACTTATCATAAAACTTTTGAAATTACCTTAGAAAAACAAGTTTCAAGAAAAGAGCTCGAGCTGATCGGGGAAGTAAAAGAACTAAACTACCCTCGAGCTATTATCCAAGTTCCAAAGGAACTCGCTAAACAAAAAGCCATCGAAATTTACTCACATCTTCCGGTTGAAGATCTAAACATTAAGGAACCCGATTTGGCTGATGTAGTCAGAGCCTATTTTATGGCTTCATCGACTATTAAAACACTTTTCCCTTCCGGTCCAAACACCGCTTCGTGAACTTGTAGTTTGTTAATACTGGATTGCTTTCCGACCAATCGTTCTCGATATTCATTTACGATTTGTTGACATACGTCTAAATCCCTAATCCGGGCTATTGTCACATGTGGTTCATAGCGATCAAGAACATAGATATGGCCATATTCTTTTAACTTTTTCTGTTCATCCTTCTCCAATGTTTGGACAAAACTTTGATTTCGGTATTTTTCTCTTACCAACCCCTCCCGTAGGGGATTGAACAAATCCAGGGACTGGCAATGATAATCATATATCTGTTTATTGTCATTGAACTTAATCATAACTAATCCTGATTGATTGAAAAACAAATTCTCAATGGTCACGTCAACTTTACTCAAACTTTTCAGAAATTTTTTTGAGATTTCAATAATTTTTCGCTCATTCTTTTTGGGAGCGGCAAATAGGTAAAGTGGATGGTGAAGAAAATATCGTTGGTCATCTACAAACCAGTCTGAACCATACTTATCTCTGATTTCAAGTGAAATTTCCACTATGTCATCATGCAACGGATTCTCAATATTGAAAACGACATTTACAACAATGGTGTCATCCATGGCCAATTATACCTTGCCGACAACACGGGCGAAAAGTGTGAAACGATGCTCGAACCTTTTTTTGTTAAAAGCGAGGTGTACAATTAACTTAATTATGTGGCTTTTTTTTGCTTTACTTTCCGGTTTACTTTACACGGGGTCTAATTTAATCACAAGGCATATCCTCAAAAAAGATAATAACGATGCTTGGGCTTTTTCTTTCTTTTTTAGCGCGGTGGGGACCCTGGTTAGCTTGCCTTTTATGCTACTTCAGCCAAGATTTGGCACTCAGTTTCAATCATGGCTGATCATATTGGTGGTAGGGATTCTGATTGTGATACAAAATTTGCTAAATTTTGTTTCCTCAAAATATA
Organism: Candidatus Shapirobacteria bacterium; assembly: GCA_041659325.1. NCBI lineage: Bacteria > Candidatus Shapironibacteriota > Candidatus Shapirobacteria bacterium. The sequence continues at coordinate 94,950 of JBAZYN010000002.1, read as the reverse complement.
TTTCCCCATCAGTGGGTGGATCAATTACAAAGTTTAGGCTGGTATGGGTAATGCTACTGGGGATTATTATCCTTCATGAATCTTCCAATTTGTTTAAGATTATGGGAACTTTATTGACGGTAATATCGGGAGTTATTATTATGAAAAAGTTTTTGAAACCAAAAGATATGCGAGGTGTGGCATACGCTTTTGGGGCCACAATATTTTATGCAACGGTTATTATTTTATACAAATTTTTATTTTCTTCATTCAACTCTCAGAGTCTGACGTTTTTTATTTTTTTTATACCAATGGTAATAAATTTACTGATTATGCCAAATTCAATCAAAAGGATTGGTACACTGGCCAAAGGTAATTTTAAGATGGTATTTGTAGGTTGTGCCCTGGGCGGACTAGCAAATCTGGCAATGAATCAGGGGTTATCCTTGGGAGAAGCCAGTAAAGTGTTGGTGATAATTGAGAGCTTCCTCGTGATTACATTAATAGGTGAGCATTTTTTATTGAACGAACGTGAGAATCTCGTTACAAAGATAATCGCGGTTATCTCTGCAACTGTCGGCGCCATATTGATTAGAATAAGTTAACTAAAAAATCCCTAAGACCCCGGGGGGTTGATTGAGCGGCGAACCATTGACTTGTAGTGAGCCTGCCGAACTACATAATTAGAACCTATTTTATTTTGAAAACACCCCTTCAAATGTTTTAATAATAAATCCGGAAGGGGATATAATTTCTATCACCCTATGGTCGTTAAGTTTTAAAGTGTTGAAAATACTTTTTAACTCATCAATCGTATAGTGTTTCACTATTCTGCTTACCAAATCATTAGCCAGTGCTTGTTTTAATTTAGCCTCAGTGTTAATTTTTTCAGCAAGTTCCTTATCCTTAAAAACATATACACAATGAGGCTCGTCAATAAATTTGGATGCTAAAAGATATCTTCGTCGGTAGCTTTCTGAAACCAAAGGTTCAAGAATCCACACTTTCCCTGTCGGTTTCAATATTCTATTAATCTCCACTCCCAATTCTCTCCACGATTCTTTGTGAATGTTAGTTAATGTGAATCGAAATATTGCCAAATCAAAATATGCCCCATCAAAATTTGTTCCCTGAGTAATATCTTGAAGCGAATATCGAACTTTTGAGTTTCTTGTCATATTCGCCCGGACTATGTTCTCGGCAAGATCTATCGCTTCAACCTCATGGCCCTGTACTGCAAGTTGTTCCGCCAAGGCTCCGTCACCCGTGCCTATATCTAAAATTGGCCCATGGATATTATCTAGTAAGGTTGTTGGCGGTAAATTTGGCACGGAAGGAATTTCTCCTGTCTTATATTTTTGCCAATATTTTTTATTTTCTTGGTTAAGTTTTATCATTTGTCTTACTGCAGCAAACCAATGACTTGCTGTTAGTCAGCGAAACTACGCTGTTAGAACCTATTATATTAACAATATATCGTAAGTTTGGATTTATAATAAATCCACATGATACTAAGCGGCAACCAAATTAATAAATTACTGGATAGTGGAGAATTAAAGATTCAGCCGACCCCGCAAGTCAAAGAAGCATCTATAAAAATTCATTTTTCAGAAACATTTGTTCTTAAACCCAAAGAGTTCCGGATAACAAATTCAAAAGAGAAAGTTTCATTACCTGCCCATATCGCTGGGTTTTACGATGGTTGCGCCAAAATATCAAAACAGGGAATGATGACCCACCTGGGAAGCATGTTTATCGACCCGGGGTTTGAGGGCACTATTACTCTGGAAATGTTTAATGCTTCCGACAATGAGATTTCCATCAACGAAAACGACCGGGCGGGCCATATTGTTTTTATGGAAGTCAAGCCTTAAGACGGTATAATTTTTACGGCAGATTCTTCAATTTTAATTTATCCACATACCAATATCTATTTTTTCGCCAATTATTTGTTCAAAATAACTAGCCCCGATTGCAATTCCGACAGATGTCAAAAATAAGTGTTTGAGATTTGATTTCTCCCACAACTCTAACAATTCTTTGCCGGTGTTTGTTTCGTCGACTATTTTCTTTTTTATTTCTATGCTATTTTTTATATGACCCTCATAAATAGTTACTAATTTTTTTGCAAGCTCCTTGTCAATTTTCATCTCTTTTAAATAGGCTTCTACCTCGATTTTATTTATAAATCTGATAAGATATTTGTCTTCTTTCGGGTCCAAAGTAACTAGTTCCTTTTTGATTTCATCTTTAAGACCAAGGCGGTCAATTTGCCGTTTCTCAATTAAATTTAAAAACAAAAATGAGTACCGCTTTCGGTAACTATTCAGGATATCCGAACTCCCAATTCCAATACTTCCGCACCCCGCATATTCAATGTGTTGAAATTCTATTTCTGTATCCTTAAAATCCAAAAATGGCTTTATGTGTGAGTCTAAATAATTATTATATGCTTCCCAAGAAACTATTCTCCCGTCTAATGTATAGTTCAATAAATAGCACAGGGTAATAATTTTTAGTTGATTTGTCGTCAGTTTGCCGATGGTAGCAATTGCCTCATTAAAAACAATTCTTTTCAAGTCATCATCGTCGTTGTTTATTCTTTGAATAATTAACGATGACAAATTGTTGTGTAATTCCAAAGAAGACGACCGGCTTGCAGAAATTGATGCAGTTTTAGAAATATATTGAAAGTCGGGAGAATCAATAATCTTTTTTAAATCATTATTTTGTTTTATTATTTTTCCTAGGTTTTCTGAAAGAGTCCGAAAGTATGATTTTTGATTTTTTTCTATTTGTCTTTTTGTTTGATCTGGTAGTTCGTTAAAAACAGAGCTCATAAGTTGCTTGGCTACCTCTTCAATCGAAAAGAGGGCAACTTTGTGGTTATTAACAGTAATATCTCTACCGGCTTGTAGATTTGTCGACTCATCACCTGATTTTTGGTTACTTATCTTTGCCATATTTGTTTACTGTAATATTCTCGCCCTGAATATTCTTACTATTTTTGCCCCCTTTTTGATTGAATGTTTTGTTGCCAACTGAAATATTACCTCCCGTCTTGATATCTCCACCAACACTTATGTATGGATTTTTTCTATCATTTCTCCCAAAAAGCCATTTGAAAAGTCCTGAAATCCAGGCGATTACCAATGTCATAAGAAAAAGAATTACGGCAACTAATCCTTGATTATTGTTCAGCCAGTCTATCTGTTCCTTATTTATCATTTTTGACTACTTTATTTTTATAAAACAACTTCACTAATGTTCTGTTACCGGGTCTCAAAAAACGTCTATAATTCATGGCCAATTATACAATGTCCGGCATTAAGCAGATTTATCCGCCGAAGCGTGCTTCAGCGAGCGTAGGCGAGCAACCATTGACGCAAGTTAGAACCTGTTTTATACAACTGTCAGCTGCTAATGTGGCCCAACTATTTCTTTAGTCATTTCCGGCAGTGACCTAAAATGTGACCATGCAGTATCAAACATCTCTGCTCCGTGCTTCCCCCATTTGATATATTCTGGAATTTCCACAGGTGACACGAACCTTACCTCATCGATCTCCGCATTTTCTGAGGAAGGTATTCGTTCCCGTCTCTCACCTGCTCTACAAAATGCGCATAGTTGAAAATATGGGCTTTCCACTGCTGACAATTTTTGGACCTTAAAAGCACCGAGTAGCTGAATCTCTGCGGGCACAATACCAGTTTCCTCTATGGCTTCTCTGGTTACTGTAGCCTCGAGTGATTCATTTTCCTCACTTCCTCCTCCGGGAAACCGCCATTCATCGTTCTCGTGTTGTATCAAAACATTACCAAAGTTGTCAAAACATATAATATGGACTAAAGTTCGGGGTTCAAACAAATGTTCATTCCCACCCTCTATCCATTGATATAAATATCTTTTCCCTCTCCACTCAACCATCTCCGGTTGACCGGAACTAGTTTCTTTCATTTAGATATAGCAGTGATGGCAAGCTATCCAACACCAAATATTTTAACCCCTTTTTATCTAGAAGATGTTTTCTGTCCATTAATATACATTCGACTCTCAATACCTTACAAAATGCATTAAGGTTATCTATTGCATCATCTATAAAATAGACCTTACCTTTTATGCCTATTTTTTGTAATACTTTGTTATAAAAACCAGTATCACTTTTGACAAAACCGACCTCGTCGGAGATAAAATACCCTTTACAAAATTGGTTTAAACCTAGCAAATCCAAAGTATTCCGCCTACTCGGTCTACCATCCGATAGGATGTAAATTTGACTATCTTTCGCATAATGCGTCAGAGCATCACCTACTTCAGGGAAAAAACTATGGGTAAGTGTTTGGTACTTATCAGTTGCAATTTTTTCACCTATAAATTCCCCATTAGGAATGTCTAACTCTTTAGTCAAAAAGCGACTAAAGTGTTTAGTTGTAAATTCCAGTTCGGCTTTAAAGTCCTTAAAGCTCAAAGACCTATCGTAAAATTGGCTGATCCTTAGATAGCCTTTATATTTTTTGCTAATTAATCCGGGATCAAGTTCTGCATATTTGCTTATTATCTTTAAATCACTCTCAAATTCTGAAATATTACGATAGCCCAAAGTTTCCGCAAAATCCAAAAACAGTGTATTCATTATTCACTTGTAGATAAAAAGTTTTCGATAATTTCAGAATTTTCTCTGAATTCCTGTCTTAACTTATTTAAATCACCTCGTCTGGTTGGGTGATCGATATGATACACGCCACAAGCCAATACCGGTACTATAAACGCGCCTGCAGCGACGGCTACCATACCCAAAAAAGTATCTTCTAGCCCATATCCAATTAGCTTATTATCAAAACCACCTATTGCCCGAAAGAAGCTGTTGGGTATAGAAAAGTTGTGGCCAATTACCATCGATGGTAAATCGTAGTTACCTATTCTCCTGCCATAGCTTAAAGTTTTAAAATAATTAGTCTCAGATAATATTGAAAAAATGTCTCCTCTCTCCATATAATTACTGGGGTAATAGCCCATAGTGTCCTTATCAATGTATTTAGTCACTCGTAGATCGTTTTGATAATTTGGCAAAAGCACACCTTGCTGGATGGCCTCATAAGATATTCTTGGGTCATCGAAATTTACGTTTTCTTTAAAGCTTACCAGGACGGACTTGTTGAACAATTTATGTCTGATTAGGTGTTCATATAAATAGTTTGGAGTCAACACCACATCCCCGTCAACGAACAATAGGATGTCATTTGAAGCCACAGAAGCACCCACATTCCTCGCTTGAGCACTACCGGTATTTTTTTCTTTTCTAATTATTATCGGTCGATGCAACAATTCACCCTGGACTTGAATTAATTGTTCTGTAATTGGTTTTTTCGAACAATCGTCTACAATTATTACTTCGTAGTTAATTTCATGGTCCTGTCTTTCAAGGGACTTTAGGGTTTTCAAGACTGACTCACTCAGATTATAAGCGGGAATTATTACAGAAACAGAAGGTAGCCTTTGGATAAAATTTACTGGAGACGGATTCGGATCACATATTTCATGGCCAGTAATTAATTTAAAAAATTCCGCTAGTCCGGAGTAATCATTTGAAACAGAGCATATCTGATAATAATAGGAGGTGTTGGTTGTTTGACCAAGACTCAAGTTTGTTTCTTTGCAGAAACTAATAATTTTGTCATTTAACACCCCCATTTCATCGATAATCTGTTCTGTGGCAATATTTGCTGTCTTCTCCACCAAGTCCGAATACCCCAATTTGTTTTTTAGTATTTTGTCTAAAACTTTAGATTTATATTTAGCTATCCCCAATAACGAAATCTCAAATTGATGTTTGGAAATTAAAGTGTCACCCAGGTAAACCAATTTAAAATTCTCCTCATCTACAAAAGTCATCTCTATTACGTTGCTTATAGCCGCTTTTTTTAGCCCCATTGTCGACAACATACCAATGACCAAGCCAATATACTTCGACTTCATTTTGGCTTCTCTATATGTTTCCATTGATTTCGCTTTTATCTTTTGACCCAAAAATACATCATTTTCATCACATCTTAATCGCACATCGTTATCAAAATACAGAGTTAAAACCCTTTTTGTTCTGGGGAAGCCGAATTCACTGGCTAAGTCTTTTAGCAATCCTTTTACCTGTTCATTATCACTGAAAGGACAAATATCTCTGATTATTTGGTCAGTACCGTCTTGGGTTCTCATATGTATAAAGCTTTAATATTTCTATCATTACCATACAAATCTTTGTATTGATCTATGTTTAGCTCCAAATATTGATAATTATCCTTGGAAAAGAAGTGTTTAGGGAAAAATTTATTGTCTGTTTCCAAATCTATTGCACTTTTCCATAGACATCGTTTAATACCTTCATATCCAGTATATTCTTTCTGTTTAACTCTTATATCTGTAATATACATACTTGGTTCACACTCAAAGAAATACTCAAAAGTTCGATCAAATGGAGTTAGCGTCTCTTTGACAAAAATAATCTTTTTGGGAATACACTTTTCGACATTTAGTTCCTCCGCCACTTCCCGTTTGATCGCTGTAACTAGTGATTCTCCTGGATCGGCATGTCCCCCGGGAAACAATAAATAAGTATTACCCGATGCATTTATTTGTTCTACCACCAAGTATTGGTTTTCGAGCCTAAACACCGCTCTAACCACGGTTACTATTTTTGTATTACTGTTCATATTCCAACCATTTAGCAAATATCGGAATGGATGCCCTCATTTTATCAATTTCTTTAGGAGGATACAATAATTCTATTGCCCTAATAGTGCCTTCTCTGTCGTCTGGGACATGCACCAAATTAGCAGCAAAAAGTTCTATGCCAATTCTTCTAGTCGTATCGGGATCTAACTTACCGGCCTTCCAGTCGTCCATGCTTTCTTCACCAATAGGAGCATTCTGGCAAAAATTTCCCCTTATCCCGCTGCCAGTCCTAATACTACCTTTAATTCTATTCAATGATTCGGGCGCATTTCTCGCCGCTACCAGCACCACGTAGACATCGCCACCACTAAAATGATCTTGGATATATTTTAAATATTGTTCATTTCTTTCTTCTGGATATAGCTTCCGCACCTCCCCTGGCTTTACTTTTTTCAGGCAAAAAGCAAACAGCCCTACTGTTTGCCCCGTGGATTCTTCCAGTTCTCTTTCAATATATTCCATAATAGGCAAATCAAGAAGTGACTTGGTGGCATCCGGTTTAAACAAGACCATCCCAATACAATTCCCTATCTCCTCTGGCGATAAAGACGGTTCACAGAATCTTTTCATATCACTAAACCGGTTAGAAAAATCATCGGGTCTTATTTCCATAATTCTAGCTTTTTAATGTATTTTATTATACTTTCGTCTGATCCCTGAATAGAGTAGCACGGAATGTTTGTTGTCAGTCTCCGCACGTATTGGATCCGTCTATCAGCGTTTTTTTGAGTATCCAAAGATGGCACGGACACACTGCCATTCTTTACTCTCCTGGATATGGCTCTGATCTTCCTCCCCAACTCTTCGTACAGGTGCCATTCAAATTTTTCTGCGGTCCACTTCTCGGCACTTTCTATTGCGCCGTCAATTGCAAAACCATAGACAAATAATCCCAGAGGGAGGGGAGTGGCAAAGTTGCACTCAACCTTATAATAGGAATCAGAGTTAATGCTTGTTCTTTTCTCTCTCCAGTATGCTTTGTCAAGAAATTGAAAAGCAATACCCCCCATCGCTTCCATTGTATTTAGATCTATCAGCGTTTTTTCATCAGAGTAAAAATCTCCTCCCTGTTTAGTCAACTCTTGAGCCAGTCTTGTTTTACCCATACCTGACGCTCCGCCCCAAAAGACTACTACTCGGTTTTTGAATACCGCCGCCGCCGAATGAATACAATATACACATCTTTCTTGTCTGGCTCGCTCAAGTGCTAATTCAACTAGAGAAATGATATCTTTTTCCGACAAGTCCCTTGCTCCAATAATTATTTTTGGATAACTATCGAATTGAAAAAAAATATCCTTATCCACAAAGTGTATAGCCGCATCAGCTGCCTCACCTGTAAGAATTTTTAACCCAGGGATATATTTTTGTATAAATGAATTGCCTAGCACCCGTTCCCTTAAATCTCCATTATCAAAAACGATTTTTAACGTTACCCCTCCGGAATAAACTAATGATGAAAACTTGTCACCTAGCATTTTCAAAATATTTCTCTAATTCTCTGGATTTGTTTTCCCAATTCCAAGCCTCGGCTTTCTTTCTTGCTTCTTTACCCAATCTTTTGGCAAAGCTTGTATTACTTAGTATCTTCTCTATTTCTGATGCTAAAGACATCGAGTCTTGTGGTTCCGCTAACAATCCGTTCACGGTGTGGGTTATGAACTCAGGCATACTACAGCTATTTGTAGTTACTGTCGGTACTCCGCAAGCAGCAGCCTCTAGCATTGTTGTTAATACGCCTTCTCTATCAAAAGACGGAGCCGCCAGTAATTTAGAGCGGTTATACAGCTCAAGAACCTGATTCTGTGGTACGTATCCTACAAAATCAATATACTTTAATAATTGCAGTTTCTTCATTTGTTCTTCTAGCTCTTCTCTCTGGTTACCTTTTCCGGCAATGACAACCTTGGGTGAATAGTTTTTGCCAACCAAGATTTTTATCGCCTCAATCAGATAACTTACTCCTTTGACCGGAACTAATCTTCCGAAATATAGAACATCTATATCTTTGATGATATCTATCGGATGGAAATAAGAAGTATCAACACCGTTGGTAAAGACATCGTATTCCAATCCTCCTACCAAGTTTGACCACTTTTCCCCAATGTACTTTGAAACGGATATATATTTTACGTTTGGAAATGAATACCAAACCTTATCAAAATATTCTGCTTCAGCCGGCACACCATGTAAAAACATAACTGTCGGATAACGAATATTGGCAGCCAGAATATCCACGCGGTAATGTACGTTTAATATATCAAAATCATTTTTTTCAAAATAAGATTGAGCCAATCTCCCCGCGTGTACTGCTTCGTAGTCCCATCTCAATTGGTTGGTCCCTGGTTTTTCGTTATAAATCCATTTTAAGGCACGAGGAATATCAAGGTACACTGTTTTGATGGCAGAATTTAACTTTAAAAAATCTCTGAAATATTCAGAATCACCCTCCGGGTGGCGGGCCGTGACAATGGTTACTTCGTGATTATGTTTAGCAAAATACTTTGCCATCTCTAAAGGTACGACTTCGCCGCCGCCAACATAATAACTAATTCTTGGTTGATAAATAGCTATTTTCATATCAAATTTAAAATTAACGCGCTGATTTGCGCTCTTCCGGTCGGGCTAGAAGCCCAACTGACATACTTGTCAAAATCATTAATATCTACCAGCCTCCGTTCGAAGATTTCTGGGTTAGGAGTAAATGCTGGTAGTTCATCTAATATTATTACATATCTCAGCTGAATACTAACTTTTCCCTCAAGGCCTGGATTTCCCGGGTCTTCTACTTTCATCCAACCTATTAGTTTGGATTGAAAATTCTTTTCAATACCTACCTCCTCATACAACTCTCTTTTCAGTGCCTGTTCACATGTTTCATGATCTTCCGGATGTCCGCCCGGTATACCCCAACCCCTCTTATTTTTCACCAGTATTAACTTTTTTATATAGATACAATAAGCACTTACCTGACTAACTTTTAGAGATGGATCTGGCAAACCCAAAAACCAACTTAATTGAATCTTTCTACCATCGAAGACGAAGAATTCTGTAACTTTAGGCTCTATATTCTTCATTTACTCGGCTCCATTAATACTATTTTAAACCCACCAACAAAATTTGCTACTGCTTTTTTTGAAAACCATCCAAGCGGCAAGAATAACACTCTCAAGACTTCGTATAACATCTTTGATCTTCTTGGTAAGGGAATGTAGCCCGATTTAATAATTCTAAAACCAGCACCCTTGTAGATTTCTAGTAGTTGTCTTTCATTGTAGTGGTGAATATGTCCATATTTTCTTTCGCTTTCTTTCCATGAGTCACTTATTCCTAGTTTCCGAATCACTTGGTTATCTAAAAAGGAATCCTCCATCGGTACTTTAATCAGCACCTTTTTTCCCAGTCGGTGAATTATTTTTAGTAATTCCACGTCATCGCTTATGTGTTCTAGAATATCGACACCAACCACAAGGTCAAATCTGGTTTTGGAATGATATGTAAGAATATCCTCGCATATCCACTCTATCCGTTTCATTTTATCGCGCTCTCTGGCAGCCAGAATCATTGTTTGTGATATGTCTACGCCTACCACTTTAGTAGGCTTAAGATAATCTTTTAAAATTTCTGTTATTCCACCAGACCCGCAACCAATATCTAATAAAGAATTAATTTTAATTGGTCCTAAAAAATCCAATATTTGTTTAGCTTTCAGCTGCGCCTGCTCTAGGTGTAAGCTAGGGTGCTTATGTATATATTCCTCTTGGTAATCCATCTTGCCCGCATATTATAAACCAAAAACAGCAAGATACTTATGTAATTGATTACAAAACCAAACTATATCTGACTTTTTCTCCTTCATTAGGTTCCGCATAGACAAAATATCAACTCAACCGGGCAACCATTTACGCAGTTAGAACCTATTTTATGAACCTTTCGGATCACAATTTAGATTCATTTGCCCTAGTATCGTCAACAACTTAGTATAATCGTTCTATATGATAACAAAAAGTGACTTTTCAAAAATGGGAATTGGTACTTGGGGAATTGGTGGCTTTATGGAGGCTGACGTTAATAACGATGATTCAGGTCAGATTGACGCATTATCTTATACCCTTAACAAAGGCGTAAATTATGTCGAAACAGTCTATATGTATGCTCAAGGCAAGGCTGTTGATTTATTGTCACAAGCTGTTAAAAAGTCAGGTGTCGATAGAAATAACATTTTTGTAACCCTATCTGTGTATCAGAAGGATGCCAGCACTATTGAGGAGGCGGAGAATCGTGTAGATGATTTCTTGAGTACACTTGGGACAGACCATATTGACAGTGTTCAGTTTACGATGGGTCTTGTCAGGGGTTTAGGGTTGGAAGCTATAAAAACGATGATTGATAAACTTATCGGTGAAGGTAAGACTAGGTTCACTAGCCTGACAAATTCCAGCCCAGAGTTTCTAAAAACATACCATGAGGCACTAGGTGACAAGCTATTTGCTCATGAAGGTGCTTTTAATTTCGAAGTTCGGGAAAATGAAAAACTTGGCGTGACTGGTTATGCTCAACAAAATAACATTCTCAATGTTATCTACCAGCCCTTGCGAAGGAATATGACGGCATCAAGAAATTGGCCTTTATTAGTCGAGCTCTCTCAAAAATACGGCAAAAGTCAAAATCAAATCATTCTTAATTGGGTAGTATCAAAAGGGTTTTTCCCACTGGTCAAATCAAGCACTAAAAACCATGTCGATGAAAACCTGGCATCGTTTGATTTTCAGATTGAGCAAGAAGACCTCGACAAGCTAAATAGTTTTGAAATTCCAAACTATAATGCTCCGAAAATTGATTGGTACGATACCGGAGAGGGAGTGAAAATTCACCAACTTTCAAACATGTTTGATGAACTTTGTCCCCCCGAAAAATAGACGATAAACCGTTGAACAGTTAGAACCTATTTTATGTCTATACCATACAATCTAGCAACAACCCAATATAAGTAAGGTCTATAATATTCATATATTAAACGAGCTGTTATCTAATCCAAAAATTACGGCCATTCTTGGTGCAATAGGAGGAGTTATTATTGCCTTGATTGCTAAATTCGGTGAAGGTTGGATTAATGAGTTTTTTGAGAATAGAAAACATAAAAGAGCTGTAAAAATACAAGCCGCAAAAGATGTAAATTCTTTTTGTATTGAGGGTATGCACAAGGGTTTCAGGATAAGAGCAACAAGTGAACAACATATTAAGTTTAGAGCTACACAAATCGAGGCCATCGATATCGAGGTTGGAACCAAATTAAGGAGATTTATAGATGCATGGTGTCAACACAGAAATTTTCTAAAAAAAGCCCTACTTATGACAGTTAATGATGAAAGGATTGCAAAAGAGTACAGGGATAGTGCTCAGAAGTTAGGCGAGGAACTACTTGAAGTAGCAAGAAAGTGGGGGAAGTAAGGAGATAGGTACTTACCTCCAATTTTCATTAATATATCGATGTGCTTCTTCGCTATTTAATTTCACCTTGGATTTAAACCGTCTAATATAAAAATCCCTATCTTTTCCTACATAAACTTCATGGTTACATCTTTTGGCTCTTATTATACAAATATCTTTTTCATTCTTTTGTTGGAATTCCAGCGTTATGTACGGATAAACTCCGCCACCCAAAAAATTACTGATAAGATTATCCAATTGAAGCCCAAAACCATCTCTATTTTGCTTTTTTCCTAAAGTTTTAAAGTCGTTATCAAGTCCTAGAATACACCCTTCATCATTCACCCCAATTATAACCTGTCCTCCTTTAGTATTTAGAAAAGCGGCCATCTCTATAATAACCTCAAGCTCAAGTTCTGTGTTCACTTTACTTTGGTGGTAATCCCACCTTAGGGAAGATTTAAACTCCATACAACGATCTTCCTCCCCTTTGATGGTATCGTTCTCAGTTTCTGCACTCTGATTATCGCTTTCAGTCAATGGATTTTCCTGGCCTTGTCCGGTACTGAACGCGACAACCTTGCCGTAAATTTCGTCGACACTCTCCACTCTACATACAGGTCGTGTTGGAATCGGGCGGTCATCTCGCAAAACATGCTCTTCAGTTATACTCTTCTCATTGGCGGTAGAAGGATAAGGTTGATACTCTCGGTCAGACCTCAATTCAGCATTGTGGCCATCTTTGTCAGTCATGAATATGGCCATATATTTCTGTGATAATTCGTAATGCTTTACTAGTGGTTTTTTTACTACTTTCTTCTATGTAGGACTGCTTTAGTGTGACCAATCTCCCTTCGAACCAGTTAACCTTATCAACGTCTCTGTTTTTGACTAACCAGTCCTCCAATTCCCCGATAATCTCAAAGTTTTTGTTCTCTAATCCGTTAAAATATCCAATAACGGTTCTCCATAAGTAATTCACATAGGTCCACAAAACTTCCTTTTTCTCATCATCTTTTAATATTTCAACTGAATAATTTAAAAGACCGATAAATTCATTTTTGTACCGATCGTCACCCATTTTCATTAGTGGTTGTGCTAAAGACATTCCATCCATTTCTTCTTCAACAGAAGACACTGAATGACAAACCCCCGATTCTGGTACTGCGTATTTTTCTGCTTCTGTTGACCATGCCTTAATCTGTCCGATTCTTTCTTTTATCGCTCTATCATCTTTAAATACTGCAATTAATACATCCATTGCTACTTTATTAACTTCTTCTGACCCTAAATCCTTTTCGAGTTCATCCTTGATCTCTAAATCACTTTGGTCCACCATTTCCCCTAGTGTTTCAACCGCATACCTTCTGTCCTGGTTGCTCAATCCACCGTCTATAGCAAAAGACAATAGTATCTCTTTTGCTGAACCAAGTTCGCAACCTTTCTCCCGATAGTCTCGAACTAAATATATATATGAGTCCGGTAAAAAATACCTAATATCGCCAGTTTTATCAGCATAGGCTTGGTTGACCCACGCCAAATCTTTATCTTCTATTTGATCAACAACTTCACTTATTGCCTGCCTATCGTCGGAATAGGCAAATGGGATAAAGTTGATAATCTTTTGTCTGTATTTATTAAGGTTTAATCCTAATACTATTGCTGTCCTTACCACGTCTCCAAAATATGACGCCACTCTTGAAATATTGTACTGATTAGCCCTACCGCCTTCACTCTTTTGAATTTTTACTACAATATTTTTAGGATCAATCTTCTCAAGCCCTTCATTTATTACCAATTTTTTTAATCGTTCCTTTTCTTGCTTCGTCCATTTCGATGTGATCAGTTTCTGGTTTTGGACAAAATACTCAAATACTGACGGAAAATATTTTTTGTCACTATCGGTCCCCAAAAACTGTCGAAATTCTTTAAGAATTTCTCCATCTCTGTCACGGTTCTGTACATGATCCTCAAGGTCCTCTATCTTAGTTACCAGTCTATTTTTGACAGCTGTCTTATAGACAGCCTCGTCTCCGTACCTAGTGCCATATATCACCTTTTCTGCGAGCCTTTTACAACGTTCATTGATACCACTAAGCCGTTTATAAAATTCCGTTACATTTTCTGTGGTTATCAGCCAAGAAAAAAGATCACTATAATCGTATGCTAATCCCCATTTATCCCCGTCACTTTCCCTAATCCTTTCAATCAGTTCAAAAATATACTCTGGGTAATTTATTCCTGTAACTAAAGCTAGTCTCTTGAGAAAATATGACCGTCCCTGATCATATATTTCACCCTGTTCAAAGGAGTTTTTAATAATTTGCTTAAGTTGCCCAATAATCTCGGTATCTGTAAACTCTTCGATTCTTTTAACAATAACCTCATCTGAGTTTTTGTCTTTACTATTAAAAATACTTTCCTTATCTAGGAACTTTTTCAGGAAATGAGAACTATTAACCAGGTGTTTTAAAAATACTTTTACCCCTTCTTTTGATGTAATTTGGTAAAATCCGTGTCGCGAGTAAATATCCGTTCCTTTCTCTACAATTCCCTTCACTAACAGATTGATTGTTGTCTCATCGTTAGGATTAGTCTCCGAGCAAAATTGAATAAACGCCTCCCTCACCAGGTTATCCTTGTGGCTAAGACATCTCCCCAGTCTTGGTATGAGACCCACGTCATGATAAGTTGCCAACGCTGTCAAAGCGTGTCTCTGGACCACCCCATTGTCATTACCATCGTTGGCGAGGTCAACCAACTTTTCTTTCCACCATTCTTTTTCACTACCGGCGATGAGAGGGGAATTGCTTTCCATTAATCTGGCAACTATATCTACTGCCGTTCCTTTTCTCACCAAGACATCACTTTCTGTTCCACTACCATTTTGAACATCAACCTTGAGCTTCTCATAGCTGTCTTTTCCGCAAAAATTAGGCAACCCGACTCTGGTCCAAATTGGCAACCATACCTTTTTACCCTGATAAGTATCATAAACCAGGTCAAAAATATATTTTTTCTCTTTTTGGGATAAATCTTTAGATTCAACAGAAGTAATCGCATTACAAAAACCATCATCAACCAACTCTTTATTGCCCTCCACCAGTTTTAACAGCCAATTTCGGACCTCAATGCTTTTGTCGCTGTCTAATAAGAACCTAATTACCCCATACCAAGAAAAGGCAATCGCCAATACATTTTTATCATCTTTAACCAAAGCAAATTTTTCCAACTTATCGATAAAATCGTCCTGTCCGAACAAAAAGTTAGCTACTAAAAATTCGGAAATTGTATGGTGGCAAAAACCGATCACATCTTTTTCATCCCTTTTGTCTTTTTCTATTAAACCAGTCCGCTCTAAATCTTCCGAATTGATTCCAAGGCCGTTTAGTATTCCACTAAATCCAGTCGGGTCAAACTCATTAACCTGGTGCAGTTCCACGACCAAAGCGAGCTGTGTTAATTTATCTAAAAATTCACCGCCACCAGACACTTTTCTAAGTAGATATCCGTAAAAGTCATATTTACTAAATGTGCCCTTTAGCCTCGTTTCCTTTAGAAAATCAACCAAAAAGTTTAAAAAAAAGGGAATTGAAATCAAGTTAGCAAAAGAATCCAGTCTCCAAAACTTCTCGGAGATCTTGTCAGCCAATTCCGCATCCACCACAGTTACCAGTCTCTCTTTAATTTGGTCTTTATCTAATAAATCGTCAAATGATTTTGGCATAAAAAAAGCTACCCTATATGGTAGCAATCAGATTATACGGAACTACAGAATAATTAACAATATAATGAAGTACATCACGACGATTGAGTAGAGGATACCCCATAGTTAGGAGCCTCTATATGATCGACTTAAATACTTCCTCTTCTGACACTACCAAAACCTTGGCTACTTTGGCCGCTGTTTAGGCCGAAGGGTTTCGGTCACCTTTCTCGATGTAGCCAATGAAAGTTTGTTACCAGCTTCGAGTGCCATTCATTGATACGCCACCATGAAACCTATGGTACACGGAACAACAAGGGGAAATAGAAATTTGGCGGCGAACTGTTGATTATAATGATGAGTTTATCGAACCACGCAGTTAGAACCTGTTTTATGACTCAAAGCCGTTTGGCACCTAAATTCACAACCTTGGATAGTTGGCAACTACTAAGTTGAAGGTTCGAAAATAGCAGAATACTTTTCTTCTCGGTCGACGAGTTCTGCTCTGATCCAAGACTCGAGAGGGTCCAAAGCCCCCCCTTGTTCCTTATGTTGAAGACGAGAAATATCAGCCAACCTTTTTTGGTGTCGAGTCTCAAGGGAGTAAAGCATAACCAACCAACGATTACGGTTAGTTTCAGGAGAACTTTTTTCCAACCGCTCCCGAAAGTGATCAGCGAAATCCGGTAAAATAGTGACATTTTCGGTTTCCATTAATCTCGTAGCCAGTTCTAATGAACCTTGGTCACTATAAGAAGAAAGATTAACCTGGGATATAAAGGCGGTATGTTCTTCCCTGGCCGCTTTGAATAATTCAGGATCAATAGGTCTTTTAAATGGCTTAGGATCGGAAACAAGGCCAAGTTCCGGGGCAAATACTTCTTTGTACACATCATCCATGCCATGCATTCCAAGCATTAACAGAACGGCGGTCTCTAGTTTCCTTCGATCATCGTTAACAGATTCCTCCGGGCGAGTAGGTGGATAAACATTTCTCATCCAAAATTCCAACCGAGTAAGTAACGCCAAGGTTCTCTCTTTGTAAATATGAGGCAGATTATCCCGAAATTGCCCGGCCACTTCTGGTGGATGCACGATAAAATCACAGCCTTCCGGCCCGAGTTCACCAATACCAAGTCCGACCAGACGAGGAATCATCACAGCTCCACCTAGCTGGATGCGATCACACCTATGGACAATATTTGCTGTGCGGTGCTCAGTCCTTGGATTTGAGGCAGAGGCTATATCATAAAGAATGCGATTGCCGAGTTCATCCGGGATATTTAAGTCGCGAAGAAATTTTCTACCAAGAAAAATTGGTCCGAGTATTTCCAAATCCTTCTCGTTAATTTTAGGTAAAGATGGTTCGGCGTATCTACCTAAATCATGTCCGATGATAGCCAGAGCGACTTCTAACTCTTCAACTTTAGTGAGTGGATTTCCGGAGGTGCGGTATTGACCAAAAATCTGGAGGGCTAGGTTCAAATTTTCAACAATATGGGATTTTTCATGCCCGGGAGGTTGGCTTCCCAGAGACGCCTCATAGGCTTCAATACAAGTATCTAAGATAGAAGGAAAACGCTGTTGATTCGCTTGGGCAAAACTATTGATCACCTCCTGAGAAGCCGGGCTAAAGACAACTTCTTCATTAGTCATGCTTGCTCTGAGTCGGTCAGTAATAGAGATAAGCTGGTCTTGATGTCCGGGACCTTGCCCAATTAAAAGTCGATCTTTAGAACTCATAGTAGATATCGGTATTGTAACATTAGAAAAATTAAGCGGTGTGCGTTTGAAAATTTTTCTACTGGTCGAATCTTAAAGAATATCGAAGAGGACTTAACCGTTCATCGGTTTGTGTTCCCACCGCTATCGAACAACTGGGTAATCTTTCTGGTTCATACACTGTGTATTTTATTATTATCCCAGGCCCTGTCCCCCCCGAAGATACATCTTCTGGAGAATGACCTCGGAGACTTCTATTACGTCTCTTTTCTGCCCCAGGAATACCAACAATCACCGGGCTGAAACATGCTCTTCCTATCATGCCTGATCTGGCGCTGGGCGTAATATGATTTTTTCCGGCAATATTTCTAATAACCCATGTTTCTCCGCCCGTACCCGTCAACCCGCTTCGGTTTATAGGGGAAGAGACAACATATTCACTACCACTTGGGGTTACACCAATCGAAAATAAATCATTTTCAAACAAATCTTGGGCCATTTTTTGAAGTACTAAACGTCGTCTATCTTCGGGGGGATACCTACCTCCTTCTTCTAAACAGGCTAAAATAATTTTTCCTTGGGCTTCTACAACCCTTTCGTCATCTGTTCCTTCACTTCCAAACCATTCGCTGGGTACATCGTCTCTATCGCTATAAGCCATGCGAACATACCTTTCTGCAGTTTCTGTGTCAACTCCAGAAACGGCCATAGCGTCACCGTAAATTAATCGTGCCATTTCTGTTATTCTCTGCCACCCCGTGTCGTCGATTTTACGTCCGCAGTCGACCCAACTGTCCTCCATTGTTCTTACCAACAACAGAGGGTCAGAAACTTCCGAACCTTCTTCATCTACTCCCATAACTTATTATATCAATGAAATCTTTAAAAAAATCTAATTCACTCAATTTTGCCAATTCATCTTTGGAAATCCAAAACTTTATTATTTTTTAATCTATTTTTGTATCATCCAAGAACTCGGAAATAAATTCGATGATGGTAGTAGTATACGATTTAATAATGTTCACATCATATGTAAAGCCCAATTTAGTTAAAGTCAAGGTTAGTTCTGTTATTAGTTGAATTGGATCGTAAATGGGTCTAACTACAATAACTCCCGAATTTATTGCTACAGAGAGAAAATTATCTACATGACTTCCAATTCTGGATAAAGCATTTCCCTGTTTCTTGTTGAATGGATACAATCGGCAATATCACCCAGAGGACTGTCTTTGGCTAAAAATTCTCTGATATCAAATAGCATCAACTTTATATCCTGTCTAGTACATTTACCGCCACATATCCGTTCAATTATCGATTCTAAATCCTGTTTGCTTGAATATTTCATAGCTTACTTACCTTTTTAGCGGACCTTGTCCGTCGAAGCAGGATGGTAAAATGCGATTTTAAATTGGCGGTAACGTACAATTTCTTCGAAATTTACGTTCCAGCAGCGTTGAGTTAATTAGGCGAGACGTAAGAACGTTAATTTTACTTCGTAAAATATTACGTTCACGTCTCAGCCACATTAATTTGCAAAGCAAATTTTACGTGGCGGAGAGGGCGGGATTCGAACCCGCGAGCCCTTTTGGAGCGCAGACTTTCCAGGTCTGTGGAATGAACCACTATCCGACCTCTCCTCACTTTGTATTTTATCGACCCAGCGGCGTGGATACCACTACTTCGCCCGTCCGAAGCTCCGTTCGAGCGAAGGAGGGTCCGACCTCTCCTGATTTATACCTGATTACTGGTCAAAATACTTCATAGTATACCATTGAAAAGCCCCCAAACTCACCTGCTTTTTTTCTGTAACTCCTCAAGTTTTATCCTGGCTCTTTTCAGCAAAACTTTTTCCGAATCATATGCCAATTTTTCACAAGCATCATCATACTGTAGCCACTCCCGATCCAGCACCATTTCTGTATCGTAATGCTTGAGATTGCTTTGCCCCGCGTACTCCATCAAAAAAAACGTTACCTTTTTTATAATTTTTTTCTTTCGGAGCTTGTCCCAGATTATGTAATTATTTGAGCCAATTTTCGAGACAATTTTCGCCTTAACCTGTCCCTCTTCCTCCACCTCTCTTAATGCCGCTTGTTTTAAAAACTCATCTCTCTGCAAATGGCCTTTTGGGAACTTATGAATTGCTTTTTGCCCGTTTTTTTTGGCCCCGCTTATGGTTTTTATCAAAAGCCACAGAGTCTTTCCGTTTTCAATTTTGTAGACCAAGCCCCCCGCCGATCTCTCGTCGTAATAAAGGTTATCTTTAATAATTGTTATTTGATCTTCCATAATATTTTTAGACTTTTAGACTTTATACTGTTTGAGTGTACCCGAGAGGATTTGAACCTCCAATCACTCCCTTCGGAGGGGAGTGCTCTATCCAGTTAAGCTACGGGTACGGTGCTCTATTATACCCCACCTCTTAGTCCATCAATTTTACGCTTAACTTTCCGTCCTTTTCATCGGCCACCACCCCCATGCTTTCTCCCTCTTCGCTGTCAAGTAACAGCATGGCGATTGGGTCCACCAACTCGTTTTGTATTAACCTCTTTAAAGGTCTGGCCCCAAAAACCGGGTCATACCCATTTTTCGCCAAATATTTTTTGCCCTTTTCTGTTACTGTCAAAACGATATTTTGCTCTTTTAACCTTTTTATTAGGTTGGCAATTTGAATTTCCACGATCAATTCCAGTTGTTTTTCCGACAGCTTGTTAAAGATTATAATTCTGTCAATTCTATTCAAAAACTCAGGTCTGAAAACTTTGTCCACCATCTCTTCCGGTAAATTCGAAGTCATGATAATTACTGTATTGGAAAAATCAACCGTCCGTCCCTTGCCGTCCGTCAGCCTTCCGTCATCAAAAACCTGCAAAAAGATACTAAATATTTGGGGATTGGCCTTTTCAATCTCATCCAATAGCACAACTGTGTACGGTTTTCTTCTCACCGCCTCCGTTAATTGTCCGCCTTCCTCATACCCCACATAGCCGGGAGGGGACCCAATCAGCCTTGCCACCGTGTGTGCTTCGCTGTATTCCGACATATCAATCCGCACCAGTGCTTTTTCGTCATTGAACAATTGTTCAGCCAACGCCTTGGCTGTTTCTGTTTTTCCCACCCCTGTCGGGCCCAAAAACAAAAAGGTGGCCGTCGGCTTATCACTTTCTCCCAAATGTAGCCTCGATCTTCTTACCGCATTGGCTACCGCTTCTACCGCCTCATCCTGGCCAACTACCCGCTCCCTGATTAATTTTTCCAGATTTTTCAGTTTATCGGTTTCCGACTTAAGCATTCTCGAAGCCGGTATCCCGGTCCACTTTGATACCACTCTGGCAATATCATCCTCATCCACTTCCTGTTTTACCAGCCGGTCCTCTTTGTCGACAGACTGCCATTTCTTTTCTGCCTCTGCCAGCTTCTTTTGCACCTCCGGAATCCGGCCGTATTTTATTTCTGCCGCCTTATCAAGCTCCAAATTTCTTTCCGCCTGTTCCAGGTCCGATTTAAGTTTGTCCTGCTCTTCCTTTTGATCCTGTACTTTTTTCAAAATGTCTTTTTGATTGCTCCAAAGAGATCTTAGTTTTGTTAATTTCTCCTTTTCTTCAGCCATTTCCTTCTCCACTTCATCCAGTCTTAGTTTACATTCTTCACTTTTTTCTTTTTTTAGCGCTTTGGCTTCAATTTCCAGTTGCCGCACCCTTCTTTCCAGGCTGTCTATTTCTACTGGGGAAGATTCCATTTGAATTCTTAGGGCCGATGCTGACTCATCTACCAGATCAATTGCCTTGTCGGGCAAAAACCTGTCCCGGATATACCGGTCAGACAGCTTTGCCGCCGCAATCAGCGCTGCATCGGTAATTTTGATCCCATGGTGTATCTCATATTTTTCTTTTAACCCTCTCAAAATCGAAATCGTGTTTTCCACATTTGGCTCACCCACCATTACCGGCTGAAATCTCCGCTCGAGGGCCGAGTCTTTCTCAATATATTTTCTATATTCATTCAAAGTTGTTGCCCCGATAACTCTCAAGGTTCCCCTCGCTAGTCCCGGCTTTAGCATATTACTTGCATCTACCGACCCCTCTGCCCCTCCGGCCCCCACAATCGTATGCAGTTCGTCGATAAACAAGACCACCTTGCCCTCACTTTTTACCACTTCATCAATTACCGATTTCAGCCTCTCTTCAAATTCTCCCCGATATTTTGCTCCCGCCAAAAGGGATGAAATCTCCAAGGTAAGTATTTTTTTGTTTTTCAGCGACTCCGGCACATCCCCGCTCACGATTCGGTTTGCCAGTCCTTCCACTATTGCTGTCTTTCCCACCCCCGGATCTCCCACCAAAACCGGGTTATTTTTCGTTCGTCTGGAAAGCACCTGCATCACCCGCCTGATTTCTTCTTCTCGCCCAATTACCGGATCCAATTTTCCACTTCGAGCCAGCGCCGTCAGGTCGGTCGTATATTTTTCCAATGCCTTATAGCTTTGTTCTTTGCTTTCTGAATCCACTGTTTTTCCTCCTCGTAAATTTTCTATTTCCTGTCTTATTTTACTATCCTCAAATACTGCCCACAAAAGCATTTCCTGGCTGACAAAACTATCGCCCCGTTTTTGGCTTTCTCTTACCGCTTCACCAAGTTTTTGTTGCAACAGTCGGGATATTTGTGGCTCATTTCCTCCTTCAACTTTTGGTAACCGATCCAAATCTTCCGGCTGACTCTCTTTTAGGATTTCTTTAGCCGGTCCGTCAATATTTTGTAGTGCCCACTTCAGGTGGGGGATATCAACTTCCGGATTCTTCCTGGCTCTGGCCTCATCCACTGCCCGCTGCAGTGTCTCGGCCGCCAGTTGAGTAAATTTGGGTTGTTCCATAACCCTATTTTAAAAACAATTAGCAGTCTTGTCAAGTGATTGCTAATATTTTGTTTAGGCTTCCTAATATCCGAAAACACAAAACACCTTTTTTTTATTTTTCAGCAGGGAGGAACTGCTTTACCTTTCCCTCAATAGTTCTTACAGTCATTGTCGTCACTCCAATCACTATCCCGGCCAGCGCCGCATTTCCGGCTGATTCAAGAAAATTCCCGCCGCGGACCATATTGTCAATTCCCGGAATTACCGTCGAGCCTATCGCCGACAAGCCTACGCCCAAAGCCAGCCGCATCCCTCCGTTATCTATCAGATTGGAGCTATGGCCCATTGCTGCCAACGCCCCACCTCCAATCACTGCTGCGGTCACCGCCCCGGCAAGTTGTACGGAGTCGCTGCAATTTGGAATAACCCCACCAATAGCATTTCCGATCACCCCCGCCCCGATTGATCCGGCAATTACATCCATATTTCCTATAAAGGTCCCTATCGCTTCGGGGACCAATGCTTTTCTTGCATCTATAGTTATCGGTTCCGTCGGTTCATAAATTCCGCTACTAGATACAGAAGTTCTTGATTGCAAACACGCCTTTGGAAAAAATAATCTTAGGCCGAGTGTAACTAAATTCTGCCTCTCTGTCTGGACTGTCAACCCTCCCTGTCTATCCACGCTACCCCCGGAATTCTCTGTGCGTACTATCGATGTAGTCGCTACCCGCTCTCTCCCTCGGCTATGCCACTGCCCCGTCTCCAGACCTGTATTATTATCGACTCCACCAATTCTCGTCCCTCTTCCTACCGTACCTTCGGATATTTCTACCCTTTCCCCGCGTCCATATACCTCCGTTTGTCTACCACCTCTTTCCATCGAAATTTGTTCCTCAACTGTATGTACCGTGTGACCTACTCTCTGTGCCGAAAATAGTCCCGTATTAATGCGGCCACCCCTTCTTCCTGCCCTTAATTGCGCCCTCATCTCATCTTCATCTCTTCGGACATATACGTCTGCCCCGGGATTCTCTTCAGCAATCTGCATCGCCCTGCCGACAGTCTCGGTTGGCATACTTTTTTGTGCCGCCTCCGCTTGTTGTCTTTGTCTATATCTCTCAGCCGCAGTCTCTGATTTAGTAGCCATCGTTGCCTCCCCCCGATTCAGCAGTCATTTTCTTATTTTCTAATAAACAGATTATTTTCTTATATGTATCTCCACATGTGCATGCTCTTCCACAACATGCCCCGTAACGCTACCGTCTCGCACGGTAATTCCACTTACATCTACACTTCCACCCTCTGCCCGTACTATTCCCGAGCTAGTCCCGGTTGAATAACTGATATCTCCCTCCATCCCTCTTGTGGTGACCATGTCCGCGATACGTACGAGTGCACCAACAATTCCCCCTACTATAGGTAAACTTGTAAGCCCCTCCCTCTCTCTTCGTGATGGTACATTAGTCATAATTATATTTTGTTAAATGTTAATAAATAATAATTTATTATTTTTCTGCTTTTTGCTTATCAAAATAGTCATCAGTCATCATGTGTCCAAGTTCCGAGACAAGGGCGGCTGTCGATACCGCCACGCCAACGATGGCAGCATTACCAAGCGTTTGAAAAGTATCGCCGGGGACCACTACGGCCTCTCTAACTATCGGAACCTGGGTTGCCGCTATACCGCTTAATGTCACCCCCAACACTGCCCGTCCCGCCAAAGCGGGTCTACTATCTACACCTTCACCGTCTTTGACAGACCCTTTTGACAGAGTCACCACCAACGCCCCCGCACAAAGGGCTCCCGCTCCTCCTCCCAAAGTACTACCAATACCTCCAGCGCCAAGCCGGGTTAAAATGTCACCAGTCATTACTCCTGCTCCGACTGATGACGTTACGGTATCAAGATGTCTTGCCACCCCCGTAAATTGATTCACTACATATGCTCCCTGTTGAAATTTTGTTTGGACATCGACAGCGGCTAGTCTCGTCCGGAGCACCAACCCGTTCCATCGTCGCTGGTTTTCCGGTAAAGCATCGATATCCCCAAATTCTACCTTTACTTGCGCCTTTTTCGCTTCACCCAATCTTCCAAGTGCATCCATTATTCTTCCCATATTATGCCTCCCCCCCTGCTCGACCACCGGCACTATTTCGGGCGGCTATCTGGGCAGCAGTAAATCCACTTAACCCTGGATCTGTAATAATGACTGACGACCCCTTGCCTCCGGTCATCGCTTGCATTAATGTTTTTTGACCAAATAATTCTGGCCCAAGCTGGTCCTTTTCAGCAGCTTGACCTGCCAATCTTGTCAAAGTCAAACCATATTCCCCTGTTCTGATGCTCTGTAGTTGTACTTTCTGCACATTGGCTATACCGGCTAAACCACTATCCCTAAAATTGTCATAAAATGCTGCAACAATCTCTTTCTGCACCGTTTCGACACCGCCGCCTTTTGCTGATGTCAATTGTTCAAACTGTATTTTACCGAAAGCGGCCGTTATGGCACTTTTAGTTAAGCCACTTACTGCCTTCCCGACTTCGTCTAGAGCGTACTGACCACTATTTCTGGGATCGGGTGGGTCACCTTGTCTAGGCACTGGTTTTGGTAACTTTTGTATTGCCAATGGTAATCTCGCCGCCGGAACATCGTATGTTACCAACACATCAGGTTGAACCTCTACATCTCCATTTTTACCTCCAACTAATGCCCTCATTCCATCTTCAGCGGGATTGATAAACTTTTGTCCCAAAGTGACCACTGCCACTGATTCTATCCAGGGAAGCCTGAATCTTATGCCGGTAGCTGCCACCGGCACATTTTCGCGAACCGGAACATGTTCCTCTATTCGTGTTTTTATCGACCGACCACCTCTTTTATCAGCATCGGGAACTCCGTATCTTTTTCTAAACGCTGCAAACTGTATGGGATCATCCAATACTTCTCTCATAGTGCGGTCAACTGCTATCGTTGCTCTTTGTCCGTTGTCACCCATTATGTCCATCACTTCTACCGCCTGCATTCCTATTACAACCGACTCTACTTTTCTCGGATCCAAGTCAACACTAAATTTTCCGGTTATATTATTTCGTCTAAGGTAAACCTCGCCTTCATTAACTCGATCCGTTGTCGCTCTGGCAATTTGTGCCGCTACTGCTGCACTGGCGGCCACTCCGCCTGCAATTACAACCGGACTGTTAAATAATTGTTCAATTGACGACATTTATTTTATAAATTGTTAATGCCAGCCCGGATCGTTTTTCCGTCTGGGCAGGGGATTAAATATATCTAGAACCGATCCAATCAGCGATCCTCTTTTCTGCGGGGCAACCGCCGCCGTTTGAGGTCTTGGGGCATTTTGTATGGCTTCTACCGTTTCCTTAACTTGTGGCATACACAATAAGTTCTGGGGGATAGGAATCGAACCGTTTTTAGGACCAAGAACACTCTTTGTGAGTGCTGCTATCTCCGGATGTGCAAGCTCCAATGCTACTCTTTGGGCCGCATCTGCAACCACCCCAGAAGTAATTTCCGGATGGTCGGGATCTCCTTCTAGATCTCTTAAAATCTTCAATATATTGGCTGCCCCTGTAAGATCAGCTATGTTCCCAACCCCTCGGCTCACACTAATGGTTACATCACCGTTAGCCGGTTGTTGTTGCCCGCCGTTTGTTTCTGCCGGTTGCCCGCCCCCACTATTTCTATTACCGATCACCCCCGCTCTTAGTAGATATTGTTCAGCTGAGCCTGGCATATGGTTATCTAAACTCTAACTAAAATATTAAAATCAGGTTCTACCCCCTTGGGTATATCAATTCTTAGTGTTCCACCGCTAGTTTGATCAAACACTGTACTCAACGACACTCTGTTTCCCGCGACTGCCCCTTCAACTGCTCCGGCCCCCACACCTTGAGCGATATGAAATTTAAGTGGGTCTCCGCCTTGTATTCCCGGAACCAGTGACAAAACGGAAACCCGGTTCGGCTGTCGGTATGTAACATTCACCCCACTATCATTAGTAGTTAAATCCAATATGGGGAAAACTTCCGGAAATTTTGTAACTCTTTTAAAAACTAAACTCCCGCCTGGTTTCTCGGCCCCTGCACTTACACTCTCCCTTGCCAGTTGTATCGGACCAATTCTACCACCAATTTCTTGACCCAAAACTGTTGTTCTTGCCTCCAGGCCCAAGCTTATCCCTAGCGACCTTTCCCTATAATAAACATTTGTTAAACGGTCCTTGATCATTTTATACTATTATATATACGTTTATTATTTGTATATACGTATGCCGTTGACAAATATAATTTTTATATTAAAATCAACATAACTACGTATCAAATAGGTACGAAATAGTATCACACTTAAAAAGTACAGTCAATACAATACGTGCCAAGCATCGCTGAAAGAATAAAAGATTGGGCAAATGGAAATCAATCTGCCCAACCACCGGCCGCCCCGTCAGGAGGCCCATCACCCGGGGCCCCCGCATTAGTCCTACCCCCGCCAATAAAAGCTCCCCCAGCCGTTGTCCGTCCTTACCACCATGAACTGGCCGTTCAGGCAAAACTTGGTGCTGAGTTCACCACCGGTGGTATTGACATTGGAGGCAAATTATTTACTTTTGTCATTACAGATCCAAATGATCCGACAAAGACCAATACATTTACCTTGTTGGAAGTTTCGGCTGATGCCCTAAAAGGCACCGGCTTCAAAGCTCGTGGAGAGATGGGACTTTTATTAGCTGCGACAGGTGCCGAAAATGTACAAAAAAGATTTATGGCCAACGGCGTTCTAATGACCAGCCCCGATACTCCGCGAGGTCAATACGGCATTGTAAATCCCCGGGTTATCGTAGGTAATCTTTCTGTGGGAGTACAGCTAGAGCTCACGACACAGGGTCTCGGTGCTCGCGTCAATCTTCTCACTTCCAGCAACGGTTCAGGCCTTCTCCAGGCTCACGCTGATTTTTTTAGGGATACAAGATTCGCTCTCGAAGTCGGTGCTCGTGCCGGCTTCTTATCCGCCTCTGCCGAGGAAGTCGGTGAACAATTCGCCGTACTCACGAATGAAACTGCCATCGCCCGAATCGTTATGGATTAGCCGGTGGCTGAACAATCTTCGGTATATCTCTTCTCCAGATCAAAAAACATCGTATTCCGTTACGTTCACATTACTCGATCGTCACTATCCCGGGGCCTTTCTTTCTCTCTTCTCCTTTTGTTTGTTTGCCACCGCCGGCTGCCTGTCTCAGCGTTACTACTCCTCCCTGTACTTTAATCGCCTCAGTAGGAACAAACACGCTAAAGGTCATAATTGGGCTTGTCCCCCTTACTCTACCTTTGCCATCTAAATCCGGTTGGTTTAATACCATATCACCCCCAATTAAATTAAAAGTCTCATCAAGTCCAGCGATTCTAGTAATTGGGGGTTCTACCTGATCTGCCGTTCCGGCTTTGGTATCCCATGTTGCTCCGGACACTCCTATCACTCCGGGTTCGACCGTTCTCGAAACCGCAGCATACCCACTTGCCCCAATAGATCTTGTTGATCCGCCGCCACAATCGATTCTAATGCTACCAGGCTGAACGGTAATCCCCCCGATTGCTTCTTTTAACTTTCTTAATCTCTCCCCTAAATTCATATGCCGATTCTAGCACACTTTGTTTAAGTCAACCACACTTTATGGGTTATTACATTCCGCTCTTTATCCCTGCCGTTCTAATTCAACAATATACATTTCTCGTCTTTTCCGAAACTCATCTTTGGCCCACCGAAAATAATATTTTTTATCAGAGTCCGACCACAGAGTATACTTCTTTTTAAAAAATTTAATAAGCCACCTCACCCACTTTT
Source organism: Candidatus Shapirobacteria bacterium (assembly GCA_041659325.1). Taxonomy (NCBI): domain Bacteria; phylum Candidatus Shapironibacteriota; species Candidatus Shapirobacteria bacterium. The sequence continues at coordinate 66,674 of JBAZYN010000002.1, read as the reverse complement.
GGCTTTCCACATCGCGAACCAAGGCCAATTTTTCAAAAAAATCCACATGCCTTTTTAGATTCCACCTCTCGAGTCTATCCGCATCTTTTAAAATTTTTGTCTCCAAATAAGTTCTAAAGGGCATGTGTACCGTCATGTCCCTGGGGTGGTTTCCGATTATCCAAAATACTTTTCTCAACCTTTTGTTCTCCTCTTTCCCCAGTTTTACCTCTCTTTTGTAAACTTTTGCCGACCCCCACCCGTCCCATATTTGGTTTACCAAAACAGATACAATGCTGTCCGGCATCCTGGTTGATTTCCACACATCATGCCAGCAAATCGCCACCAATAGTATTTCAAAATTAATTCTTTCCACTTTTACCTCTTTCGATTCCAAAAACCCATCAATGTTTTCCAAAATATTTTCAACGTGTTTTTCGTCGTGTGCCGGGTCAATGCTCTTTTTCATCCTCTCTATACCCTCCCGGCACAGTCTCATCGATAGCGGGGAAATTTCTATCCTGTATTTTTTAATAAACTCATTTAGTCTTTCCATATTTTTCCTCAAACCTTTCGGTTAGCGAATAACAGCACCCGCAAAAAAATTGTTTATAAAAACCCGACGTTTTCATTTCCCTGTTAATATTTTCTATCTTCAAAAACTCCACCCCCCCTTCTCCTCCGATTTCTTTGGCCATTTTCTCGATTGTTATTCTGTTTTGATATTTACTAGATAAAAGTGTTGTAGAAAATTGTTCAAAGCCATTTTCTTTGGCGTATTCCGCCGTTTTTATAATTCTCAAATACCAGCAATTTTTACACCTATCCCCATCATTTTTTACTCTTTCAAAATACTCATCTGGTTTCCAGTCGGGGACAATTAGTTTAATTTTATTTTCCAGAGCAATTTTTTTGACCGCCGCCAATCTTGATTGATATTCTGCTCTCGGATGGATGTTTGGGTTGTAGTAAAACAGGGTTACGTTATTACCGACGGTGGCAATGATTTTCAAGGCACAATCCGCACAGCAGGTATGAAGCAGCACTTTCATAATCATCAGAATAACTTCGACCCAAAAATCAATGTCCCGATTATCGCCGACATTATCGCCGTAACCAGTACTGCCCCCGCCGCCAAATCCCGGGTTGTCTTTGTCGCCCGATAATCCAATCCCTCTTTGTCTCTAATCACATTTGCTAGATCCTCAATACTGGTGTTGATAAGCTCGGCCCCCATTACCATCCCAAAAAGCAAAAATATTACTATCCACTCCCATACCACCAAATCAAACAATATCCCAAAAAATATCACGCTTAATGCAGTTAATCCGTGAATTTTCATGTTCCTTTCCCGAAAACCCTCAACAATTCCGTCCCGGGCATATTCAAAACATTTAAAAAACCTTTTTGTTCTTTTCATAGTCTAATTCTAACTTATTCCGGTGGAATTTAATCAACAACAACATCTCAAAGACTTTTCGCCTTCGCGAAATTGGCGAAACGTAAGAACGTTTATTCTACTTCGTAGAATATTACGTTCACGTTTCAAGCAACGTTTGAATTATAGGCAAAACGTATAATTTTGTTTCACAAAATTGACGTTTCAAGCCACGTTAATTTGCAAAGCAAATTTTACGTGGCGGAGGGTACAGGGGTCGAACCTGTTATCCGTTGCCGGAACTGGTTTTCGAAACCAGCGCATTACCGTCCTGCCCACCCTCCTCTGGTGCGCCCGAGAGGGCTCGAACCTCCAACCGTTGGTTCCGCAAACCAATGCTCTATCCAATTAAGCTACGGGCGCAAATTGCCTGAATTATACCAAAAAAAGATAAACCTGCCCTATTGTGTTTTTTGCCTTTTCTCAAGCGGTAGATGGTTGCCAAACCACTTTACAGTTTTATCCATCGCCGAGGGGGGATTCTCCGTTAAAGGAATTTTTCTTTTCATAATGTCCAAGAGCTTTTCTTTGTCGGCAGGGTTAATCACAAACGATATTTGCCTTGGAAACCGAAGTTTTGTTTCAATAAACATCATCTCGCTATCCAGGCTGTTTTTAAACCAAAACCTTTCCAAAACATCCCATGTATAGTTCAGTTCTCCAAAATACAAACCCCGGTTGGTAATCTTGTAATTTACATTTTGCGGGGGGACAGTAGAAAGAACATAATAAAGAAACAAAATAGAACACAAGGCAATAATCAGCATGCTTTCGCCGATTAAAAAAAGAATAATTCCCACGATTACCAAAATAGAAATTGCCGTTACCCAAAAATCCTTATCCCTATTTTTAAAAGCTCTTTCGGCCGCCACCCATTCAAAAACAGTTTTCTCTTCGCTCGGATCGGTAAAAATATAGTCGTCCTTTTTTCCTTTCATAGCTACACTTATTCTAAAGCATTTTTCCAAAATTTGATATACTAGAACGCACTGTGGGTATCCAGGAAGGATGCGGCGAATGGTAAGCCACGGGTTTGCTAAACCCGCGTCAGAAATGGCATGAGGGTTCGACTCCCTCTCCTTCCGCAGCGTAATGCCGACAAAGTCGGCAAACGCTGCTGAAACATTTAAATTTCTGAAAGAAATTTATTACGTTTCGCCTTCTCTCGCTTCGGGGCACAATATTCGCAGTATTGTAACAAAAGATACCATTGGTTAGAATAAATTATGAAAAAAGAAGACCAAAGAGTTTTAGTCGTCGCGGGTGTCGTTATTAACCAAAATAATAAATATCTTTTAATTCAAGAAAAAAGCTATAAGTATATGGTCTTTGGAATTTCCCTGCTGGACATGTCGACGTAGGGGAATCTATCGAACAAGCCGCTATTAGAGAAGCAAAGGAAGAAGTTGGTTATAACGTTGAATTAATTAAGAAAATTTGTGTTATCCATAACTCAGCTAATGAGCCTGTAATACACGCTTTTGAAGCAAAAATAATAAGTGGAGATTTAAGTTATCCAAAAGATGAAATTCTTGACGCTAAGTGGTTTTCTTTTGAAGAAATAAAAAATATGAAAAGTGAACTACGAAATAGTGGGTGGATTATTGAGGTACTTAATATTTTTGAAAAAGGTTGAATTGTTATAGGGAAGGAAAGTTTTCATACCCCATGGAACACCCCCGGGTATCCTCCAAAACATCATGAAGCAAAGCAGCACTAATAATATCCTCATTATCGGTATATTCTGAGACAATCATGGCCACTTCAATTGGATGAATGATAAACGGAGTAACACCATCTTTGCGGTATTGGCCATCATGTTGAACAGCAGCCAATCTTAAAGCTTTTCGAATTTTAGGAGATAGAATCATATTATTATTTTTCAAAAAACTCTCTGGTGGTTTTTGTTAAATTCTCAAAGTCCTCATAGTCATGTGTATTATTGCGTGGAATTTTCACTAGGTGGCAATCAAGTGGACTATTTTCTTCCAGTGTTTTTGTCAATTCATCAAAACTATAAACCGGGTCGAATTCATTTTGAATAAACATTGTCGGGACAGCAAGCGTCCTTAAGCACTCATTTATTTCTTCAAGCTCTCTTTTACCAGCCCGATAGGGAAATCCGCAAATCACCATTTTCTTTGTGTGTAGGGTTCCCTCCATAATATTTTTTAAAGCCAATACCGATCCGATTGATTTGGCAAAAACAAAACAATCTTTTATATCTTTTGCGAGTTTGGCTAATTTTTCTGATTCTTTATTTAGGTTTATCCATTCTTTTCCGGATTCCCAATGATCGTAATACAAAATATCACCCTCGGAAAACGAATCAAAGTTGAATTTTACCTTTTCAATCCAAGTTTTATTATTAAGGCTATTCCCGGCCAGGTAAATTATTTGCATATTAGAATTCACTTTCTGATAATTTCCCTCGAATTTCAATTTCAGTCATATTTATTCCAAGACAGCGAAATCTCCGACCGTGAGGTCGGAGATGAAGCTATTAATAACTAAGCATTGCTCGACAAAAGCGGAACACAAAACCCCGATCGTAAGATCGTGAGTTTTTTATAGGTCAATTATAACTCAATCCATAATATATTTTGAAACCACTCTTAGTCCACAATAAACTACAAAATCCAAACTTTAATCTAACGATTCTTCTTCTACTCATCGGATTTTTACAAAAATCTTTGTCTGGTAAGTTTAGGTACACTGGAATTATGTTGGAGTTAGAGTTGATGGATTGGCACCCTGTGTGATTTTTGGGACCGGAATGTTCTAATTTTGTTTTGTAGCCATTAATAATTAAGGATTGTTTCCATATTTACCACCCGTTTAGCAATCGCTTCACCGATTTCACCCCATTTTAAATACTTATTAAGCTCTGCAATTTTCACAAATTTACGTTCGTTCAAAAGCCCTGTTGCCGGGTCAACCGTTTGAGATAATATTTTTTTTATTTTGCAATAAAATCGGGCCTGGTAAAAAATAACACCGTCGGAAAAAACTACTTTTTGAACCCCCAGGGGTTTAATTCGCTCAACTTCAATATCGACTTCTTCTATTAACTCCCGTTTTAATGTTTCAATCGGGGACTCGTTTCCTTCCGGTGTACCCCCGGGTAAATTCCAGTTTGTTTTCCCTGGTGCACGGTATATCAGGGTTTCTTTGTCGTCATTTACACAAACGCCATAAGCTTGTTTTATTGGTTGAAATTTTTTCAAATCATCCGCCGGAATCCAAGTATAAGTTACCTTCTGGCTACTCCATTCAACGACTGATGAAATTTTCATTTTTTACATCCTCCCCACGTACTCGCCGGTATTTAGAAAATTATTTTTATAATCAGTCACTAATTTTTTAGTTAAATCCTTTGGCTTTAAATTATTCGGAAGCTTATCCATATCCAACCACGTACACCAAACAGAATTATCGGTATGTTGAGGGTCAAAAAGATGTTCCAATTTTTCTGACTTATCAATATTTCCTAATATAAACAATTCCACACTATGCTCGTTTTCTTCGGGGAGAATAAAGTCACGGATATAAAGAATTTTATTAAACGCAAATGTGGCCCCGTCGCACTCTTCGGCCACTTCTCTAATACAGCCCTCCAGCACCGTTTCTCCGTATTCTAAATGCCCACCAATATAATGATAATAATCATGTTTTTGTCGGTACTGAACCAAAAGCTTGCCGTCTTTGATAACAACGATTCTCAATCGAACATTTATTTTATGATTTTCCATATGCACCATTATATTCCTGCCACTTTTACCAACCAGTCACGTATAGCAATTTTTTGTGGACAGAGAGGTTCACACTTACCACATTGTCTGCAGTTAGAAGCTTTCTGCAAATCGTCAAGACTGCCATACTCTTTGGCACTGGTTTCGTGACAATCAAACATTTTCATCTCATTATAGATTTCAAAATTACGGGGGATATTTACCCCAAAAGGGCATGGAAGGCAATATTTACAACCGGTGTAGGGAATGGGCGAATATTTAAAATAAGACGGGCGATATTTCATAGTAGTTCAGATTATACATATTATTTCTGGTAAATTCGATTCAAAAAGGTTAAAATTCACCCAATTATGTCCTACTTTAAAGATTTACCGTCACTGCCTGATTTTCCGGTCTTAGAGCAAGAGCTTGTAGAGTGGTGGTATCACCATGATTTTGTCAACCGATATCTCCACAAAAACGATGCTTCGGAAAAAAATTTCAGTTTTATTGACGGCCCCATCACCGCCAATGGCCCCATGGGAGTTCATCACGCCCGGGGGCGGACATTAAAGGATGTTTTTCAGCGTTATAAAAATGCCTGTGGGTTTGCGCAGCGTTTTCAAAATGGTTTTGATTGCCAGGGCTTATGGGTCGAAGTCGAAGTCGAAAAAGAAAACGGTTTTAATTCAAAAAAAGATATCATTGACTTTGGTCTGGATAAATTTACCACCTCCTGTATCGAAAGAGTCGATAAATTCAGTAATTTGCAAACAGAGCAGTCAAAACGTCTTGGCATGTTTATGGACTGGGAAAATTCCTATTACACCAATTCAAAAACCAACAATCTTTATATCTGGTATTTTTTGAAAATTATTCATCAAAAAGGCTGGCTAGCCAAAAATAAAAGTGCTACTACCTGGTGTCCTCGCTGCGAAACCGGTCTTTCTCAGCATGAAGAAGCCGACGGCTACAAAGAAGTCACCGACGACTCAGTCTATTTAAAATTTAAACTGTTAAATCGGGACAACGAATATGTCTTGGCCTGGACCACCACTCCCTGGACTCTTTCTGCCAATGTGCTTCTGGCCATCAATCCCGGCTTTGAATATGTCAAAGCCAAAATTGATAATGATGTCGTCTACCTGGCCCGCTTGGCCGCCGATCGGTTAAATATCACCGACTACAAACCTATTGATGCCAATAGTCTTGTCGGCCTCGAATACGAATCACTCTACAAAATTCCCGCCCAGGAAAATGTTAAACACTCCATCGTCGTCTGGGACCTAGTCGACCCCAAAGAGGGAACCGGGGTGGTTCACATTGCTCCTGGTTGCGGCCAGGAAGATTATCTCTTGGGTAAAAAATTGAAATCAGCCATGATCGCTCCCCTCGACGAAAGAGGCTATTTTGTCGAAGGTTTTGGGGACTTAACTGGCCTTTACGCTCACAAAGTAAACCAAATCGTTTTCGACTATCTCAAAAAAACCAATTCACTTTACAAAACTGAATCGATCACTCACCGCTATCCTCACTGCTGGCGCTGTCGCACCAAGTGTCTCTTTAGACTCGAAGATAGTTGGTATATCAAGTCCGATGAAATCCGCCCTCTCATGAAAGAAGCCGCCAAAAAAGTTAATTGGCACCCCAAATATGTCGGTCGCCGCATGCAAAATTGGTTGGATTCAATGGAAGATTGGATGATCAGCCGTAAACGTTTTTACGGTTTGGCCCTGCCTTTTTATGAATGTTCCTGTGGTGAGTTGACAGTTGTTGGCAGCCTAGAGGAGCTAAAAAAACTCGCAGTTGATTCTGAGCAAGCGAAGCGCGTCGAAGAACTTCCTTCCCTTCACCGTCCCTGGATCGACCAGATTAAGATTATCTGTCCCAAGTGTAAAAAAGAGGTCACTCGTATTCCCGATGTTGGGGATTGTTGGCTCGATGCCGGAGTCGTCCCTTTTTCCACTCTAAAATATCTTGAAGACAAAAATTATTGGCAAAAATGGTTTCCGGCCGATCTGGTTTTAGAAATGGTCGAGCAGGTCCGCTTATGGTTCTACTCCATGCTTTTCTTTAGTGTTGCTTTCGAAAACACCTCCCCTTATTTAAACGTGGTCGCTCACACCGAAGTCAGAGACGAAAAAGGCGAACGGATGAGCAAAACCAAAAAAAATGGTATTCCCTACGAAAATGCCATAACCAAAATGGGGGCCGACGCCATGCGCTGGCTGTATTGTCAGCAAAAATCCCACACCAACGTCAATTTTGGTTACAACATCGCCGATCAGGTCAAAAGGGATTTTATTTTAATCCTTTGGAACTCCTATCGTTTTTTCACTCAGCATGCCAATCTGGAAAATTGGCAGCCGGATAAAAATTCGTTAACTCCCCAAAATTCCGGCAATGTTATGGACAGCTGGCTTTTGTCCCGGCTAAATTCCACCATTTCCAAAACGTCCAAAAGTCTGGATAAATTCAATACTTCGGCTGCCACTAAAACCATCGAGAAGTTTGTCAACGACTTGTCCACCTGGTATATCAGGCGCAGCCGCGACAGATCCGACAATCATGAAATCCTATTTTTCTGTTTTGATAGTCTTTCCCGTCTTTTATCACCCTTTGTTCCATTTTTGTCGGAAATTATCTTTCAAAATCTTCACGGTTTTGACCTGGCGGCCTCCATCCAAAGTGTTCACCTACAGGACTGGCCGGAGTCAAAAAATGACTTAATCAACGCCACTTTAGAAAAACAGATGGAGTCTGTCAGAAATATCTGCCAACTGGTTCACGGCCAGAGGCAAAAGTTTAACATTAAACTCCGTCAGCCGCTTGCCAAAGTTACTGTCGACTCAAGCCTCAAACTGGATCAGGGGCTGATAGATGTCATCGCCCAGGAAACCAATGTCAAAAAAGTCATCTTTGCTCCCCAAACGGAATTGTTAAATGTAGTTTTGGATACCGCTTTGACCCCCGAGCTTATTTCCGAGGGCGAATATCGTGATCTTATTAGGTCAATCCAGGTATTAAGGCGTGGAGCCGCTCTAAAAATTGACGACCGGATCAAAATTTTTTCACCCTCCTGGCCAAAATCCTTTGAGTCCCAAATCTTGAAAAAGACTCTCGGTGTTTCTATTGAAAACGGTGACACCCTAAGAATAGAAAAGGTTGAAAAATAGAAACTTATCTCCTCTCTCTTAAGTTCGAAAATGTACTTCATATTTACTTAATTATTCAAATTAGTTAAGCTTCCTCATGACTATCGGTCTTTTTTTGGGAACACTTTTCTTTTCCCTCGGCTTGGATAAAATATTTTTGTATCTACTAAACAAATTCAGCTCAGTCAACATATTTTCAAAGTCATCTTGGGAGGCGATTCCTTCGTTTTCCCGGCAATTAGCTCAGGCCAAGTCAATCGACATAATTGAATACGGCTTACTTGTTCTGGTAATTGCCATTTTGTTTGCCTTTACTCTAATTTTTATTAAACATCGCCAGAGAAAAGCACGCCTTTATGATTGGTTATATTTTGGGGTTTCTCTTTTATTTTTTGCCCAGGTGAATTTTGTGGATTTTTCCGGAACCTTGGTCCTGGCTTTCTTTGTCCTATTTCAATTTATGTTTTGGACGATGCTAATGTCAAAAGGGGAGGACAAAGAAATCGTATTTAATCCCAAGTTATTCACCAATGGCATTTTTCTTGGTCTGGTTATGATGCAGGTGATTCAAAAATTCAACTACTCACTGATCTTGCCGCTATTTGTCCTGGGCTTTATGCCCTTACTTTATCATTTATTGCCTTTTCGTTTTTTACAAAATCCCAGTCATCTACTGTTAATTTTTTTGGTAATAAAACCCGGAAATTTTTATTGGCTTCTGTTTTTATTGATAATAACCGCCATTTTTGTGGTTATTACAGAAATAATGAAATCAAAAAATAAGGAAAAGATATTTAATTTTATTTTTAAAATATATCCTTTTGCGCTGATTACTATTGTGGCCTTTAATCCTCTCTATTATCGGTCAGATTTGGATTCTGTCGAAGAAGGTTTTTGGTTGGGGTGGTTACAGCGTCTTTTAAACAATCAAATCATCTATAGGGATTTTATGGCCCACCAACCTCCTTTATTGGCTTGGACTCTAAAGTATTTTGTATTATTGACAGGAGCCACCGTTGCCAACGTGAAGCTTTTCTTTCACCTTCTTCAGATAGTTGCCTATTTTATTTTCTATTCGTTAATAAAAACCATTATCAACAACAAAGTCGCTCGGATAACAATTCTTACTATGATAATGGGTATAAGCAACGGATTAACAAAAAACAACGTAGAAATCAGATTAGCCATGGGTTTATTACCCTTAATTCCATTGTTTAATTACATAAATTCCAAAAAAAATTGGTGGCTGATTTGGGCAGGGATTGCCAACGCCTTGTCAATTTTTATTAGTCTAGAAGTAGGTATTGTGTCATTTTTATCAGTCAGTATCTATTTAATAACCACCCAAAAAACCAAGATAATAAAACCTTTCTTTTATTACCTATGCGGACTGCTGACAATAGTTACCCCCATCTCCTTTTTTCTTTTTTATCACGGGGCTTTTCTCGACATGGTCGGACAATTAGCCTATTATTCAAATGCATTCTCGAATGGTTTTTTTAATTTGGCGGTAGAAAGAAGCAACCTTTTGCAGTTATTAGATTGGAGAATTGTCAACAATTATTTGGGATCAATAGAAATGTGGTGGCAGTTCAGCCAGCTTACAATTATCGGCTCCCTTTTTTGGGGGATAAGCAAATCGATTAAAGAAAAAAAAGAAAATCCGAATACCGGAATTGTTATAACCCTTTGTCTAATCGGTTTATTTCTATTTAGAAGTGCTTTAGGTCGATCGGATTGGTGGCATCTGCTCTTTCCCCTGATTATTGCTCTGATTTTGTTTGGTTTCCTGGTTGAAAACTTATGTAAAAAAATATCCATGATTTTTGGCATCAGCCTTATAGTTTTTACCCTTATTTTAAACCGAAGTTCCTTCAACGATTTTTTTATATATAGCCAGGTGGAAAAAATCCAATCTTACGGAAAAATACCCGGAACTTTTAAAAATTATAAAAATTCAAAATTTGGAATTGCCGTCGACCAGGGAACCGATACTGCCGCCATCGATGATTTAATAGATTTTCTTTCCCAAACTCCCTCCAATCAAAAAATTTTCGCCTATCCTTGGATGCCGGAAATATATTTTCTAAGCGGAAAAGAAAATGCTACCAAAAATGATACCCCCTATGGGTTCTTTACTCTGGCCCACCAGATTCAAATGATAACCGATTTAGATAATAATCAAAAAGCCATAATAATTTATAATCCAAACATGAATTTTGCGGACTTATCACCTCTCAAATTGGAATTGATTAATAACTATATTCTAAATAACTATCGAACAACAAAAATATATGGAAAATTTGAAGTAAAAGAGAGAATTTAAAACAATTCCAAGAAACTCATCTTTATCTTCCAGGTTCAATCAAGCTTACTCCGGTCATTTCCGGCGGTTTAGGGATTTCCAAAATCTCCAAAATCGTCGGTGTTACGTCTTTTAATGCTCCACCGCTTTTTAATTTTATATTTTTAAATTTGGGATCGTCGTCCACGACAATAAACGGCACCTTATTGGCCGAGTGAGCCGTTTCCGGAGTCCCGTCCTTGTTCATCATTATTTCCGCATTGCCATGATCAGCTGACACCACCACTAATCCGCCCTTTTGCAGTGTCGCCTTTGTTACCATTTCCACCGCCCTGTCACATTCCTCAATTCCGACAATCGCCGCCGGGATATTCCCTGTGTGTCCGATGATATCCGGATTGTTAAAATTCATCATAATAAGGGCATACTTGTCGCTGTTTATGGCCTCCACCGCCCCTTTGGCTATATCCATCGTATGCATTTTTGGCTGCAGATCATAAGTCTCAATCTTATCGGAGGGAATTAGCATTCGGTCTTCCCCCTCAAATGGCTCCTCTCTCATTCCCGAAAACATTGTTGTTACATAGATCCATTTTTCCGTTTCCGTTACCCTGAATTGTTTCAGCCCTGCTTTACTTATAATCTCTCCAAAAGTATTGGTCGGATAGTCCTTTTCATAGGCATAAGGTACCTTCATCCCGTCGTAATACTTGAAAGTCCCCACAAATTTAATATTTAATTTTTTGCCCCGGTCAAAGTCAACAAAGTTATCTTCAGTAAAAGCTTGAGTAATTTCTATCGCCCGGTCGGTTCTGGCATTTGCCCAAATCAGGGCATCCCCGTCTTTTATTTTTCCCACCGGCTCTTGTTTTTCGTCAACTATTACCGTTGGTTTTATAAACTCATCGCTTTCAACCAAATTTTCCCCTCTGTCTTTGGCTTCTTGGGCTCGCTTATACGCCGTCTCAATTGCTTCCTGAGCACTCTTGGCAAAATATTCCGCTTTGCCCTCCGCCATTGCCCTGTAACCTATTGCCACCCTATCCCATCTATGGTCCCGGTCCATAATCCAGTATCTGCCCATCACTGTTCCTACTCTCCCAACTCCGGTTTTTTCAAAAACTTTATTTAGCCGGTCAAGATAAACTTTTGCCTCAAATGGGGGAGTATCCCGCCCATCGCTAAAGAAATGAACCACCACATCAGAAACCCCGTTTTTTGCCGCCATCTCAATTAAAGCATGCATAAACACATCATAACTGTGTACTCCAGAGTTAGACATTAGTCCGGCAATGTGTAGCGTCGATTTATTTTTTTTTACATACTCCATCGTTTCCAAAAATACCTTGTTTTCCATAATTTCCCCGCTGCTGACTGCATTGGCGATTTTATTTTGTGGCAAAAACACATTTCTTCCCGCCCCGATTATAAAATGTCCGATTTCCGATGCCCCCTGATGCCCCTTCCAAAGCCCGATTGCCTCACCCCCCGCCCCGATTTCTGTATACGGGTAATTCGCCTTGAGGTAATCCATGTATGGCGTTTTAGCCACGCTTATGGCGTTCCCTGCCCCCGCCGGTGCTATTCCCCAGCCGTCAAGGATTATATAGACTACCGGTTTTTTCATTTCTTTCTTGTGGGTTGTTTATTAATAATTATCAGTTTTTATCCTTTGTTTATTTTCTGCCAAACTCCTATCCTGGTTCATCCCAGGTCTAACTCGGGGAATTTTCTCCTTAGTATATTTTCTGTTGCTGGCCTGATTTCTGTATCATCCCGGGGAGGCCAGTCATATATTACAGATCGGCCTCCCAAAGCTACATCGTTGTCTCCCCTTACTGCCACTCCCAAATCCACTTGATTTGTTCTTACAAAAGCGCGGTCTGTTGGCCACCCTTTTTCTTTTAGCATCCTTTGATAAGGCATATCTAAACTTGGAACAAAGACTACTTCATCATTAACGCGAACAAATAAGCTTTCTCCTACCGGAGGTTCCTGTATCAAATTCTTACTTTCCACTTATTTCCTCCTCAATCCTCATTAACCTATTATACTTGCAAACCCTCTCGCCCCTGGTTGGTCCGACTTTAATATAGGTGCTTCCCACGGCCACCGCCAAATCAACCATAAATGTATCATTTGTTTCTCCTCCTCCGCGGTGTGACGGCACCGTCATCAATCCATGCTTATTGGCCAACAAACAACAGTCCACCGTTTCCGTCAATGTGCCCGCCTGATTTAATTTGATCAAAATCGCCGTTGCCGCCTTCATCTCAATTGCTTTCTGCCACCTTTTGGTATTAGTTACTGTCAGATCATCAGCAATCAGTGGTATCTTACCGTTAATTTTTTCGACTAATTTTACCCAATTATCCCAATCGTCCTCATGAAGCATATCTTCCATTGTCGCGATTGGATACTTGTTTAACCATGAATCGTAATATTCAATTAATTCTTCGGCTGTCACCACTCGGTTTTCAGTTTTTAAATTATATTTTCCGTTTTCATAAAATTCAGACGCGGCCGCGTCGATTGACAACGCCGCCTCTGTTTCCGGTTTATACCCCGCCATTTCTATTGCTCTCAATAATAATCCCAACGGCTCTTCATTTGATTTCATTGCCAAAGGGGCAAAAGCGCCGGTAATTGTTACATCGGGCTGTTTAATTCCCGCAAAAGCAAAAGCCCCCTCATTGCCGACATTAGTGTTAATTTTTAATTCTTTAAAAATGCTTTTTAATTTCCCATAAATTTCCATTTCTCTTCTCACATTTTCTCGGGCGCTATCATCCAACTGCATCGATACCATATATTCCTGCAAATCGGTTGAATTATCGGCGTGTTTTCCACCTTCGATCATTACAATCATTGGTCTTGGCAGTCTTATTTCCCCCTGCTCTATTCCAAAATTTTTTCTCAAATACAAATACAAAGGCAATTTTGTTTCCTCAGCCGCCGCTCTGGCCACCGCCATCGATACTCCCAGCATTGCATTTCCCCCGATTTTTGATTTATATTCCGTTCCGTCAATCAAAAGCATCTTTTCATCAATCTTTCTCTGATCATCCGCCTCCATCCCTGTTAATTCTTTAACCAAAATTTCATTGATATTCGCCACCGCCTTCAACATTCCTTTACCGTTATACCGACTTTTATCTCCATCCAAAAGTACCGTCGCCTCGTGACTTCCGGCCGAGGCCCCATATGGTACCGATGCTTCCCCGATTGCTCCGCTTTCCAGAATAACCGTTGCTTCCAGAGTTGGTTCTCCGCCACTGGCTAATATTTCCCGGGCATAAATGCTTTTTATTTTTGACATGTAAAAATTTTATAAATTTGTAACAAATATGTAGGTTATTATAAACCCTCTATCCTGATTTTTTCTCCCTGGTTTTGAAATTCAAACCCCACTTTTTGGTTTATTATCTCTTTTACCAGCGGATTTGTTGATGGTAGCAGTCCGAGTTCAAAATCTTCAATTTCTTTTGTTACCAGAATTTCTTTTTTCCTGTTTGGCCAAACCAAGACCAAATTTGCTCCTACTTCAATCTTCTCAAAATCAGTTTTTATTTCTATTTGGGAAATTTCTTTTATAGCCTTTTTCCATCTCTCAACTTCTTTCCCTGCCATTTCAGCTCTGTCCTCGATTATCCACCGGCTAACCGAAATTCCCGCCGATTCCATCGGCCCATCTGCTAATCCTATTTCCAGGCTATACTTTTCCCGCTCCCGCTCCGATTGTTTTAGCCTTTTTTCAAATATAGTTATCAGCTCTTCTTTCTTCATCACCTATTTTATCCTAGTAAACTTTTTAAATCCCTCTTGCTAAAATGCAAAGCCAGGTTATAATATTAGCAGTCTCGCTTAGTCACTGATAATTATAAGTTTACCAAACAAAAAAATATGACAGGTATTCAAACCAAAATCCACCCCGCTTCAGGTTATGTTTTAGTCTCCCCTCAAAAAAAGGAGAAAACTACTCAATCAGGTATAGTCTTGCCCGATTCCCACGAGGACAAGCCCCAACAGGGTACAGTTTTGGCCATTGGCCCCGAAATGGTTACCGACTACGGTGCCAAAAAATACGCCCCTTGTGCCGTTGGTGACGTAGTTATTTATCGTGAATGGGGTGGCAAAGAATACAAAGAAGAAGAAAACGACCTTTTAATTTTAAAGTTCGACGACATCATGGCTACTATTAAATAATTACCAATTACTAATTACTGATTACCAATTACCAAAAAAAATGGCAAAACAATTAAAATTCGGCACAGAAGCCCGACAATCTCTTTTAAACGGTATTAACATTTTATCCGATGCCGTTATTACTACTCTCGGTCCAAGAGGCCGAAACGTTGCTATCGACAAAAAATGGGGTGGCCCAACCGTCATCCACGATGGTGTTTCTGTCGCCAAAGAAATCGAGCTGGAAGATGCCTATGAAAACATGGGTGCTCAATTGATCAAGGAGGCTGCCTCCAAAACCAACGATATTGCCGGAGACGGAACTACGACTGCCACTCTTTTAGCTCAGGCTATTGCCAACAAAGGTCTTCAAAATGTTGCCGCCGGTGCCAACCCCATGATGGTTCGTCGCGGTTTGGAAAAAGGCCTCAAGGCCATTCTTGCCGAACTTGACTCTATGAAAAAGGATATCAAGATCGATGACAAAGATTCTATCGAGCAAGTAGCCACCATTTCCGCCGGAGATGAGCAAATCGGTAAAAAAATTGCCGAGGCTGTCCTAAAAGTCGGCCGTGACGGTCTGATCACCGCCGAGGAAGGCAAAGGTTTAAATCTTGAAAGCAAAGAAACCAGCGGTATGGAATTTGACCAGGGTTTCCTTTCTCCCTACTTTGCCACCAATACTGAAGCCATGGAGGCTGTCATCGAACGCCCCTACATTATTATTACCGATAAAAAAATCAGTTCTATCCAGGATATTCTTCCTTTTCTGGAGAAATTAGTTAAGTTAACCAAAAACTTTGTCATTATTGCCGAAGATATCGATGGTGAAGCTCTGGCCACCTTGGTTGTCAATAAACTCCGTGGTACCTTTAACGCCTTGGCGGTAAAAGCTCCGGGTTTTGGAGATCGCCGCAAAGCCATGCTCGAAGACATTGCCGTTTTAACCGGCGGAAAGGTAATTTCCGAAGACACCGGTGCCAAATTTGACAACACCGATCCTGCCGAATATTGCGGTCAGGCCGATAGTGTTACTGCCGACAAAGACAAGTGTCGGATTCTGGGTGGAAAAGGCAGTGCTGGCGACGTCAAAGCCCGTGTTTCTCAGCTTCGCGCCCAAATGACCAAAACCACCTCCGATTATGACAAAGAAAAATTACAGGAAAGAATTGCCAAACTTGCCGGCGGCGCTATAGTGCTCGAAGTTGGTGGGGCTACTGAAGTCGAGATGAAAGAAAGACTTGAAAGGGTTAAAGATGCTATCGACGCCACCAAAGCTGCTGTCGAAGAGGGGATTCTCCCTGGCGGCGGTGTTGCCCTCCTGAAGGCTTCTTTGATCATCGATAGTCTGAAGCCGGAAACCGAAGAAGAAAAAGTCGGTTTTGCAATTCTTAAGTACGCTCTCGAGCAGCCGGTTCGTCGTCTTGCCGAAAATTCCGGTGAGGATGCTGGCTATATTTTTAACAAAATCCGCGAGGCGGTAGAGGCCGATAAAAAATCAGATTATGGTTACAATGCCGCCACTGGCGAAATGGGCTCTATGACCAAATTTGGTGTCCTCGACCCGGCCAAAGTTACCAAATCTGCTCTAATCAACGCCGTTTCTGTCGGTACTATGATTTTGACTACCGATGTTTTGATCACCGATGCCCCGGAGAAAAAATCAGCCGGGCCTGCTATGCCTTCAGGTGGCATGGGCGGTATGGGTGGTATGGACATGTGACGAATGTCATTCAAAGAACGTCGAACAATTTCAAAACCCCGTCGTCCTGACGGGGTTTTTGTTAAAATAAGCCATGAAGAAATTTTTAACTTGGTGGGCCGGTGGTCTTCTGGTTATGGCTATTTTAATTAATACTCTGGTTCCTGACCCCGCCGAAAAAGAAAATACTCTGGGGGGTTTAGGTATTGCCGCTGTGGTTAGTTTATTTTTTATTTTCAAGTCACTAAATGATCAGTGGTTCGGCACAATTACCGAAATTAAAACCGAAAAGAAATATCAAGCCGATGATGACGGCCAGGGTGAAGTCTATGATGTTGACTATGCCTATATTAAGCTTACAAATGGTAAAACCAAAAAAATTAAATCTAAAGGAAATTGGAAAGTGGGCAATAATTTAGAAAAACGCCGCGGTGAGGCCGAAATAAGGGTTTTATCTTCATGATGGACACCGGGTATTTTTTGGTTGCAATTCTATCCTTTTTATCCGGCTCTATCCCTTTTGGTTATATTTTGAGTAAAGTCAAAGGTGTTGATATTACCAAAAAAGGGAGTGGAAATATCGGTGCCACCAATATCTCTCGTGTATTTGGTATTAAATGGGCAATCCTCGTCGGGCTTTTCGACGTTTTAAAAGGGGCCATCCCTGTCTATGTCGCCAAACGTCTGGGGTTTTCCGATTGGCAACTTGTAGCCGTTTGTCTCTTCCCAGTTCTTGGCAATGTTTTTAACCCTTGGCTTGGTTTCAAAGGCGGCAAAGGGGTCAGCACCACTTTTGGTGTTTTGTCCGTGTTGCTCGGGTGGCGTTTAGGCCTAATTTGCCTTCTTGTTTGGATTGCTCTTCTGTATCTCATCAACCTCATGAGTCTTACAAACCTCCTGCTTATACTTTTCGCCCCATATCTACTGTATAGTCTCCATGGTTTTAGACTTTCACTCGTTGGTTTTATTATGATTTTAATTATTTGGTATTCTCACCGAAAAAATATCACCCGGCTTATCTCCGGTCAGGAACCCCCACTTTTTAACCGTCCATGAATTCTCTCAACCTTGAAAATTTATCCCAAATGTTTTTCCGTGCCGCCGAAAAAGTCGATGAAAATAAACACCAGATTAACCTTACCAATTTTTTCCCCGTCCCCGACAAAGACACCGGCAACAATTTAAGCCAAACCCTAAATGGCATCAAAAGGGCTCTAATTTCAAAAAATTTTACCGACATTAATGATTTTCGATCTCTTGCTCTGGAAGGGGCGCTCGACTCTGCCTCCGGCAACATCGGTATAATTTATACCGGATTTTTGGTAGGATTTTTACAAACATTTCAGCAAATTCCCATCGAAATTAGCAATTTAGCCACCGCTTTTCAAAACGGTTTCAAGAAAGCCCATACTTCTATTCAAAATCCCAAAACCGGCACTGTTCTCGATGTTATAAAAGCCGTCTCTCTCTCTTTTGCCGTAGAGAGCAGGAAAAACAAAAACATAATTCTCGCTTTTCAAAACTCAATCAAATCTGCCTCCAAAGCGGTCGATGCCACCAGGTCACATGTCGGGATTTCCGGTAAAACCTCTTCCGTTGATGCCGGCGGTTTAGGTTTTTTAATTGCTCTGGAAGGTTTTTTGGAAGCCCTAAATCACCAAGATGTCCATGTCGTTCAAAAGCAAAAATTCGCCGACTCTCCGGTTGTCGCCATCTCCGACTCCGGACGTTTTGAAATTATTTGTCTCCTCAAGCCCTCTGTAAACAATTTTGATTGTCTGAAAAATTTGGGCGATTCTCTGGATATTATTACTGTCAATCAAAAAACTAAAATTCATATTCATACCAACCATCCTGATCCTGTTATCAAAAAGATCAAATCCCTAGGCAAAGTCCTAAAAATAGAAAAACAGGATCTTTTAGAACAAATCTCCGTCTCCGCCCGTCTGGGTGGTATTGGCCTGATTGTAGATGGTGCCGCTGATTTGCCAAAGAACTTACTTTTCCAATACGATATCCCCGTTGCGCCCTTCAGGATTATTAAATCAGGCAAAGTATCAACCACTTCCCAGCCGTCACCAAAAATTTACCATCAGCTTTTTCAGTCGCATTTAAAAAAATACCAAAAAATCATTTGTCTTACTATTTCCTCTCTTTTATCCGGATCATACAACAGCGCCCTTCAAGCCAGAAGTTTACTTAGCCTATACGACCAAAGAAGAGTTCACATCATCGACTCTTTTTGCGTCAGCGGGGGAGAGGCCATTTTGGCTCTCCAAATTTTAGAGCTGATTGCTAAAAAACAAAAAGCCAAAATAATTGTCAAAAAAATCAAAAGCCAGATTCCAAAAATACACACCATCGCCCTGATTGATGATCCAAAGTGGGCCGAAATGGGTGGCCGCCTAAGTCATACCAAAGCCAATATAGTTCGGGTTTTAAAAAAATTAAAGCTCAACCCTTTTCTTCAGATAAAAGACGGTGTTATGAAAAATGCCGGTCTGGGTTTTGGGGGCGGGGATCTCGCCCGGGTTATGTTTGACCGTCTAAAAAAATATGATAAACCAAACTATCGCCTCCAAATAATTATCACCCATACCGCAAACCAAAAGCTCGTAAAAAACCTACAACAATTACTCGAGAATTATGGGATAAAAGTAATTTTTTCCACTGTCACTTCTCCTGTTTTAAGTGTCCACTTAGGCCCCGGTTCAATAGTTTGTTCATATGTCGATAATTAACCCCATTGTTATTTCTTATCTCATCGGTTGTTTCCCCACTGCCCTGATTATTGTCTATCTTTTTACCGGCCAAGATGTCCGCTCCGGGGGCTCGGGCAACATGGGCGCCCTAAATACCCTAAGAACCGTCAAGAAAGAAAAAAGAAGTATCCTTCTTGCTGCCGTCGCTTTTTTGATTGTCGCTCTGACGGATATTTTTAAAGGAATTTTGGTCCTAAACCTTTTCCCCGATAGTCCCGTTTTAGCCACCTTTTTTGTCATCCTTGGTCACAATTATCCGGTTTTTCTGAAATTTTATGGTGGCCGGGGAGCCGCCACTCTTATGGGGATAATTTTCTACTATCAGCCGATAATGCTTATTGTCTGGCTTCTCACCCTTGTTATTTTTATGTATTTAACTGAGTTCGTTTTCTTTATCAAAAAGAAATTCAAAGGTCGTTTCCCTTCTTTTTCACACATCATCTCTGACCAAATTTTGGGTCGCCTGATAGGGGAAATATTTGCCCTCGTCCCAATATTTTTAATAAACCCGACTATGTTTTTACCGGTTCTAGTCGGTACCATCCTTGTCTTGATTCGTCATCACGGCCGGCTCCAAAAACAGTTAAAAGCAGTTTTATTTTCCAAATGAAAAATCTAATTCTTTTAAAATTAGGTGGCAGCTTAATTACAGACAAGTCAAAGCCCTATACTGCCCGCGACGATGTGATTCGCCGTTTAGCCATAGAAATAAAAAAATCCAAATCTTCAAAATATCAACTCCTCATTTCTCACGGATCGGGTTCTTTCGCCCACACTCTGGCTAGTCAATATGGCACTGCCGACGGTGCAAAAACAGAAGACCAGATCAAGGGCCTATGTCAGGTCCAACAAGTGGCCATCGAAATCAATCGTATCGTTAATCGTATTTTTTTAGACGAGGGGCTAAATGTTTTGTCTTTTGTCCCTTCATCCTTTACTACTTCGGATAACAAAGACTTAAATTCCCTCTACATCGATCCGATTGTAATCGCTCTGAAACTTGGGATAATTCCCCTTGTTTTTGGCGATATAATTTTGGACAAAAAAATCGGCAGTTGTATTTATTCCGGGGAGGCCAACCTTGATAATCTTATCCCGCCGCTTCAATCAAATGGTTTTTCAATTTCCAAAGTCATCCAGGCCGGTACCACCGATGGTGTCTACGACGAAAACGGAACCACAATTCCAATAATCACCCCCCAAAATTTTCCTTCTCTAAGATCTGCCCTTAAAAGCTCAACCGTCGCTGATGTTACCGGCGGTATGCTACACAAGATCGAGGAGAGTTTAAATATGGCCAAAACCGGCACCGATGTTTTTATCATCAACGGCACTCACCCTGATAATTTATTCTCCGCCATCGTCTCAGACGATTGCAGTAAATCTACTTTAATCACGACTAAATAAGAGTGAAAGCCACCGCTACCTCTCCGTCAAACATTGCCTTTATTAAATACTGGGGCAACCGCCACCACGATCTCCGTTTGTGCTGGAACGACAATATCTCCATGAATTTAAGTAACATGTTGACCACTACCACCGTCGAGTTTTCGGGCGAATTCAAAAACGATTCCCTGGAAATTGCCGGCAATCAGGTCGCCGCCACCGAACTTGCCAGAGTAGTTAACGTTTTGGATCTTATCAGAAAAAAAAATAATATTTCCCATTTTGCCAAAGTAGCCTCCAAAAATTCCTTTCCCATCGGCACTGGTCTTTCTTCATCCGCCTCAGCCTTTGCTGCTCTGGCGCTCGCCGCCTCTGCCGCCGCCGGTTTGAAATTATCCGAAAAAGAGTTATCAATTTTGGCCCGCCGCGGCTCTGGTTCTGCCTGCCGCTCTATTCCCTCGGGTTTTACCAGGTGGCTTGCCGGGTGCACCGACCATAAAAGTTTTGCTGTTTCCGTTTATCCATCCTCCTATTGGAAAATTGTCGATGTGGTGGTTCTGGTTTCCAATTTTAGAAAAGACATTGGTTCCACTGATGGCCACAAGATTGCCCACACCAGTCCATTTTTAAAAACCAGGCTAAAAAATCTCCCCGCAAAAATTGCCCAAATTAACGAATTTATCAAAACCAAAAATTTTGAAAAATTTGGTGAATTAGTCGAGTCCGAAGCCCTCGAGCTTCACGCAATCATGATCACCTCCACCCCCTCCCTGATTTATCTGACCCCCGAAAGTATCCGGCTTATGAAACAAGTTCAGTCATGGCGCAAAGAGGGGATACCGGTTTATTTCACTCTTAACACCGGTCAGGATGTCCATCTGATTTGCGAGCAAAATACTGTCGCCGAAATTACAAAAAAACTTCGATCTCTGGATTATGTTAAAGACATTATCGAAAATCATCCCTGCGCCGGCGCTCATCTGGTCGAAAACCACCTATTTTGATACAATACAGCTATCTTACCCGCCGTAGCCTTGGCGTAGGAGGGCCGGTATGCTCTTTTAAGTCTATGACCCGGTAGTAAAGCGGTTATACAGCGGTCTGCAAAACCGTTTAGGTGGGTTCAACTCCCACCCGGGTCTCAAGTCGTGCTATCCCGCCAAAGGATGGGGGTGTTTATCGTTCCTATCGACGATTTCCCCTCCATTCCATTTAATAACAAACATTTTGCCACTGATTATTGGAGAAGGTTCGCGGTGAGAGTATCCTGTACTGGGTCCAACGACTACCATCATTCCTGGCCCTAAAGGTACCGATTGTTGGTGATCTATTTCATTTGTAGGAGGAGCGTTGTTAGGTTGAATATCAACTACTGTTCGATTTTCAACACAAACGTAAATTTCAGTCGTATCATTATGTCCATGGAGAAGTTCTGCATTTTTATTATCGGCCACTGCTGCTCTAGCTTTTGTTTGTTTTTCTTCTGATAAATTCCGAAGGCTCCATGGAGTATATTCTGTGCCCAATCCGGCGGTGATAATTTCCGTAACCGATCCCTCTTCAATTCCGAAATGAATCGAAGGAGGGATACCAAGGTTTTGGCCACCAACCGAAGTCCAAGAACCAAACCAGGCAGCATGACTAGTTGGATTAACCGAAACCGGAAGAATAGTTGCCTTAGTATTTTCTTCAGAAAGAGTTGCCGTTACTTCCACAATCCAAGCCCCGCCCTGGACTTCCCCAAGATTCACAGATGCTCCGGCAGGGATGTAAACCAAACTTTTTGAATCAACAATCTGGCCTTCCAGAGATGCTGTTCCGTTATCAACCAAAACAAATCTGGCCATGCCGGTATTTACCCTTAACGCTTCTCTTAACCCTTCCCCTTCGTAGTGTCCCACTGAAAGTTGTCCTTTTTCGCCAGCCAAAGTTTCTTTTCCGTCAGTCCAGACATATTCCTGTTTTTTTTCATCCCATTCGGAAAATTGATACCTTGTGGCAGTGGGAAATTCTTTTGTTTGTACTCCCCGTTCTATACCCATTTTTATTAATGAATTCTAATAAACAACGATAGTGTAACCTATAAAAAATACAAAATCAATTAGAAATATTGCAGAACTATTGGTAATTTGTTACAAACATACGGATTCAACCGTCAGGTCTCAAGCCTATTTTTCTAAAATAAATTTAACTAAAGGTTTAGAAAATATCGTCAAACTGGCCGCACTACTAATTACATGTTCTCCCGTCGGCACGGTTATATTCTTTGCTCCTTCAATCGTTGTCGTATTTTGAGGTACCAATTCGTCACCTAACAATGCATGAACGGTCATAATTTTTTTTCTATCATTTTCATCAAATAACTTTTCTACTTTTTCTGCCAAGATAACTGAATCCCGAAAAGCCGGATAACCTTTTGTTCTTTCTTCAAAACCTCGGAAGCCTGTCATTTCACCCTTTCTTAAGCGGGCACATAAAGTGATTACTTTATCAACTTTATTTTTATTTTCGACGAAAGCATTGATTACCAGACTTCCTCCGGCACTCACACCTACTAGAGAAACCTTATTCCCCATTGCTTCTTTATCAATTAAATCTGACAATCTTTTTAGTTTATCCTGTAGTTTTTCTTCACTTTTCCAGTTAGGTTGAAAAAATATCACTTTTACTCCTTGCCTTTTCCATAGATATTCCACGGTTTTAGATTCCCGGTTTTCTCCCAAACCCAATACGATTATCGCCGTATGATTAGTTTTTCCCAAAGAGTTATTATTTATCACAATACTAAGGGTAAACACTAAACAGAATAATATCGCCACCGCCACACCACCAACCACATAATTCATACTAAGATCTTACTCCAATTCTCCTGACTTTATTATCAACCCCAAAGCAATTAATTATTAAGCCATTGCACTACTATCTGGCAATTCCATAGTCCATCTCTTCGATTTTAGAACCACCTTAATTTCGTCCTAACCTCTCATCCCCACCAATATCAATTTTTTTCAATTTCGAGAGTGTTCGCCCCTCTGCTACCCCCTCCACAAACTCACCAAGGGCACCTTGTATTTGACTATTAACATTTTCTATAGACAACCCGGGGTTTCTCATATTCACATGTAGTACCGGGTATCCCATCGAATAAGCGTGTCGCATCACTTCCGCCACCCTTCCTCTCCATTTGTTCCACTCTTCTTCTGGGTCACGCATACTCTCCCTCTCCCCAAACGCCGCCCTTCTGGGAATTTCTTCCATCCAATCCCTAGAGGTCGGGGCTAGCAAAATCAACCCCATTGGAGGAGAATGTTTCTCCATGAACTTCAGATCAATTACAGAATAAGGCCCTCCAGACATCAGCACTATAGTATCCTCAGAACAACTCTCGAGAAATCCTTTAAATATCCAGTCGGCCACTTCCTCCGGAATGGGTAATCTATTGTCATAATTATGTTTAATTTCCCCCACCAGTTGTCTCCCCGACAGTTTATTCAAACGAGTATCTTCGCTCTCAACCTTCGCTTCTTCCAATTCTCTGGCAAAAAGTACCTCTGCTCCGGCAGGATCATCCGTTTCATAAAGCCTATCCCTGATATATTCACCGATTGAAAACTTTCTCACATCTTTGCCCGATAAGCTTGAAACCAGTCCATCAATTACAGTATCCTTTCCTATTCTGTGAGGCCCGATTACTCCAATGATTTTAGGGCCTCTTCTTTCCTTCTCAATTTCTTCTCCTATACTCTCCCGATCCATAGCTCAGGCTTCCTCGATGATATTCAAGTTATCGTCAAACTTATGATACGTAAACAATACTTCATGCTCTTCGTCCCCTATAATCATTCTAATATGTCTCTTTAAGTCCGGGTATAACTTTGGGTTATTTATAAGTTCATCAATCGGCATCCACATCGCGGTTCCTTCATCTGACTGGACAATTTGTCCCAAGAATTCGGTAGATGAGAATATGTATACCAGATACATTCTTTCCCGGTATTCGTGATTGTGTGTCGCCAAAACTCTTAATTTTGGATTTGTTACCTTTATTCCCGTCTCTTCAAAAGTTTCTCTAATTGCAGTCTGTATCGGTGTTTCATTCGCTTCTTGCTTCCCTCCGGGCAGCATATACCAACCGGGAAAATCTTTCTCTTCCTCTCCTCTTTTAATCACTAGCACTTTACTCCCATCCATTACAAACATATTTGTTGTAGACACCCACTTAAAATCTCCACCCATATCGTATTTTACTCCGAAAGTTCAAAAATTGGTCCACCTATCCCGGTTCTACAATCTTCGAGGTACCCGCAATATTCAGTTTCGAAGTTTATAAACAAACCCATTCCGGCTCCAAAACCACAAAGGGGGATGCATCTCAATTGGACTAATTCCTGAGCCCTCCAAAGCATCTCTCCATCGTTTTGATATTTCGTCCCTACTTAGTCTTTCTGCTTCCGCGATGCTAATTAATCCCAAAGCCACTGAACATTTAATCACATGAGTATCTGGGGCAATCTCAATTAATTGTCTATTCTTAAGGGGTATCCTTCCGTAAGTGCCTATAATAAAACTCCAGTAATTAAATATCTTAGGTCCGGATAAATAAGGAAAGCCTCTTTTATATTTTTTTTGAATCAATTCCTTGATAATCTCCAAATCAAAATTCGTTGATTCAAACAAGTTTTTGAAACTACCCCAGTTATTCAAAATTGTCTCCGAAATGGTTTTCCAAGTATTGATGTGTTTATTTGGTTGAAGAGCAACTTTATATTTCAGTAACTTACTTCTTAATTCTTCCGAGGACATCTCCGATACCGATTTTACATCAAATATGTTTTGAACTGCCTTATCCTTGTACGCCTTAAGTGCGGCTTCCCATAATTTGTAACTGTCTCGCTGGTAGTTAAGACTCATTGGCAAAGTAAAATAGGCAAGTCTTAGTTCTCCATCATCTTCGTCAAACCCAGGGTTGCTGTCTTCCGGCATAGTGCAGATACCTAACAAACCGTTTTTATATGCCCGAATTAGTTCTTTGCATTTGACTAATAAATTGTCTTTCACTGTCAGATTTTACACCCTGTTCCTATCCTCCTAATCTCTTTATCAGTCCAAAACAAGGTCATTGTTCAGCTGTAATCTTTATTTTCTGTCTATCCGAAAGTTCTTCTTTGTTATTCCGATATCCTTAACTAGCATGCCAAAATAAGCGTAAATAAACTTTAATTCTCCATTTATGGAAATTTCTTCAATTTCTACCGACCCCAAACCCATTAATTGTTTATAGTCAATCGTTTTTGGTAGTCTCATACAGATATTTTTCCAATCTCTATCAGTCAATAACTTAAATAATTTATCCGTAGCTGGTGTAGTTTTATCCAAGTCATCCGTATGATCTTGTCCGTAGATACCGGTTTCAGACCATGTGACATCCGTACAAACAGCCCCAATCTTGTATTTATTACAAATTTTGTTAATAACCTTTTCGTTTTCAATATCTCCGGTTATTAAATCGACTCTGTTTATTAAATTGTTTAATTGTAGATTTTTATTTGCCGCTACAATTCGAATTGGATTAATATCAACCGCAATTACCCGGCTAAAAACTTTAGCCAAAAACACAGTAAGAGATCCTATCCCGCAACAAATTTCCAATATACTTTTATCCCCGGTTTTAGAAAAAATCCTTCTTGCGATATATTCGGATATTTCCTGATAGTTCGTCACGATTTGTCCTTCTTTATCCCCCCACAGCTCAATATCTCTAAGCCTTTTTCCAAATCCTGCCTCAGAAGAACTTATTAAGTGGTCACTTTTCATGATCTGATTTTACTCCAATTCCGCTTTTTCTTGCCAATCTCAAACCAGGCAATGGTTAAGTTATATTTTTCTTTTATTACTCCACATCATTTTGTCTGACGCTCACTTTAGACTTCTTTTCTAACAATATCTACAACCTTCTGATGAGTATGCCATCCTATTTCCGGTAAATTTATTAAGTCAAACCAATTAATATCGTTATTCTCGTCTTTATCGGTTTTAATCTCATTCTTCAACCCAACTTTTACCTCGTAAAAAAAATCAAAATGGCCTGGACTCCGGGGATCATCGTCAACCTGAAATATTCCCATTAAACTAGAACTTATTACATCCAATCCCGTCTCTTCTTTTACCTCTCTGGCCAATGAATCTTCCGGGTGCTCCCCATAATCTACAAACCCAGCAGGGAACATCCATGTATTTTTATACGGTTCTTTGTTCCGTTTAACCAGTAGTACTTTATCGCCGTTCCGAATCACGGCACCGACTGCGTTGGCCACAAACGGATAATAAGTCCAATTGTCGGTGAGACAATATTTTCTTTCTTTTTCACCGTCAAACTTTATTTCTAATTTATTACCGCAAAATGGACAATAAATAAAGTCTGGTGGGTTAATATTTAACTTCATTATTACATTTTACCCCAATCCTATTTATCTTCTTATTCAATACAAAACAGGCAAACGTTAGGTTGCGTTTTTCTTTTATTACTCCCCAATCATTTTACCCGACGTTCATCCCAAGGAAACCTTCATCCTAATAGGATAATGATCCGACACCTTGTCAAATATCTCTTCCCTTAATACCTCAAAACCTTCCACTACCACCCCTTTGGTGCAAAAGCCGTAATCTAACCTTAATAAAGGTCTATCTATTGGAATAGGCGACAGTTTACTCGGTATTGTATTTCCCGCCCCTTTTCCCATATCAACAAAACCCCTTTCTTCGATTTTTTTGATCACCTCTCCCCGCATCATTTCCCTCAAAGACGGCTCCATCACCCGGGCTTGCGGGTATCTAGAAAATAACTTCTCTATATTTTCCCTCGCTTCCGGTACCTCACTTGCACTTATGG
Organism: Candidatus Shapirobacteria bacterium; assembly: GCA_041659325.1. Lineage (NCBI taxonomy): Bacteria > Candidatus Shapironibacteriota > Candidatus Shapirobacteria bacterium. The sequence goes on along the minus strand of JBAZYN010000002.1, from coordinate 39,142 downwards.
TATTTAAGTCTCCGGCAAATACCGTCGGTTTAGCAAAATCAATTAGCCCCAAAAGTGCCATTACCTGCCTTAGTCTCGTATCCTCACTTAAGTCATCCAAATATACTGAAAATATCTCCAATTCTTTTCCTCCATTCATAATCACAGATCTAATTGCATTTCTCGTTGCCAATCTCACCGTCTCAAATCTTGTAATCGGCAATCGTGTTAAAACAGCAATACCATTATCATGCCCTTTTACCTTAAGCCTCTGGTCATTAAGCCCCACAAAATAGACATTTTCATATCCAAATAATCCTCTCAAATCATCAGGCGTAAACACCTCAGTCCATCTGTGTGTGTCAACCAAACTGACAAAATCGGCGTTAACTCCCTTTATTGCTTCTACCAACAAATCTAACCTTTCGGGTTTACTGGCCATACTGTCGTAGCCATTAAACCCTCCGCTCATTATGTTCCAGCACAAAATATCCATCAGGCTATTATACCGCAATCCTCTTTACTTCTTATCAACCTCAAATAAATCATCATTAGACTACTTCTTTGCTTCCCACAAACATATCCATCTTGCTACCTATTTTCTTCCTTCTTCAACCCATTCGGAAAATTTTCGTTTAACTTCATCCATATTTCCCGCTCCGGTTATTTTTAATATCGCCCATTTTAGCTGTTTTCTTTCCCACTCATAGGCCTCTTGGGGAAAATCTTCAGGTTGTATTTCCCCTGATATCATCTTTTCAACCAACTCATTGTACTCCTCATTATTTGCCCACTCATCTTTCAAGGCCACCGGCTCAAACTCCTCGTCATTTCTTTTAGTTGCCGATGGTGAATGAGATAGCAAGTCAATCATTGCCTGGTTTCCGCCCTTTTGCCGTGCCCACAACAAAAATGCCCTCCCCACTACTGCATCCACCCCGTTTAACTGTGGTGCCTCTGTCTGGGTAACCGGCCGGTCTATTTCCAGGCATCTTGCATATGCATCCGGGTGAGAAGCCATCATTTCCCGTGTTTCCTCTCTTGCCCTTAGCTCTAAGTCTTCAATATCTTCAGCCTCAGCCGCATTCTCGATAATATTCGCAAATCCTTCATCAAATAACCTCGTTGGCGGTTGCCTTTCTTGCCCGGTCAGAGCCCAAAGACCGATGTGCGCTAGCTCATGGGCCAACACTATCTCTGTCCCGGGGAAGTTGTTTCCCTCTAACCTAAATTCCACCAAAGCAGTATCCTCTTGTTCTTTTGTTCTAAATCTCTCGTCACAGGCTACCCTTACCCCGATTTTCGTAACATCTACTTTTGCAAGATATGGAATTTCTTCAAAATCTATTGATACCGGCAGCAGCTTAGGCTCGGGAATCCCCAACAACTTATATGCATGTCCTAATTTTTGGGAAACTGCTGATACCAACTCAGGTCTCTCCTCACATTTTATCGGTCTTTGACTTGCAACCATTTATCCCTCTTCTATTCCCACCCCTCATTATAACTTTTTTTATTTCGGGGTTTCATCAGCCAATTCTGTTTGGGAAAAAGCCCCAAGCTCCTACCACTCAATTTTCTTCCCCGGTAAAACCGTTCTATCGCCACTTGCCGATAATTCATGTTTTACCTTTTTAAGAACTTCTTGGTTTAAAAAAGTAATGTTCGTAAATAAAAATTGTTCCTGAATTTTTTCTCCCCGCCTTACTCTCATGGCATGATCAAGTAAGGGCAAATATTCAGGACTTAGGTCTAACTGTTTTGTCGTTTCAAAGATTCCATCATAAGTTAAAGGAAATTTCTTTAGTTCTAAAATTTCCAAAATCCTGGCCCCAAAGAGCGCTGATTTAAAGTTTATCGAAGTAGTTATTAAATCATTTGTTCTAAACGACCTAACTGCCGCAAACGCTGTAGCCACTTCAAAAGCCGCACTCTCCAATAAATCTGTTAATCTAATCACCGGCAGCTCCATTTTCTCCAAAATCTCCTGCCCAAATACTGTCCTGCTACTGCCAATAAGTTCCCTAAGATATATTGCCCTGGGAAATGGCGTATCCAGGTTATATTGTTTCAGCCCCTCAGCCGCAAAAGGATAAACATTCAACCCCTCGACATTATGTAACGCCGCAATTTCAGCCCTTCTTGGTTTATTTTCTTTTAAATAAATTGCCCCGACCTCATAATCACTGGTTGGTTTAAAATCTGTTCTGGCTCGAGAGCCATAAACAAAAATAGAAATCGGTTTTGTAATTTCAAAGATATTTTGAAGCGCCCCTTCTGCCTCATCACTCATTACCACGTTTGTCATCACTAGTATATTTTACTCCCACCCTGTTTTCCCAGCAAAAACTCTCTTATCGGTTTAAAATGGACCGTCATTCCGCCAAAAATTGACAAAATATGCTCCGCCGTCGGTATCAAAATGTTTTTTGCCCCCTCCAACCGTGACGTTTCGATCGGAATTAGCTCATCGCCGAATTTGGCGCTAACCGTCAGGACTCTTTTTCTATCTTTTTTTTCCAGGTTTTTGACATTGGATTCCAGCAATTTTACCGATTCCCTAAACGCCCGATAGGCCAATGTCTCTTTTTGCATTTTTCTCCTGATTTTATCCGGGGAATACCCAAACCTTAATCTGCCGCACAGACTCACCATTTTTTCTACCCGATCAAGCCTTTGTAAAAAAGCATTCATCGCCAAGCTAGCTCCGGCGCTGATTCCCATCAAAAAAATTGTCTCTTTTCCACTTTCTTTATCAATCATTTTTAATAATCTGACGAGCTTTGGCTTTACTCCTTTACCGTTTCCCCAATTTGGTAGAAATATAAACGGCCTTAATCCCTCATTTTTCCACCAGGCCGACCCAAGGCCAAGCTCGCGTTTGCTGTCTCCCAAACCCGATACTACGATTATTTTCCTCATCCGCCCATTATATACGTTTTTCTGTCTTTCATCCCAAATTGCAACCTCAACTGTCAATTTGGTTAATTTTCATATCCTCAACGTCTAACTATCGCCGATCTCATCACGGTAGTTATCCTAGAGGGATCAATACTGGATTGCATATCGTACCCCATCCTCAAAATATTAGCCCAGGCCTTGATTACATTCGAATTTATCATTGGTGTACCTCTATCAGCCGCCTCTAGAAACGCTCTTTCAACCAATGAGGCGACCTCATAATCACCAACAGAATCTTTATCATCATCAAATAACTCCAAGCCACGTGCCATAGTCACGTTAGGATTCAATGTTGTTGCGGCCCTGACAATACCAGTCGCCCTTTCCCTTCTCAATTTTAATAACTCCTGTCCTCTCGCTCTCCTTTCGGCGTTTAATTCTAAAGCATTAAGTCCTTCAGTCTCAAGCCGTAGGTCAACCATTGCCAAAGAATCATCAACAACCGTATTTGCCTCCGGCCCCAATTCACCCAAGAGTTGGTTCAACCTTCCAAATCTATCTCTCCACCTCGGATCGCTTACCACCTCTCTTTCTTTTCGACTCAATACCACAATTCTAACTGGACCATGCTCTCTTCCCATAAAAAATCTCCTTAAATCAATAACACGAAACGACACCCGAATAATATTTCAAATCAACCATTTTGTCAACTAATTCCATTAATTTGTTTTTTTCGGACAACTCCTGATTACTTTAATCGACCAATACAAAAGATACGAAAATATCAAAACCTCCACAACGAAAACCACCAAAAACACCTGCCCCACCGAATTTAATACCCGCCCGTATTTATAGTTATCCCAAACCACTCGGGTTGTAACATAAAAAACCGCCGGGGAAACAACTGCCAAAAGTAGCAATATTAATTGCAGCTTATCATCACTTTCCTTAATGGTTCTCAGGGTCAAAAATGGCTGGTAGCTCAAAAGATATAAGTTACAAAGCAATTTCCACGCCTGTTTGGCCCCGACCAAAATTGACAACTTAGCAATTTTTTCAACTCTTTTTTTGATCATAGTTCCACGCCAGACGGAACTGTTTTTTGGCCCTTATTAGCCGGGATTCAACCGCTTTTACACTCAATTTCAAAATACCGGCGATTTGTCTGATCTTCATTCCGTCTACATACTTTAGTCGTAAAAGGCTGCCGTATCCTGCTTTTAGCTCCCTTAGTGTTTTTTTAATTTCACCCTTTAGCTCGGCCTCTATACTTTCTCGCTCCGGGCTGAGGGCTTTATCGGCCACATCTTCAAACACTTCCGAAACCGAAAACAGCACCGTCTTTATTTTTTTCTTTCGGTAATAGTCAATTATTTTATGCTTGGCAATACTGCAAATCCAACTGAATTCAGAGCACTTATTGTCGTAATTAGGTAGCGACTTAATCGCTGCCATCAATATGTCGTTTGTCAGCTCCTCAGCCAACCCTTCATCATCAATCCTTTTTGCCACAAAGCCCCGGACGCTTTGATAGTATTTGTTATAAAAAATGTCCACTGCCCTCTAATTTATCACAATTTTCCCTTTATTTTAACACCAAAACCACCTATACTATTTTATGCTTCTTGCCCCCCGGGTTAACAACCTAAAGACAATCAGCCGTGAACTTCGTCTTGATCTGCTGGATATGATTTACCAATCAGGTGGAGGCCATATCGGAGGTTCGCTTTCTTCTCTGGACCTAATGATTGCTGTCTATTTTTCCGATGTTTTTAACCACAAAAAAGATCATTTTGTCCTGTCTGCCGGCCATCTTTGCCCGGCCTTGTATGTAGTCCTGGCGAAATTAGGGCTTTTTTCCAGAGAGCTTCTTTCTTCCTATTCTTCCTTTGGCTCCATTCTCCAGGGGCATGTTTCCACCGATGTTCCCGGAGTTGAATATTCCGCCGGCTCCCTGGGCCAGGGACTGTCGTTTTCCTGTGGACTGGCACTTGGCGATAAAAAGAATACCACCATATGTCTCACCTCCGATGGGGAGCACCAGGAAGGGCAAACCTGGGAAGCCGCCATGTTTGCCAGCAAATATCATCTCGGCAACCTGATAAATATTGTCGACTACAACCACTATCAAATCGATGGGGCTACCGACGACATAATGCCCCTGGGTAATCTTGCCGGCAAGTATGTTCAATTCGGCTGGACTGTTACCACTGTCGATGGTCACGATTTTAAAAAAATTACCAAGGCCATAAAGGACGCCCAAGACTCCGATTTTCCCAATTGTATAATTGCCAAAACCATTATTGGCAAGGGCGTTTCTTTCATGCAGCACGACTACCACTACCACGACATTAAAAATTTGCCCGAAAATCTACATCAAAGGGCCAGAAAAGAAATCGACAACCATGGTTAAAGACCTATCCATCCGCCAGGCTTTTGGAGAAACTCTTACCAAACTTGCCAGGCATGATAGAAGTATTTATGTCGTCAATGCCGACTTAAAATCATCGCTTTCTTTAAATAAGTTCGCCAAATTATTCCCTTCCCGCTTCATTGAGTGTGGTGTCGCCGAAGCCAATGCCGCCGGCGTTGCCGCCGGCTTAGCCAAAACCGGCAAAAAAGTTTTTCTTACTTCATTTTCCTGTTTTTCCCCATCCATAAACTGGAATACCATTAAGCAATCCATCTGTTATAACCATGCCAATGTCACTATCGTTGGTTCTCACTCCGGTCTTTTCAGTACCGACCTTGGCGCCACCCATCAGATGCTCGAAGACGTCGCCCTTATGCGCTCCTTACCAAATATGCAGGTTTTTGCTCCGCTTGACGCCATTGAAACCGAAAAAATAGTCTCCGTAATTGCCCGAAGCCCCCTGCCTTCATATCTTCGCCTGATCCGCCCTCACACTCCCTCAATTTATAATCCCAAAAACAGCTTTACCATCGGAAAATCTTATGTTTTAAAAAGAGGGCACAGTGTCACGGTTTTGGGTTATGGCCCAACCCTGATTCAGGCTTTCAACATTGGCTCCACCAGTGTTGAAATTATAAATTGCTCTTCTATAAAACCGCTAGATTCCGAGACCATTTTAAAAAGTGTTGAAAAAACCGGCCGCCTGATCGTTCTCGAAGACCATCAAAAAAATGGCGGATTGGGGGAAGCTGTCGCTTCCCTGGTACTATCTGCCGGTCTCTCCCCGAAATTTATTCATCTTGCCGTCGACAACCGTTTTGGCCAATCAGCCAAAGACTTTCGGGAACTTTATAAACACTATGGTATCGGTGTCGATTATTTACGCGAAGCCGTAAATGTTATCATGTCATCTAGATGAACACCCTTCGCCAATATTTTGATCAATATAAATCAAACCATCTTTCTCTGCCTGCCTTCAACATAGACTGTTTTGAAATCTATCAGGCCGTCGAAAGTGCTGTCTCCGAGACAAACTTACCCTGCATTGTTCAACTATCAACTGGCGAAGATATTTTCGTCCGAGCAGAAAGATTATTGATGTTGGTTAAAAAAGCCAGAATTGAAGGTCTGCCGATTTTTCTCAACATGGATCATGGAAAAGATATTTCCCGCCTTAAACGGTTGCTCACTCTTGGTTTTGACATGGTCCATTTTGATGGTTCTGCCTTCAGTTATCAGGAAAATTTAGAAATTTCCAAAAATTTTATCTCCGAAATACGCCATTCAAACCCCGATTCTCTTATAGAAGTCGAATTTAACAAAATTAATCTGATCGAAAACGGATTTTCCGCAGAAAGTTTCACCAAACCCCTCCAAGCTTCCGAATTTATGTCTGCCACTGGCGCCGATCTTTTGGCTGTATCCATTGGCAATCTCCATGGTGTCAACACTACCTATCCCGAAAATATTGACCTTGATCTTCTTTCCCAAATAGCTGCATCCATTCCCGAAAATTTTCTTACCCTCCACGGTGGTTCAGGTATCAGCCCCGAGCAAATCGATCGGGCCATTCAAACGGGGATTGTCAAGATCAATATCAACACCGATCTTCGTTTGAAATATCTCTCCTCCCTTCGCCACAGCTTATCGGCGATAAATTCAGAAAAAATCTACGAATACCTTGCCCCCGCCATCGACGAAGTGAAAGAAATTGTCAAGCAAAGAATTGTGCAGCTTTCCCTTTCTCATTCTTAGCCTGAATATAACCGCCCCTATCAGGTACTGAAAATAAAAATGGAGATTCCCCGCGTTCAAAATATTCCTGGATCCAATGGTTAATTGCCTCCACATCTGTGGCTCTTTCCCCGATACCCGGTTTTAAGAGATGTACAAGTTCATGCCATAAATTTAAAGGCAGAGTTCTGTCGTCTGTTGCATATGTCTTCCCTGTGCCCTCGTCGGAGATACTAAAATCACTCGCTCTCGGTCTGGATTGACTTATCTTAGGGCGTCCATTTACATTGCGCCGGGCCCCCAATGGTACCAACTGAGTACTATATTTTCCACGACCGTCTACTCCGACTGCCCAATAGTTCCCAATCCTGCTTTTTCCGGTACAGATTACGATAACATCAGTGTTTTTTAGCCCAATAATTTCTTCGACCATTGAAGCCGGAACCATGACACCTCCGAAGTTCGTTTCTTTACTCATCCACTCCCTTAGCTGGCCCTCGCTTGCGTCCTGAAGAAACCTCTGGCTTACTTTTATACTTTGGAGTGTTGTATCATCCATCTTCTCTCCTCTTGCCTGTGACAGTTGAAATTCCATGGCTGTTAGTTCCTGCTGTCTGTATTCTTCTATCCCGGCTGATTCTTCACCTCCTATGCTTTTATAAGCCGGTCCCGCTAGTTCCCGGATTTCCTCATAACGTTGGTCATTTAAAGAATCTGGCGAAAAAGTCGGTTCATCAACCATTGCCACAATAAGTTTTTTTTGGCCACCCGGTTGATATTCCGCCAACGGGCCGTCGGCGTCAAAAGCCATTTCTCTTATATGTAGCTCAACTGCCCCATTTATTACTTTTATCCCTCTTCTTTCTAAATCTTCCGGACTGACCACATCAGGCGGTAATTCGTTGAACAGTGGTCTGTCTTCACTTGGTTTATATGTATCCGGCCCCGGCTCCGGAGCCTCAATTAATGCGATAACTTGGTATTCGTGTTCTTTTCTTGCCACGTTTCGTGCTTTTACAATCTCTTGTTTGTCAATAAACATTTTTGGCTCGTCCCCGATTTGATAGGCAATTGACCCGCTCGAACCGTAAAACATCGTTATTCCCCCCATTTCAATGGTGCTTTGAAATACCTCCGTTGGTTTTGCAGACGGTACTGGTTCAGGCGTCTGTGTCGGGGTCGAAGTCACCGTCGGAGTAGCTGTCGGTATCGCGGTATACGTGGGTTTTAGTGTTTTGCTTGGAGACACTTCAGTCACCTTATTTTTTGCTTGAACCCCATTCTCGTTATTTCCATTGAGCCCCGTCCCCAGTGTAGCTGCCGCGATGACTAGCATTCCCGCTACTACTGGTCTCCACCCTCCACCGCTTTCACTACCCATCTTTCTTGTTTTAACCCAATAAACGGTCTAACATAGTTTATGTACGATATTATATCTTTTGGTGCCTCAACTGTCGATATTCTTGTCAAATCTGAACAATTAGTTCAAAAAAACGGGATTTTAGGTCTGCCTGTTTCTTCCAAAAATGAAATTTCTCAGAGTTTAATTTGTTCGGGTGGTGGGGGCAGTAATTCTTCGGTTGCTTTTTCCCGTCTCGGTCTGAAAACTGCCTGCGTTTCGCTTCTCGGCAGCGACACCCTTAGTCGTTATGTTATGTCAGATTTTGCCACAGAAAAAGTGGATACTTCCCTTCTGAGCCGTCCCCCCGATGAGCTTACCGATTTTTCTGTAATTCTGGTTGCTCACGATGGTAGTCGCTCGATTATGACCTATCGCGGTAAAAATCGACTCGAAGAAAAACATCTTGCTTGGTCAAAAATTGAAAAAACCAAGTGGTTTTATATCGCTTCCCTCGAAGGCAACCTTGATCTTTTAGAAAAATTAATTGGTTTTGCCTTTGATCACAAAATCAAAGTAGCCTTGAATCCCGGCAATAGGGAACTATCAAAAAAAAGACAAATAATTCCGCTCCTAAAATATATCGACTTTTTCCTTCTCAACAAAACAGAATCCGAAAATCTAATGGATTCCCAAAACGATGATTCTGGTTTCTGGTCAAAGGTTGCCGCCCTTAAATCACTTATTACTGCGGTAACCAATGGCCGGCAGGGCGCTCACGTTTTCACCTGTGGTCAGCATCTTTTTTCACCCATTATCAATATCAAACCGGTCGATGAAACCGGGGCCGGAGATTCCTTTGGTTCGGCTTTTGTAGCGGCTCTGATTTACGGAAAAGATCCCGGGGAAGCCCTGTCCTGGGGTATAAAAAACTCAGCCTCTGTTGTTTCCGCCATGGGAGCAAAAACCGCTCTGTTAACTCTAAAGCAAATCAAGTAGTCTATGAGCTCCAAATTAGACAAAACAAAAAAAATATTTCCCAGTCAACAGCTCAGTTTGGTTGAGCCGCTTGAAAGTGCTGCCAAGGCCAAAAAGAAAAAAACTACTCTGATGATTGCTCTTTTTCTTTGTATTGGCCTGAGCACCATTTTTGCTGCCTATCGAACCATAAATCGAATCATTAGCGAAAAAAAATATCAAAAAATTAAAATAAATTTAGACCTACCGGATCTAAAAATTAACTCCTCCAACCGAGTTGACTTGGATGCCAGTATCAATCCTCTGATTCAAGACAATGACAGCCTTTGGTCCTTTTATGTGGAAACTCTCCCGGCCACTAGCCAATCATTTTCCTGGTCAAGAAACCGTGATCAAATGTTTCTCGAGAGCAATCCTGTTAATACAGTTTCTCAGCTCTTAAAAAAAGAAAATGCCGTCGATAGTCTGGCAAAAAACAATCTCCCTGAAGGTGCCCAAATCAAAGAAAACCAAATTGCCAAAGATAATTATTTTGAATATCAATCAATCGTCACCGTTCCCGGAAAACAAATCTTTATTGTTATCAAAACCTCCGGTGGCACCAATCTCGAAAAATCTAAGTCGCTTATTCCGCTTCTCGTGGAAAAAATCTATTGGAGTGTCATCAAAATTTAGGCCCTTCCCTTATTTTTGAGCAGGTGTGGGCGTTATATGTAGTGAGCATTTTACATCTTTTTCAGTCCCCACCGAAAAATATTCCTCCCTCCCGCAGACATTAACTTTTATCACATCATATGGCACCTCCCAACTTTCATCTGTTTTTTGCGCAAGCATTTCCTTCATTATTTGATTCCAAATCGGCGTCGCCCCGGAAATTCCCGACGCCACCCAGCTCATGGGCGAGCTGTCGTTGTTTCCCACCCATGCCGCCACCAGGTAACTCGGTGTCCAACCGATACACCAATTATCCTTAAGATTGTTAGTCGTTCCGGTTTTTACTGCCACATTTTTCCCCTCAATTCTTAGCAGTGAATTTGGCCCGAAGATCGTAGTTCTGGCCTGATTATCCGACAACACATTATTTATCAAAAAAGCATATCTGGGCTCAAATATTTCATCACTTTCCTGCCTCTTTTCAAAAATTGTTTCCCCCAGATAGTTGTTAATTCTTAATACCGGACTTAAATCTATCTTTTTACCCATATTGGCAAAAACTGAATAAGCTTGAGCCAGTTCTGTCATTCTCACCTCTGCGCCACCCAGCGCCAGGGCCAGTCCAAATCTCGATCTGTCTGTCCATGTGGTAATCCCCATGCTTTCAGCCAGATCAATCATATTATTCACTCCGTTTTTTTCCAGTAACTTTACCGAGGGCACGTTTAGGGAATTCGCCAGAGCAGTTCTTAGTGTCACCTGTCCCATATATTTACCATTATAATTATTCGGACTATACGGTTTTTGCCCTTTCACATAATAGGTAATCGGGCTGTCCTCAATTGTCGACATTAGAGTCATTCCGTTTTTTAACGCCAGAAGATAATTTATCGGTTTTATCGACGACCCCGGTTGCCTCAGCGCTGTCGTCACATTATATTTACCGTCAATCTCCTTTGAATAATAGTCTTTAGACCCAACCATAGCCAATATCTCACCTGTCTTAACGTCAATTACCACTGCCGCCCCGTTACTAATTCGAAGCCTTTTCACCTTTTCCGTTTCGCTTTTCACTTTTTCTTCGGCCATCGTTTGAATATCGCTATCAAGGCTCGTAGTAACCGTCAGCCCCAACCGGCCAAAATTTACAAATCCATATTTTTTTTCCAAAATATCTTTTACATAAAACACAAAATGAGGTGCTCTGATTATTCTGTTTTCTTCAGCAATTACAATCTTCTCGTTTTTTAGCTGAAGAGCCCGCCTCTCGTCAATATAGCCGGCATTCACCATCTGGTCGATTACTTGTAGTTGTCTGATGTGGGCATATTCCGGGCTGCTGCCGAAAGGGGAGTAGGAGCTTGGCGCTGCCGGCAAACCGGCCAAAAAGGTTGACTCAGCCGCCGTTATTTCCCATACATTTTTGCCAAAATATTTAATTGCCGCTTCCTGTGCCCCATACGTTTCTCCGCCATAAGCAACCTGATTAAAATACCTTTCCAATATTTCCTTTTTAGTTAATTTTGTTTCCAACACCACCGCCAAAATTGCCTCTTTTATTTTTCTTTGCCAGGTTTTTTCCCGGGTGAAATAAACATTTTTTACCAACTGCTGTGTAATGGTTGACCCGCCTCTCGGCCCCTGTTGGCCGTTTTTTCTGAAGTTATATAAGACTGCCTGAATTATCCCTTTTATCGATATTCCATGATGTTGGTAAAACTCTTTATCTTCTATTGCAATAGTTGCATTTATCAGTGACTCTGGGATTCTGTCTATTGAAGTCCAGCTTCGGTTTTCCTCGTCGTAAAATTTATATAGCAGTTTCCCCCTCCGGTCCAATATTCTTGTTGACAATCTTGGAGGATTATAAATTTCGTTAATATTTGGCAAATCAACCAAAAATTGTTTATAAAGCCACACCATTCCCACCGTCATCGCCACCATCAATATTGTTCCCATAAAATAACCCCACGAAATTCGTTTCACCGTCCTTACCAATGGCCGACCGGCTAAAATTAAAAATCGTTTTATCCCTTCCACCCTTTTCTTTCGCCCCATTAATTTATTGTCGTAACCACTTTTTCTGCCTCAGGATTGGTTAGCGGGCAGTCCAGACACACCGTTACTCCGCTTATATCTTTTATCACCGCGTGATCCTGCCATTCCGTATTAGGTTTATTATCACCATCACTGACCACTCTCCCGGTATCTTTGTCGATCAATACATTAGCCCGGAGAGGTATCTTGCTGGTTGGTTTATATTCGTTTTTAAAGTATTCGTAGTGACTGTCACAGCCCTCGTCCGGTACCAGACCCCCCGTAACATTACAAACATACATACCCACTACATTTGATGGCATCACCGGCTTTTTTATCGGCCTGTCTTGTAGATAATAGGTCATAATTTTATTCCATATCGGTGCCGCCCCGGTCGTTCCGGAAACCACTCCGCTCATTTTTGAATTATCATTATTTCCCACCCATGTCGTTACTACTACATCGGGAGTATATCCGATTGTCCAGTTATCTCTTAGATCGTTTGTTGTCCCTGTCTTTACCGCCACCTCCGAATGACCTTTAATGTTTAACATTGATCCTCTCCCGAAAACCATTGCCCTGGCTCCGTCATCAGACAAAATTTGTTGGATAATAAAAGATGTCTCTCGTGACAACACCCTATCTCCCGGAACATATTTATACTCATCGATAACCTCGTCGTTTCTGTCTCTGACTTCCAATATCGGATTTAATGGTTGTTTCGACCCCATATTTGCCAACACTCCAAATGCCACGTTCATATCGGTCATTTTTACCTCTCCTCCTCCTAAAGTTAGTGACAATCCAAAGTCAGAAGCGTTGTTAAAGGTTGATATTCCCATCGCCGAGGCCGAAGCAACAAATGCTTCCAATCCGTTCAGCTTTAATACTTTTACCGCCGCGATATTCAAAGAGCTCGCCAACGAATTCCGTACCGTTTGCAGCCCAAAGTACCTATTCCCGTAATTCGTCGGACAGTATGATTTCAATCCCGTCACATTAAAACAAGTCGGCCCGTCATTGATTACCGATGCCGCCGTAATTTTTCCATTTTCTATTGCCACCGCATAATTAAGTGGTTTTATCGACGACCCGGGTTGTCGCAAAGCCGTCGTCACATTATATTCGCCATCTATGTCTATCGAGAAATAGTCCTTTGACCCTACCATGGCCAGAATTTTTCCGCTCTTTGGTTCGGTAATCAGGGCTGCTCCGTTCGAAACCTTATATCTAACTAGTTTTGCCATTTCAGACGCTATTGCCGTTTCAGCAAAATTTTGTAGGTCAGAGTCAAGGGTTGTTTTTATTTTCAGGCCGCCTTCATTCACCTTTTTAATTCCGTATTTATCTATTAATTGCTGTCTGACATAAAAGACAAAATGAGGCGCCACCAGATTCCCCTTATTAATATAAAAATTGGGTTCCTCATTTTTGGACTGTTCCTCCTGCTCCGCTGTTATATATTCCAACTCTCTCATTCTCGCCAACACCATATTTCGTCTGTTAATGGCCGCTACCGGATTTTTAAAAGGGGAGTATTTGGAAGGTGATCCTGGAAGCCCCGCAATCAGTGCCGATTCTGCTAAAGTTAATTCACCCACGTTTTTATTAAAAATCCCTTTTGAAGCTGCTTGGACTCCCCACAATGTTCCTCCATAAGGGGTTTGGTTAAAGTACATTTCTAAAATCTGATCTTTTGAATAATAAATCTCCGTGACAACTGTCAGTACTGCCTCTTTTATCTTTCGGGACACCGTCCTTTCCGGAGTCAATAGAGCGTTTTTGACTAGCTGCTGCGTTAGAGTTGAGCCGCCCTGAAGTCTTCTTTCTACAATTGTCCGATATAGTCCGCGGACAATACCCCTTAGATCAAATCCGAAATGACTGTAAAAACCTGAATCCTCGATTGCCAGAGTCGCCTTTTTCAGGCTCTCCGGGACTTCCCCAAGTTCTACCGGCAGCCTTCTTTTTTCAGAATACATTTCATATAAAAGTTTTCCCTTATTATCAAAAATTTGAGATGATTCCGGATATTCATACGTCATCAACTTTTTGGGATTGGGCAAATCCTGAGACACCGCCACAGCCAAAACTACTATCCCTGTCAAAAGTAAAAATATTCCCAAAAACAAAGCCAACCGCAGTTTTTTACCCTTCGTCTTCTTTCTCTTGGCTTTTTTGTTTTTGGTTCCACTCATCCAGCTCTTTAATTAATTGGTTATATTTACTAGTATCTAGCTCAAAAGAATTTTCTGAAGTTTTCAGTATTTGCATATAAGCAAATCCGGCTTTAAAAATCCGCGATTGCATCTGCCTTGAATCATCAGTTTCTTCTTGAACCCCGGAAATTGATATTTCGGCTAATTTTAAAGCGTCAAAGGCTTCTTGTGAAGCCTCCAAACCGACTTTGCTTCTATTGTCTTCCAAAAGTATCTTGGCCTCGGCCATTCTTTTGTCGGCCACCAGTAATTGCACTTTTGCTTTTTTAATACTTCCTGAACTAAATTTTACCCAAAGAAAATCTCTGACTTTTTTGAATCCATAAAATGGGTTTGTCGGTAGCATTCCGGCCTCGGGTAACTTATAAAAGTATTCCTCCTTTTCAAACTCATCGTTGACAATCACAAACTTAATCGGATCATTACGTAGGGTTTCTTCATTTCCCTCAACCGCCATAATTTCCAATCCGGCCCTTGCCATCGATACCACCAAGATTACCACCCCCAGTAGCAGGGAAACCACCATATACGCCATTCGGCTCAGTTTCATTACTCCATTCTACCACTCCCTGCTAAGAAAGATGGAAAAATGCTGCCTTTAGACCGACATTTTCCTTCGTTTTTTTTGGCCACATATGCAAATATTGCCCCACGAAGGCCAATAAATTAATCAAATCTCCGGCTATATTTTTCTTATTCTTTCCAATCTTTCGACTTTTAGACTTTTGACTTTTAGACTTTAAGCTATATCCCGTTGCTACCCAATTTTTGGCCCAATCGTTTTCCCTTAACAATTTATGGTAAATATTGTCTTTATCTACCACTACTTTCAACAATATCAGGTCAACCGCGCTCCTCTCATCCCGTTTTTCACTTGGTAGTTTTAATGATTTTTCTTCGAGCCACATATTAAAACAAAGCTCATTTCTTATTTCTCTTTTTCCATATCTTCGGAATTTGTATTTTTTGTTGATCAAAAAAAATAGTAGTTTTAATCTGCTCCACCACAATCTGTTTTCCCTAGTCACAATCAGGATATCAATGTCGTCACCCTTCTTACAGTTTTCAGCCGCTACCGATCCGGTAACTGCCACCATAAGGATATTGTTGTCATTTTCCGCCACCATTTTTCCCAAACGCTTCGCCACCAACTTTTTTTTTCTTGCTTCCCCTTCGATCTTCTTTTTTGTACTAAGGCTACCCCCTCCAATTTCTTTCTCAAATTCTTTTTCGGAAAATACTCTTTCCCCCATCAATCTTGACCATAGTTGCTCCCGACTCAGCTTCATCCCAAATTTCCCGGCGTAATCAATTGTCTTTTGTATCGCCTCACTAATTTCCATTTCTCTATTTTATCCCAAACCGACCCTCTATTTGGTATAATTTATCATTCTTGGATTCTTCCAAAGATTATGGCCAAATCCGAATCTACACAAATCAACAAAACCACCAAAAAATACCGTCTCTGGGAAATGATCCCTGGCTTTTTTGCCTGGACTTTTATTTTATTTCCGGTTTGGGGTGCTATTCTGGTACCGAAACTTGTAACTTACTTCGTCATCGCCTTTTTGGTCTATTGGCTGTATCAATCTTTTAAATCGTCAATTCTGGCCGTAATTGGTTATTATAAAATTCGCGCATCAAAAAAAATCGACTGGCTTGAACTATTTAAAAAAAACTACGATAAAAACTGGCCCAGTTACGACAAAATTAATCACATCATAATAATTTCTTCCTATAAAGAACCTCTTGATGTTATCGAAATGGCGGTTGGCTCTCTTGCCGCCCAAATTGATATTAATTTAAAAAAAATCAATGTTGTTATTGCTCAGGAAGAGAGGGCCGGCAAAGAGAACAACCAAAAAACAATCGATTATTTCTCTGCCAAATACAAAGGTGTATTTGGTCATTTGATTTTTTCTGAACATCCGGCCAAGTGTAAACCTGGAGAAACCATCGGTAAGCATAGCAACGAGGCCTGGGCTGCTAAATTTGTAAAAAAAGAGTATATCGACAAAGGCATATTTGATATCAGCCACCTCACCCTAACCAGTTGCGATGTTGATACCATTTTTAATCCAAAATATTTTTCCGCTCTCACCTACCGCTTTGCCTCTTCTCCGAATCGATATCTCCGTTTTTGGCAATCACCGATTTTTTGGCATCACAATATCAATGATGTTCCTGCCCCCATCCGCATAATCGGAGTTTTGGGCAACGTTATTCACATCGCCAATATTCAGGAACCGGACGGCCTTTTTTTCAACTATTCCTGCTATTCCTCATCATACAAACTCATTGATTCGGTTGGATATTGGGATCTTGATATGATCCCAGAAGATTGGCATATTTTTCTCCAATCCTTTTTTAGTACCCGGGGTTTAGCCCAGGTCGAACCAATTTTCCTACCGACCGTCGTCGATGCCCCTAGCGGCAAAAACTACCTTTCCGCTCTTAAGAATCGTTATAACCAAAGTGTACGTCATGCCTGGGGGGCAATTGACATCCCCTATGCCATAGAACAGGCAAAAATTCACAAAGAGATTCCCCTCATCACCCGATGTCTTCGCATCTTCAAGCTTATTCAAACCCATCTTATCTGGTCTAGCAATTGGTTTATCCTTACCCTTGGTACCTCTCTGCCGGTTATCCTAAATCCCAGGTTTTTCCAGACAGCCATTGGTTTTAACCTTCCCCGTATTTCCAATATTATCCTCACCATCTGCCTAATTCCTCTCATTGTTATCATCATCCTTGATTGGATTCTTCGGCCGGACAATCAAAAAAAGGGTTTCGTAAACATTCTCAAGAATCTGCTCCAATGGCCGTTTATGCCCATCGCCACCCTCACCATGTCTGTTTTACCCGGGCTTCACTCTCACACCCGTCTTCTCTTGGGTAAGCGCCTGGATTACAAAACCACCAACAAAACACCAATTAAAAAAATTAGTTAAAATAGATTAATGTTAAAGAAGTTCCTCAAATCAAACTTCTTGTTGGTTATCGCTGTTTTATTTATCTTTCTTCGCCTGCCTTCACTTTTTGAGCCATATTGGTATGATGACGAAGGCATCTACCTAACTATTGGTCAGGCACTCAACCGGGGGGTCAAGCTTTACAGTCAAATTCACGACAATAAACCTCCGCTTCTTTATCTTATGGCCGCTTTTTCCAAAACCGTTTTTGGCTTTCGCCTACTTTTGTTTTTCGTAATGATCCCGACTGTTTATTTTTTCCACAAACTAGCCAAAAAATTTGTATCAGGAGGACTGCAAAAAATCGCCACTTTCGTTTTCATTATTCTTTCTTGTATCCCCTTGCTCGAGGGCAATATTGCCAATGCCGAAATTTTCATGCTTCTCCCTACCCTGGCTGCCTTTACCATATACATCACCGCCGCCAAACCTCTCCACTATTTGGTCTCCGGCTTGCTCCTGGGATTGTCATTTATGATCAAAGCCCCGGCCGCTCTTGAAGTTGGCACCATCATTTTTTGGGAAACATCTTGCCTGCTCGATCAAAAAGCCTTTAAAAGAGAAATTATTCCCTTTGCCAAAAGGGTCGCTCTTCTTTTAGGGGGTTTTTTTGTTCCTCTTGTTTTGTGCTCTCTATATTTCCTCGCTAACGGGGGTTTCAACTATTTTATCTACGCTTCCCTTCTTCAAAATTTTGGATATCTATCCTCGTGGAGCATCGGCACTCACTCCGGATCAGCTCTTAGTGGCGGATTGGCTCTTCGTCTATTGGTATTGTTTGTTCTTCTGGCGGTCGGCTATATTTCAAAAGTATCGAAAAAAATTGATGCCAAAACTTTTATGATTACCTCCTGGTTTGCCTTTTCCCTCTTTGGCTCTCTCCTTTCCGGTCGTCCCTATCCTCACTACCTTATTGAAATTATTCCCCCTCTTTCCATTTTGGTCGTCCATCTTTTTGGCAAATACAAAACTTTCACCAAATTGATAATCGTTTTGTATTTTGCGGTTTTTGCCGGTGCAATAGTCAAATACAAATTTTATTTTTATCGCACCGTCTCCTATTACGCCAACTTTTATTCATATGTTTTGGGGTTCAAGTCCAAAGACGAATTCAACAATTATTTTGGCTGGCATGTACCGGAAAATTATCAAATATCAGAATTTTTAAAAAATAATACCGTTCCTGATGATAAAATATTTATCTGGGGGGATCGCGCTTCGATTTATGCTCTGTCAAACCGTCCGCCGCAGGCCAGGTTTACAACTGCCTATCACATTGTCGATTTCAATGGTTACGATGAGACCATCGAAAAATTCAAAATCGATCTTCCAAAAGTAATAATCTACTATAATATGCCGGGAAGGGATTTCCCTCAACTGGACTTGTTTATTAAAAAATATTACTATCTTGCAGTCAAAATAGGCGACGCCCTGATCTATCGGTCAAGATAACTCTTATGGCCTTTGCAAAAACTATTTTTGTCAAATTGTCAGTTTTAGGGAAGTTTTGGCAGGAAAAAATAAACGGTACAATCTTCAGATGGAATGCCCTGACCATTCTAATTCAGCTAGCCTTTATTTTTTTTAAATTCGACAGTCTCCCCAAACAGGTCCCGTTATACTACTCACTGCCCTGGGGAAGCCAAAGGCTAGCTTCGGCCTCGTCACTTTTTCTTCTGCCCTCGTTTTCAATATTTTTTTCTCTGATCAATAATGTTCTGTCGGCCTTCACCTTACACTCCATTCAAGTGATTTCCAGACTTCTCGTTGTCTTCTCCCTTATTTATTCCATATTGTCTTTGATTACCCTAATCCATATAGTTTATCTGGTCTCCTGATGATCCTGAAATTCGTTACGGCCATCTTTTCCTCCTTTTTTGTATCCTGGGTTCTCACTCCGATTACCAGGAATTTTTTTATTGCCAAAGGTTGGGTAGAAAATCCTGAGAAAAAACAGCTCAAAACCCACAACGCCACTGCCACCGCCTCTGTTCCTCGGGGCGGGGGGATACCGATTTTTTTTGGAATTACCTTCTCGGCTCTGCTTTTCCTGCCCCCGGACAAACATTTGGTCTTTATCCTTTTGTCCTCAATTCTTACCCTTATTGTCGGAGTATTTGACGATATCAAAGACGTCAACCCCAAAACCAGACTCCTGACTAATATTGTCGCGGCGCTGTTGGTTGTATCTTCCGGCATAGGTATCGCCTATATCTCCAATCCTCTTGGCGGGATTATCGACTTATCCACCCTAAAAATTAATTTTGATCTTCTTGGCCCTCACTCAATTTGGGTTATTTCCGATTTACTGGCCGTTTTTTGGATTGTTTGGTGTATGAATTCAGTGGGGTGGGCGGCGGGGGTCGAAGGTCAGCTACCTGGCTTTGCGGGTATTTCCGCTATTTTTATTGGAATTCTTGGTCTAAGATATGCCACTGACGTCACTCAATGGCCGGTAATTATTTTAGCCGGGGCTGTCGCCGGTGCCTATCTTGGTTTTCTCCCCTATAATTTTTATCCCCAAAGTATCATGCCCGGATACAGTGGAAAAAGTCTTGCCGGGCTCTTGTTGGCAGTTCTTTCAATCCTCTCGGGAGCAAAGTTGGCAACGCTTATTTTTCTTTTGGGTATCCCGATGCTAGATGGTCTCTATGTTTTGACCAAAAGGATAATCGACCACCGTCCGATTTTTGTTTCCGATGGTAGCCACTTTCATCATCGGTTGCTGCGTCTTGGCTGGAGCCGACGAAAAATATCGGTTTTTTACTGGGCCATCAGCCTTTTGTTGGGAATTATTTCTTTGTTTCTAAACAGCCAACAAAAGATGTACGTCTTTGTCGGGGTCGCCCTACTTTTTTTTGGATCACTTATTCAACTTTCTCGGCGTACTTAGTCGAAACCCAGCCCGATTCTCCATTCCCCAAATCGATTTGGAACCATCCGTTATTTTCCGAAAGCATGGTATAAATCGAAAGTGGTTTAACTCTGTCAATTTCTGTTGCCGTATTGCCGGGCAGATCTCTTACTCTCAACCAGCCTGTCTCTGTTTCCTTTATCATTATCTTTTGCCCGGAGCTTATTAAAGACGGTTGGGCTACCGGTTCTTGCGTCGGCGTTGCTAACGGTTCTTCCTCCGGAAGAGTAGTGTCTAGCACCAATAGAAAACCATTTAGAGCCTTTACAATAATATTTGTACTTTTCCTACCCGGGAAGGAAACAGATATTTCTCTGTCACCCTCGCCGATACTATCAAGCCTCATGGGGGTAAATCCTTTTATTTCCCCGTCGATATAAACAACCGATTGATCCGGCGATGCATTAACCAATAACCCGGCCTTATTTTTATCGCCCGTTTTTTCCAGATACAAAATATAACCCCCATTTTCGCTCTCGGTATCGGATAGTTTCCAGTTTACGACCGTGTTAACCCCGTTAAACATCTTGATCTTTTTTTTCCATTCCACCCCCTCCGGTGCTACCAATCTCAAGTCGATTTCCCCGGGCACAAGAGAGTTATTTTTATAAGGCGTCATTCCTGCTTCCTTTTCATCGATATATACCTTTGTCGGCGGGGTGGAAACGATTTCCACTCCGGATTTCCTTGGTATAATGCCGCAACCCCCCAACATTAATAAGCAACCTAGTAAAATTATTTTTTTGAACATACAATATCAAGTATACTAAACAATTATATGTCTTCTGTTATCGCATTAATAACCGCCTTTTTTCTTTCCCTTTTTTCTCCCAACCCCAAATCAATTTCCGTCAAAGAATCATCCCCCTCAGCTTTTCCCCCCACGGTCCAACCCTCTCCTACCCTCATTCCGCCAGTGGTTCTCGGATTAGTAGGGGATCTTGGTTTAGGACGCCACATCACTTCCACAGCCAGGTCTAGGAATGATTTTTCATGGAGCTTTTCTGGAGTAGGAGATTGGTTAAAAGAAAATGATTTCAATCTGGCTAATCTTGAAAGTCCGATTATCAACGACTGCCCGACCGGTTTTACCGGCACATTTACCTTTTGCGGAGACACTCGTTTTCTGCCCCAACTGGTCGAAAATAAATTCGTCTTATCACTGGCCAATAATCATATTTTAAATTATGGCCGGGATGGGCTAGTCCAAACAGAGGATATGTTGGATCAAAACAGTCTCGTCTACATCTACGGTCACGATCCTGACAAAGAATTTGTCACCAAAACCGTCAATGATATTAAATTTGGTTTTTTAAGTTATGACTTTATTACCTACCCCAATTACGATAAAAACAAAATCATCGAAACTGTTAAAAACTCAGACGGACAAGTCGACTGGCTCATTGTTTCTCTCCATTGGGGAAACGAATATCTTCCCAAGCCAGAAGCCTGGCGGCAAAAATTTGGAAAAGATCTGGTTGATGCTGGCGCCGACATAATTCACGGCCATCACCCTCATGTCTGGCAGCCGGAAGAGTATTACCGGGGGAAACCGATTTTTTATTCTTATGGTAATTTTATCTTTGATCAAAGTTGGTCGTACGCCACCTCCCATTCAAATATAGTCCGTCTCACTCTCACCAAAAATGAGATTCTAAGACAAGAAGTCTTTCCCATCGAAATCCAACAAAATTCCCGCCCTGTCCTCAAGACCTCATCCGCTGATTCTTTTCAGTAATTTCAGCACCTCGTTTGGACTTTCCACCATCTCTACCACCTTTTTTTCTTTCTCTTCCAGGCCCAGGCCGGCAATTAAATCCGCCACAATCCTCCTCCAGAATTTACCGAAAAAAATTAGCGGTTCATGATGCCCATACTCATACTTTGCTCTGTTCCATGTCATCCCGATTTCCGATATCGTTCCCGTCCCTCCGCTAAAAATTACAAAGGCATCTCCTCGGTTCATCAGTTTTTTCAGCCTAGTCTCATACGAAGACATCATGAATATCTTATCTGCCAACGCGTAATTATCTTTATTGACCCCCTCATAATTTGCCGGTTGGTTCTTTGGATCCAAAATCGCTATCTCAACCTTCCCTCCCCCTGCTTTTGCCCCCAAAGTTGCTGCCTTCATCACCCCGGGGCCACCGCCGTTTACTACAATATATCCGTTTTCTGCTAATAGTTTCGCCAACTCAAAGGCTTGCCTGTAATATTTTTTATCCTCACACCGCCTATCTCCATCGCCAAAAAATGTTATTCTTTTTATTTTTTTACTGGTTTTGTCAATCACTCTTTATCTCCTTTCTTAACAAGTCTAAGTTGTCATTGACGTTACCATGAAAAACAGCTTCTCCGCAATACACCCAATCCGCCCCCGCCGTTTTGATTTTTGCCACATTTCCCAAAGTCACTGCTCCATCAACTCCGATCATAAAATCCAAATTATCATCAACCCTCCTCTGTTTTAAAGCCTCAATTTTTATAAATATACCCTTCTCCAGTTCAAAATCACCAAACCCTGCCTTTCTTCCCATTAAAAGTATTTCATCAGTTTCCTTGGGGATTTTCCCAATCTCTGTTCCCCAATCGTAGGCAATTCCTGCTTCGAAACCGATATCTTTTGATTTTTCGACAAATGCCTCGACGCTACTCATCATTTCCACCTGCCCGATAACTCTGGTCGCATTGACAAACAAACACTTTTCCAACCATTTAATCGGATCTTTAACCATTAAGTGTATGTCGTACAAAAAATTAATCCCGTTTGTCTCAAACTTATTCAGTAGTTCCAGCTCAAAAGTTTTCCCTGGGGTGAACATATCATCTGTAACATCAATCTGAACCCACTTAGTCAATCCGGAAACTAGCCCCAGTTTTCTTTCCGCCTCTCTGTAATCTTTATCAAAAATAGTGGGAATTATCGTCATTTTACTTTTGGCCGACATACATCGCCATTTCTGCTAGCCTGCAACTGTACCCATATTCGTTATCATACCACGCCCCGATTGACACCATGTCGTCGGAAACCACCTTAGTCATCATTGTATCAATGACGCACGATGCGTTATTTCCAATGATGTCAGAAGAAACTAGTGGTTCATAGGAAACTTTTAATTTTCCCACCAATATGGGAGAAACACTAGCCGTTTCCAATATTGAATTAATTTCTTCCACTGTTGTCCTCCGGGTTAGCTTAAATGTAAGATCAGAATAGCTGCCGCATACCACCGGTACTCTTATGGCTGTCCCGGCAAACCGCCCTTTGCACTCCGGATAAGCAGCGATTACTGCCTCGGCCGCCCCCGTGGAAGTCGGAACAATGTTTATTGCCGCTGCCCTGGCCCTTCGCGGATCCTTACCGGCTCCGTCAACAATATTTTGATTAGTCGTATAAGCGTGAATTGTCGTCAGAATACCCTCCTGAAAGCCAATAGCCTGATCAATAATTTTTACAATTGGAGCGACACAATTAGTCGTGCATGAGCCGTTTGAAATCAAAGCCTCTCCTTTATATTTTTCCTCGTTCACTCCCAGGATAAACACCGGAATTTTCGGATCTTTTGCCGGAGCTGAAATCACCACCTTTTTGGCTCCTGCTTTAATATGAGCCAGGGCCTTATTATCGGTAAAGGCTCCGGTACATTCCAAAACAACATCTACCCCGTACCCCCTCCAGTTAATCCGATTTGGATCCATTTCCCCCAAAACCGGAATACTTAAGTCTCCAACCATGAGCCTCCCCAACTCCGCACCTTTCTCGGGATCTCTGGCCTCTACTTTTAACGGAATTCTTCCGTATACCGAGTCATATTTGAATTGTTGTGCGTAAGTATCAACCCCAAAAGCTCCGGTTGTGTTTATTGCCGCCACCTCAACGTCATATTTTTCCATTAGAATAGCTCTCAACACCACCGTCCCAATCCTCCCGAAACCGTTTATGCCGATTTTTATTTTTGGTTTAATGTTATCCATATCTTAATCATAAACCATTTTTCCTCAATTCACCTCATTATCCCCAAGCCGGTAAAGTTCCCTTAGCTAAAAATTCAAGCATTACCCCGCCCCCGGAACACACATAATCAATTTTTTCTCTCACCCCCAAATTACTCACCGAAGCCGATGTATCCCCACCGGCAATTACCTTATATGCATTTGCCTCCGCAATTGCGCTAGCTATTTCATCGGTCCCTTTTTTACTCTCCGGAGACTCGTAAAAACCCATTGCTCCGGCCCAAATAACTGTGTTAGAGCTATTTATTATTTCTTTAAATTTTTCGATATCCTCATCGCTCAAATCCAATCCGTCTTCCCTTAATTTTGCCACCACAACTTTAGCCTCCTCTGTCAAGGGGAGGTCCCGCGAAGCGGGGGAGGGGTTTTGCATTAATTTTGGTAATTTTCCTCCAATCAAAATTCTGTCTGCTATCTTTTCTAACTCCGGCAAATAATCCAGTTTATCTTTTTTTGCCCCCCCCAGAATTATTGTCAACGGTCGTTCCGGATCCAGTAACTTAGCAATTTTTTCTGCCTCCTCAACAAAACTTATCCCATAAAAAGCAGGCATGGTGTTATGAAGCATTATCGAGGCGCATTTCCTGTGGGCTACCGCAAAGGCATCATTTACAAACACCGAGCATAGATCCACCAATCCTTTCAGGAAAAGGGGGTCATTGGCCTCTTCTCCGGGGTGGAATCTCAGATTTTCCAAAAAAACTATCTGATTTGTTTCCAGTGCCTGTTTTATTTTTTCCTGATCGGTAAAGTTTTCTACAAACACACTCTCAACTAAACTCTGTCCGTCATTTTCCAGTAAATCCATCAGTTCCAGATAAATCTGTTTCAAAGACATTTCAGGGGCAATTTTTCCCTCCGGCCGTCCTCGATGGCCAATAATTACAATTTTGCAATTCTTCTCCAGGAGTAACTTTATTGTGGGGATAGTCTTGACCAACCTGCTGTTGTCCAATATCTGTCCGTCATCCATGGGAAGATCAGTGTCCATTCTCAACAAGACTCTTAAGTTAGGATCTACCTCAGAAACAGGACTAAGATTTATTTTCATATTCCTTTATTTTATTAATCCTTTTGATATGTCTTTCTTCAGATGAAAAAGTTGTCTCTAAAAAAGTTTTAACAATCCCGATATTATCTTCATCGCCCACCACGTCAGTCGACAGACATAATATGTTGGCGTCATCGTCTTCTCTGGCCAATCGGGCTTGTTTATCGTTTGTAACCAAAGCCGCCCTCGCCCCCTTAACCTTATTTGCCGCCACACATACCCCCACCCCCGAGCCGCAAATTAATATCCCTTTCGCCCTCTCAGATACCACCTTTTCTGCCAGTAATATCGAAATATCTGTGTAATCATCGCCACTGTCATATTCCTTATTCCCCAGATCAGTACAGTCAATCCCCGAGCCCCTCATCCAATCCACAATCCTGCTTTTTAATCTATGCCCTTTATGGTCCGCCCCGATATATATCATTTATCACTAATCTTTTTTAATCCAGTTTAAAATATATAATTCCTAATCAAATATAATTATATACCATGCCCGAGATCACGCTATCTAATAAAGTCTTTACATATTCTGTCTTTCGTAAACTAGTCCGTTCCCTTAGCTTGCGCCTAAAATCACGCTCTTCTTTTACCGTTTCCTGCCCTCATCTTACCCCCGATTTCTTTATTAAAAAATTCATCAATCAGCATGCCGATTGGATTATTAAAAATTCAACCAAATTTAAGTCTCCCCGCTCCCTCCTTCGTCTTTCTTCCCTTACCATCCTCGATCAAAAATACGCCCTAAACATTCATCCGGCCAAACACGATTCGGTTATTATTTTCCCCGATGAACATATTATTGATATTAATGCCAAAACAAAAACCAGCCCCCACCTCAAAAAAATCCTTGAACCCCGTCTTCGTCGCTTAGCCCTACCCTTAATCCGGCAGGAATTAGACAATCTCTGTCTCTTATATCATTTCAAATATTTCCGTCTTTCTTTGAAAAACCAAAAATCTCTTTTTGGTTCCTGCTCGGGCAGAAACAACTTAAATTTCAACTGGCAAATTATTTTCTTTCCAAAAGATAAATTTCGCCATATTCTCCTGCATGAGTTAATTCACTTAGAGGTTAAAAATCACAGCCGTCACTATTGGGAGACCTTCGGGAAATACGATCCAAATTGGAAAGCCAACAATCTTTGGTTAAAAAAAGAGGGGACCAAGAATTTCATTATCAAACCATAAAATAAGTTACAATCTACATATGAAAACCCAAAAATCGGTCCTTTACCTCACTATCTTTCTTCTCTTGTCATCCATCATTGGCTGGTTCTATCTCATTTTGCCCCTTTCTACCCTAAATGATATTTTGTCTAACGCTTCAACCTGGGTAGACACGAATCTGGTTTCCCGTTACCCCGACGACCTGATTATCTCCGTAAAAAGCGGCCAAGTGTCTGTCAATCGTGAAACCCCATATTGCCTTGTTTTAGACGACAAAAGCCAATCGGGAATTGTTTTTACTGGCGACCGGGACCCTAGAGTTCTATCTCTTACTGACGAAACCTACTCCTCCCTTTGCAAACCGATTGCTCTGGTCGGGACCAACTATTACGTCTATCCTGACAAGGAAAACACCTACAAGGTAGAAACAATTCCGGCCACCGTCAATTACAATTTGGACAAAAACCAAATTGTTAATTTTGTTAATCAGTATCTGCCCTTAATCCTCCGAAGCGGACGTAATTTATATTATTTTGTTCCCTTCATGGCCACTCCACTATTGCTTATCATTTTCCTCAGCCAAAACCTCTGGTACTCTTGGGTCGCCAAAACCATTATAAAGATATTCAAACTTCACCCAAACGATAAAAAATTAGAAATCTACGGTACCTCTCTTTTTATCTACACCATCATCTTGTTCGTGGATTGGGTAATAATTGGCCTACTTTTAAATTACATTTTGAAACAAAATATCCACCTCTCATTTCCTTTCTTCAATTCTTTGGTTATCGGTATTGGTACTTCACTTATGCTCAAATCCGATACTCCATCCCAACTGGACAATGATCACTCCCCACCACCTCCGGCAATATAAAAGCGCCAACTACATTATCTTTTAGTTCTTCTGAGACAAAGAAATAGTCAATCCTCCACCCGACGTTTCTTTTTCTGGCCCCGCCCCTTTGACTCCACCAGCTATATCCGATTCTGTCCTTATTAAATATTCTGTAGGTATCAACAAAACCATTTTTTACTAATTTATCCATCCATTTTCTCTCAATCTCCAAAAATCCGGAAACCAACTCGTTTTCTTTTGGTCTCGCCAAATCAATCTCATTATGGGCGGTATTTACGTCACCGCAAAATATAACCTTTTCACCCCGCTCTCTCAATTCGATTATATATTTCAAAAAATTTTCATAAAAATCCATTTTATATTGCAGTCTTCCTTTATCCTTTTTGCCGTTCGGAAAATAAACATTTAGCAGGGTAAATTCATCAAATTTAGTTATCAAAACCCTTCCTTCGTCGTCCCAATCGCTATCCCTGTCTCCCACAATTACTTTTTTTGGTTCCATCTTCGTCAATGTCATTACCCCGGAATAGCCGGCTTTTTTAGCCGGGTTCCAATAGGGGATATAATCCCCGGGGCACTCTATCATTGGCACTTGCGAAGGATATGCTTTCACCTCTTGAAGACAATATATTTCTGCGTTGTCTGTTTTTACAAAATCCCACAATCCCTTTTTTATCGCCGCCCTCATTCCGGCCACATTCCAAGAAATTATTCTGATGTTACGCATATTATTATTCTACCAGTTAACAAAATCTGCTATAATCATCTACATTTTACCAGTGGTCATTAACGGTGTATCATACTGTTAATGGGGCTCTTTAAAAACTCTAAAAAACAAGGAGATATGGGATTGGGTGTAGCTATTGGCTATTTTACAAGCGTAGGATACACAGTTGGTATCCCTCTCACCGATAGTCAAGACTATGATTTAATCATTGATGACGGAAGCCATTTGGGGAGAGTCCAGGTTAAAACTTGTAGCTATAAAAGAAAAAGTTACGAAGTCAATTTGTCGGTAAAAGGTGGCAATAGAACCAGTGTTGGAAAAATTAAAAAATTTGACACGGCAAACTGTGACTATCTTTTTGTCGTTACCCAAAATCTCGAAAAATATTTTATTCCTAGCCTGGAACTTGTTGCAAAATACAATTTAGTTCTGGGGCCAAAATATAAAAAATATTTAGTTAAATAACCAGCGGTGACCGAACGGTTAGGTGATGGTCTGTAAAACCATTTTGAGCAGGTTCGACTCCTGCCCGCTGGACTAAGTCTCTTTTTGACATATTTTCATTTCCCTTTAATTGGAATATTGGCTGTAATTTGGCGGTTCCACTAACTAATTCATCAACTGTTGGAAGGGTGTCAAATACCAATCCGAAAAGATACCTCTGATTTATCATGTTGTCCGTATCTATCAGTAGTTCCTTTGGGTGTTCCACTAAATATCCCGCATATTTCAAAATATGCTTAATATCCACCTCTTTTCTCTCCACCCCATTTCTCCCGCTTCTTGCTTTTTCTATTTCACTATCAATTGCCTCAAATTCTTCTTCTAATGCCTTCTTGACAGGCAAGCTATCAGTTGTTTTGATTGTCTCCAATATGCTTTTTCGCTTCACTACAAGCTCTAAAACGTAGTTTTCGGCCCTTTCACTGTCAACCATGGCAACTTGTCTTTTTTCCTGCCAAGACTCCACAAACACTTCTTGAAACAGTTTTGTAAATTCTTCAGAAAATTTTAGGTTCTCTGTAAAGTTCTCAACTATTTTATGAACATCCTCTCGCTTTTCGTGCCATCTTTTATGGTGATTCCTGTCACAGTGATAAGCAGGATATTTAGTTCCCAAATGGCCAGTTGAAGCACTCGCCTTGACCTCTTTTTTGCATACAGGGCACAGTAGAATGCCTTTGTACGGGTAAAACGGGTTATACCTCATTCTTTTATCGGGTTGATTTATATTCGCCCATTTAATATTTCGTTTAATCAAATAAGTACCATCAACATTCTTTGATATAAAAATTTTACCTTTATTAGCAGAGTTGAAAGTCTCTATATCAACCAATCCGTCAAACATAACTGCCTTGATAGGTTGATACTTTGTCCACAAAGCAACAATGACTCCGCAATAAATAGGATTAACTACCCACTCTTGGATTTTCTTAACGGTAAGCGGAACTCCCCCTCTTGTTCCAATCTTCATCCTAGTTATTGGGTCTCTTTTTGCCATTAACCTAGTCTTAAATCCCATCAAATTTATTTTTTCAGCAATTTCCTTGTCAGATACTCCACTAGCTCTCATCTCATAAATTCGCTTAACAAAATGACTTTCAATAGTATTTTCAGCAAGAATGTTCCTTATTCCATCTTCTTGAGTTTCCACCTTTTTGTTTTTTAACCCAAAAGGTGCCGGACCATTCCAATATCCTTTTTGGATATAGCGAATACATCCACTAATCATCTGTGTTAGTTGATTTCTCACGTATTGCAAATTTCCCTCGGCTTGACTCACTTCAATGGCCTCTGTGGGGGATTGAATGCTCCACTCGTATTTAAATCCTAAGTCACCCAAAGTATTTATTTCATCTCCTACGGTTCCAAGTGTATCCTGAACCTTTACTCCAACTTCAGCTAAAAGTTTTTTAAGATAAAGATACTCGGCACCGCCACCTCTCGTAAATCTACTCAAATTTTTCACAACCAAGTAGTCAATCTTTTTTGGAGTATTTTGTCTCTCTTCGCAATATTTATAGATTTTCCAAAAGTATTCTTTTTCCTTCTTTCGGCCACTTTCTACACAGGGAAACACTTCAGCTAAATCCCACCCTCTTGCAACTATGAGCTTCTTACAGAGATAAAGTTGGTCGTCCAACGTATCACCCATGATAATTTGTTTTGGGTCAGATGCTCTTGCCAATATAATTGCTCTTATCATTTCTTTTATTTTACTTTATATAAAAAACTAACTCCTTCGTTTTTCATCCTTTTATTTATATTTTCTGCACAAATATCAGTTAGAGCTTTGACTTGCTTAACCAAGTTCATGACCTGCTCGTCAGAGTAGTCTTTTGCCATATTTCCTAGTATTTTTCTTGCTCTATTAACTGTCATATTCTTAAACCTCACTATCTGTGTGTGGTTAAGAAATGACTCGCCAACCAACACAAATTATGTGTTGATTGGTTCCTTCTCAATTCTTTCAAAAAGAACTAGTAGCTGTCAGCCGGCCTTGCCTAAGTAAAGGAGTTACAATCTTGGCCTAAATTGATAATTATTTATTTATTCTTACTTATTATTTTTAGACTAAAATTTGTAAACTGAGCTTAAATAGTGGCGTAAAATGTCCATTAATTATTGAATGTAAATTTTCAATATTTAATATTTTTTTGGGATTCATATTATTTTTCTATCAGTTTGTACTCAACTATTAATTTTTTGATTGAATCCTCCACCGGTAATTCCTCTTTAATTATTAGTTTAATAATTTTATTAATTACCACATTTAAACTAACCCGTATCAGTGGCTTGGAGCTTTGACTATACTTAGTAGAAAATTGAGGGTCAAAATATAATATTTCTCCATCACTATCTATACAAAGAACCATTTCAACACCACCAAACACGCTAGAAATTGCTATTTCCGATTCTCCTCTATTTGGTACTAAACTAGGGACCAATAAACCATCAGGCTCTTTAAAGAATGATTGCCATAATTGTTTTAATTGCTCATGTTTAACCCCAAATTTCTTAAGGTCCAAGACAATATCAATATAAACCAATTCTTTAAAGCTAAATTTTCTCCAACCTTTACCACCCGTCCTATTATCATTTAGTAACTTGTCCTTGTCTAAAGTATTAGCTTGCCTGTATGACAGGGGAGTATCAGCTATCGTGTATTTTTTTTGATTGAAAATATCACCAAGATTACATTTCTTGATTGTTTCCGAAGCCTTGGCTAGAAGATTATCAGTAATAAAAAGCATAAATTAGACACCACTGTCTAATTCATATATTACCAACCAGTATCTTGCGTGTCAAGTATATTGGGGAAAGTCATGTTTTTTCAGAAATCCAACTTTTTTGGTGATTTATTGAATAAAACTCAAGGCCTTTTCTTCATCTTGTTCAATAAATATTTCTACTGCTCGCTTAGCTTTTTCAAAAAGGTCCTTAGCTTCATTTTTCGCTAAATGACCATCAATTACCATTTTCTCTATTTTGTATTGAATATCAATATCAAGAATCGGGACAGGTAATTCTTTTAGAGTTTCTTGATTTAAACGCTGTTGAACACTACCCCTACTTAAGCGCTTCATAAACTCTTGGCCCACGAAGCTATTAAGATATACCGTAAGATAATATGAGCTCATCTCAATATCTGCCTTGGTTCTAATAGCAATAAGATTATCACTAATGGTAGAGCCTACTAGGTTATCTTGTATGCGTGCGCATAAGCCTATAGAACCTACTCTGGCGACTACTACATCATCTTTTTTGGCAACATGTTTTTTCTTTTGGTCAGATACGCGGACAAACAGCAAGCTATTAGTATCAATCTCGTATTGAGAAACATCCGTACCCCTGATAAAAGATTTGGTATCAGCTCCTTTCTCAACATATTCGCTTATATATTGACCAGTCTCAACATTCGCAATATCACCAATTTTCTTATAAGGTTTTTCTCGTATCTTACAAAACATTTCGTCATATTTTGGTTGCCAATATTCGGCATCAAAACGGTCTTCAATTAAACAATCTATAAAGTTTCGGATAGAGATATTTTTTCCACCTACTTCATAATCAAAAAGGCCAATTTCTTTTAGGAATAGCTTCTCCGCTTCCCTATAATTATCTGCAGATTTTTTTAATGCCACAACATAAGCTCTGTATATTTTTTCTATAGAATTTTGTAAATTAATTGAGGGTATTGGTATAAGCAAAGATTTAATAAGCTGGGTAGATATGGTCGGTTGAGCAACTACTATTTGAGCCCTAAGCATCTGCCCTTTACCATATTTTGTTTCAAAAAATATTACTGTGTAAAATGGAGACAATTTTTTTGTGTCAGTTTTAACCGCGATTATATTAGGGCTTATTGTTACTTTATCTTTTTCTCCAAATCCCCAAACTAAACTACAAGCTATCTCTCCCACCCTTGAAAAAAATATATCACCATTATTATATTCATTTAACTTTTTATTCTTCAAATCTTCTTCACTAATATACACTCTATTATCATCAGTAATTACGCAATTTCTTAAATTAAATGGCCTAGCTAAATACGCCCCACTTTCAACATAAGAATCAGAAAGAATTGTTGAGCCAAAAGGGCCACATTGTATATTTTTAATAAAAGAACCATAGCTTTCAACCCCTCTCTTCTTAAGTAAGTTTTCAATTTGAATAAATTCTGGACGATAAAATTCAGCTTCAAATCTAATGTCCTCGTTTAAATCAGAGCTATTTATAACCGATACATCTAAATTGTTATCTTTGACAATAGTTTGCCAGTCCATATTATTTAAAGAAACTTAAACTTTGCTCCTTACCCCAAGCAACAAAAGCATCAGCAATTTCATCAAGGTCGCTTAGATATTTCGGATTACCACTCTCATCTTTTATTAACTGACCATCATTATCTTTTTCATAAATATAATCACCACTATTATCTTTGAATGACTGTTTTTGTGTGGCAAAGAAAATCGGGTAATCTTGAGTAGTGGGGTTACCCCCTTGGTCTAGCTCATCATCACGCCATTTTTGTAAGAAAATGATTGACGTTTTAGTACCTGTATGAGGTTTAAATGAATTTCCATGCAGGCCTACAACCGCCAATATACGAGCTTTTTGCATTATATATTTTCTGACGTATTCATCACCCGTATTGTTAAAAATACCTTGCGGTAAAACAACCGCCAGACGACCGCCAGCCTTTACAAAATCAAGATTCCTCTCAATAAACAGATAATGGCGTTCAACTTTGTTTTGGAGTTTTCCTTTACTGTTCTTACCTAGAACATATTGAGCCAACAAATTCTTTTCTTTTATTTCGCCAGCAAAAGGGGGATTGGCTAGCAGTACATCAAAGCCTAATTGCTGGAAAGTTTCTCTATTGTTTCTATCTGTATCGTAATTATCAAAATGTCTGACCAAACCTAAGTCATTCAGGTCGCTTTTAAGCCGTTCAGGCCATTCTCTAGAGTCAAGTGAGGTTGTCTTGTAGATATGGCTTTTACCATCTCCTGCAATAAGCATAATTGCTCGGCTAATTTTGGTTGACTTCTCATCAAAATCTATCCCAAAGAGATACCTGCTAGCATATTCTCTATGAGTTTCAGGGGTTGGCAAGTTTTTCCAAACATACTGCATTGTATGGACCAAGAAGCCTGCACTCCCACAGGCGGTATCAACCACATACTCCTTTTTCTGCGGATTAAGCATCTGAACACACATATCAATCACCACACGAGGTGTAAAGTATTGACCTTTCTTTCCCTTGGCAACATCAGGCAGTAAATATTCAAATGCTTCATCAATGATACGGAGGTTAGAACCAAATAGTCTTGCCTCCTGAAGTCTTCCTATGCAAACTGAAAGATGTTCTGGCCGTAGTTTAATATTGTCATCCTTAGAAAAAATATCGGGCCATTCATTCTTAGCTCCTTCAAAAAGGTCATCAATAATTCGCTTTGTTTCTAATGGGTTTCCTGTCGGGCTTTTTCTAAAAAACAGTTCTTGATTGGGTCGTGTTAAAGCTTCTTTTTCATCATATAGTTTTGCGTATATCAGTTTAAAAATCTCGTCAAATACATCAGCTCCGGAGTTAGCCAATACCAGCTCTTGCAATTCTTCAATTACTTCTTTTAGCTCAATATCTCTCAAATCTTTAAGAGTTTTTCGTTTTGCTAAAACATCTTCTATCCCTTCATCAGAGGCAGGAATATCGTCAAGTGTGTCATCAAAATCTTTTGGATATGGTCTGTATAGGATAAGGCGTGTTTTACCATTCAACGCAACCCCTACGGGTGCCCCTTCAGCATTCAAATATGATTTTAACTGCTGGACATCATTGTCCTCACTTGGAGCTTTTACCTCAATTATTATTTTCGGGGTAATGCCGTCAGGCCTGTAAACCACTATATCTGCTCGTTTTTGCTCACGTCCAAAATTTACTTGCTTCTCAAGCTCAATAAGACTTTTAGGGTATTTATAATGCTTTGTAAGTTGCACTAAATATAGTTGTCTAACAATTTCTTCAGGTGCGGATTTTCCAGTCTTGGCGTTGTAGACCAATTTCTCTTCATCTAGTTTTGAAATTGCTTTTACATAAAACATCCCTTCACCTTTTTCATATATATTTATTTGGGAAAGGTCATCAAACATGAAAAGGTCCTGTTCGGGGTTTTTAAAGATTTTTTGTAATACCTGATAGGTGTCCATATTATTATTTTTTTAACCCTTAACTCTAGTTCTGATTATATACATTATCTACCAATTTCCCCTCATCTACTTAATTTAGTAGTCCAGCTCTAATCGTTTGTTACCGACCAGATTAGAGAAATTATCCAGCCTAATACCGTCCAGCCCAATAAAAAGTTAGTTAAGAAAATGGCTACTTTATTCTTTTTCCGCTTTGAAAAAGCAATAATGGTTGGCAGTAAATACAAAGCCAATATGAAAAGTAAAGATAAAAAACCTGATACGTCATCCATACGCCATTTATATCACAAAAACTCAAATCCTACGTAATCCATAGAGTATTAATAGCTATTAATACTTTATGCTATTAGTCCTACTAACCAGAAAAATATCCATTATGGAGTAAAATAATTACAATGGCTAAACCTAAAACAATTATTCCCCCCGTAACTCCTCCTCAAACAACAAACACACCTCCCTTGGCTAATAGTAACGGTCCTTTAGGTATTGACCCAACCAGTTTAGGAACGATTAAGGCTAAAGATTTAACTGGCAATAGACCATTAGCTAGTACAATTCTAACTTATACCAAAAACTGCGAATCAAAAATTACTCAACTGGAAACAGAGAACGAGACTTTAAAAACATACGCTAACGACTACCAACTTAATAAATACAAAGCACTCAATTCGGTTGTCTTAAATTTATTTGCAACCATATTAATAGGTATAGGAATTAACTTTATAACTTCTGAACACAGTGTTCCGATTGGTAAGACTGATTATCAGGTTGTGGGTGCTATTGTAATGATGGTAATAGGGGGTATTTTGTATCTGTATTCACAGGTTACTTTATTAAGAGATAGACAATGAGATATATCTTTAATACATCAGGTAACTATATTGCTTTTATTAACGGAAACTATCTGTTTGATACCGAATGCAATTGGATTGGTTTTATCTTGAACGGTAATGAAGTTTACAGTGCAAATGACATGTCATTTATTGGTTACGTTAGTTCAGATGACAGGATTGTAAAACGTTATGGGGAACCTTTCAAGCTAAGACCACTTAGACCTCTCCGACCACTTAGACCTCTCCGACCACTTAGACCTCTCCGGCGCTTAAGAATGCTTCGGCTTACCTACCCTTGGTATGACGTATTTGAAAATTATTGATAACAGTCCTATTAACACTTCTTTATATTATAGTTCTATTACTATACTGGTAATCCCTAATAGGAATAATCCAAAGCTAATTTTTCTTCAGGTATAATAGGCTTAAGAGTTTCGTAGATGGAAATTAGGTTAGCAAATAATTCGTTCCACGCTACCGATACTCTCCGGACCAAAATTCTAGTAAGCCGTTGTTAGTGTCCGGTGATATGGTTTTTCGCCGGGTTCCTTTTTCTGCGATCTCGTCCAAAGAACAGTGTCAACTTCAGGCGATGTCACGGGGAACGTCTTACTTAATTCTTCTCTGATGAGCTCAACCGCCCAAACTGTATTTGCCCTTATTTCGACTTCTTCTCTTGAATTTACGGGAATTAACTCGTAATCATCTATTTTTTTCGACAATGTATTTGAATACTTGACAATGCCCATCCCTCTAAGTATCTGTGGCACTTTATAATCCGCAAATGCCGTCAACTTATCAATGTTTAACATTGGGGCTTGTCCTACAGATACCAAGATACTGTTTATCATATTGACATTCAGTTGTGCCCGCTTGTAAAACCCTATGCTTTTGCCACTATATTCAGAAACATCGTTAAATCTCGGAAAATTAATAGTTATTGTTTCTACTAGTTTCATAGCGTCATGTTCGCTATTTTCAATAATTTTCAAATAGTCGCCATACCTGTCTTTTGTTACTTGCCCCAACTCTCTTAAACATTCCAATCTCTCATCAAACAATGGAATCTCTGCATTTCCCCTGAGAATTCTTTTTAAATCATTTTCATTTAAATTGGCCAGAGTTTCCGGTCGGAAAAACGAGTCATTTCTATTAGCCTCCTCCTCCAAGCATTTAAATAGAGCAATTGCCCCATCTAATTTCTTGCCTCCAATTTCAACCGTCCATTTTTGTTCGCCTTTTCCCGACCAATAACAAAAATTTACAGCGTTAAATATAAAAACCAATTCCATCTGAAGATCAAAAGGCCAATTATAGCCAAAATATCCCAAGTCAAACGAATCCAATTCACTCTCCTGCACACTATTTACCAGCTTTTCAATTGCTCTTGTAGAGATTTTTACCAACTTTGAATTATCAGCTACATATTTTGTTGTTTTTAATACGTCTATCATGTCGTAATTATAGAACAATCAAAGTTATGTAAACCATCCACAACATCGAAGCAGGTATAATTGCCTTAATGTTTCTCACCAAGTTACTCCTGGAAAATTTCCGGTCTCATCAAAAAACACTTTTTGAATTCGATCCAAAAACCAATCTCATTATTGGTCCGAATGGTTCCGGAAAAACCAATATCCTGGAATCAATTTATCTCCTATCTCACGGCAAGAGTTTTCGCTCAACCTCCCTCTCAAAACTTATTATGTGGGATTCGTCGTATTCCTCGGTTAGGGGTAAACTGTCTACAAACAATGAACTCAGCGAACTGGAGATTCAGCTAACAAACGATCCCGCCAAAACTGCCGTTACCCGTAAGTTATTAATCAATAGGGCCGAAAAACTTCGGAAGGAGTTTATCGGCCAGATTAAAACTGTAATTTTTCACCCCGACGATATTCGGCTAGTAGCCGGCTCCCCCGGCCGTCGACGCGACTTCCTTGATGAAATATTTATGCAATCAGAATGGCGCTATTCCTCCGCCTTATCGCAATACAATCGGGCCCTAAAACACCGTAACGAATTATTAGACCTAATCAGATGTGGCAAAAATAATAAATCCGAACTCTATTATTGGGATCAATCCCTGACAAAAAATGACAAAATAGTCCACGATTTTAGACTATCTTTCATAAAACATCTCAACAATTTTTTTCAAAATCACCCCGACCTGGAAATAAACACAATTTCCATAAACTATTACCCCTCTTTTCTTACTCAAGAAAAAATCGATCAAAATTATTCTCGGGAGCTTGAGTGTGGCTACACTCAATCCGGACTTCACCGCGATGATTTTAGTTTTGATAATTCGGTTTTTCACTCTGCCGACAAGAATTTAGCCAGTTGGGGCAGCCGTGGCCAGCAAAGATTAGCCACATTTACCGTTAGACTAGGACAAATAGACTATCTTGAAACCAAATACCAGGAATCACCCATATTACTTCTGGACGATATCTTTTCGGAATTAGACGAAAACCACCAAAAGCTCATTGGCAAAATTTGCCAAAGGTATCAAACAATATTCACTTCTTCCGAGCCGGAATCAGTCTCTATCCTTCCTTCCGCCAAAATTATTCAGTTATAATAATCCAGTGCTTACAAAAGACGAAATATCAACTCTTATAAAAGTAGCAACCGAATCGCGTCCGAAATCATTCACTGTCAGATCAAAACATAAAATTGGTGCCTCGGTACTTACGGTCGATGGGGAATACTTCGGGGGCTGTCTTATCGAGTCGGTTATAACCGGTTTAGGAGTTTGTGCCGAAAGATCGGCAATCGACCATGCCGTTATTCATGGTAAATATCAAATTAAAGCTATTTGTGTCGTGGACTTTAAACAGGTCCATCCCTGCGGAGCTTGTTTACAATATTTAACCCAGTTCTATCAAATCAGCAACAAAGATATTGACGTAGTGATTTCCGATATTCATGGGGTCCATAAAATCACCTCTCTAAAACAGCTCCTCCCTCACGGGTACGTTACCAAAAAACATCTTGTCTATTTAAAAAGATATCAGGGCTAATTCCAACTTTTCCCTACTGTATTTTTTAGCAATCTACTATATAATATCCCTACTATGAATCAAGTCGATTCATCTGGTACTTTAAAATTCCTGTATTCAATTTGTTTAGAGCCAGTTGACTGTTAGTGCCAGAAGGTGACTCCGATAATTCGGAAATCATTTTTGACAAAAAGCTCCGCTTTTGCGGAGTTGTACTAAGAGTTTGATCGTGGCTCAGGGTGAACGCTGGCGATGTGCCTAAGACATGCAAGTCGAACGGGGCCTGTGGTCTACACAAAGATATCAAATTATTCCTAAGTATTCGATGTTTTTGTGTAGATCGCTGGTTCAGTGGCGAACGGGTGAGTAATGAGTACGAACATACCTCTTTGTGGGACATAGCCCCGCGAAAGCGGGGGTAATTTCCCATAGAATCCGATGCAATATTCGGATTAAAGATGCAAATCACGAAGAGAGTGGCGTACTTGCTACCAGCTAGTTGGTGGGGTAATGGCCTACCAAGGCTATGACGGCTAACGGCTCTTAGCGGAGAGTCCGTCACAATGGGACTGAGACACGGCCCATACTTCTACGGAAGGCAGCAGTTAGGAATTTTGCGCAATGGACGAAAG